>NZ_JBEXSY010000076.1:0-33790 GCF_040613895.1 Nocardiopsis sp. NPDC006198 | reverse complement strand
TGCAGCCGAAGAAGTTCGGTGACATCGCGGCGGTCATCGCCCTGTACCGGCCCGGCCCGATGGCCGCGAACGCGCACAACGACTACGCCGACCGGGCCACCTCGGGGTCCGTGGTGCCCCAGTAGGGCGGCAGCGAGGCGCGCAGGAAGCCGCCGTAGCGGGCGGTGGCCAGGCGCGGGTCCAGGACCGCGATGACCCCGCGGTCGTCGGTGGAGCGCAGCAGCCGGCCGGTGCCCTGGGCGAGCAGCAGCGCGGCGTGGGTGGCCGCCACCGACAGGAACCCGTTGCCGCCGTGCGCGGCCACGGCCCGCTGGCGGGCGGAGGCGAGGGGGTCGTCCGGACGGGGGAACGGGATGCGGTCCACGATCACCAGCGACAGGGAGGGGCCCGGCACGTCCACGCCCTGCCACAGCGACAGGGTGCCGAACAGGCAGGACCTCTCGTCCTCGGCGAACCGCCGGACCAGCTGGCCGGTGGAGTCCTCGCCCTGGCACAGGATCGGCTGGTCGAGCCGGTCCCGGAGCTCGTCGCCGGCCTGCTGGGCGGCCCGCATGGAGGAGAAGAGGCCCAGGGCCCGGCCGTCGGCGGCCTCGATGAGCTCGGCGATCTCGTCGAGGTAGGAGGGCGCGAGCCCGTCGCGCCCGGGCGGCGGCAGGTGGGTGGCCACGTACAGGATGCCGCTGCGGGCGTGCTCGAAGGGCGACCCGACGTCCAGCGCGCGCCAGCGGGGCTCCCCCGCCGCGCGGTGGGGGCCGTCGTCGTCCTCGTCCGGGCCGGCGGCCGGGGTGTCCCCGTCCCCGGTCTGCGCCCGCGTCGTCCCGGGGGCGCCCGCGGCGGCCCGTTCCGCGGCCTCCCGGGTGACCTCGCGGCCCAGGCCCCACTGGTTGGCCAGGGAGGTGAAGGAACCGCCGAGGGTGAGGGTGGCCGAGGTCAGCACGACGGTGCGGTCCCCGAAGAGCTTCTCCCGCAGCAGCCCGCCGACGGCGAGCGGGGCGACGTTGAGGGCGGGCTGGCGGCCCGGGGCCCTGGTGAGCCACACGACCTCGGTGCGGTCGCGCAGGGCGGGTTCGTAGGACTCCAGCACGCGCACGGCGGTCTCGCGCACCTCTTCGAGAGCGGCCAGGGCCAGGCGGCGGTCGCTGGCGCCGTCGGGGTCGAGCTCGCCGGGCGAGGGGCCGATGGCCGTGACGCAGGCGGAGGCGGCGTCGCGGGTGGCCGCGACCGCGTTGGCCAGGGCGTCGTCGATGTGGTCCAGGCGGCCGTCGGGCGACTCGGTGAACATCAGGGCGAGCCCGTCGGCGCACTCCGTGAGGCGCTCGCTGATCCCGGGCTCGACCAGGCGGGCGGCGCGCTTGGCCGCGGTGTTGACGACGCGCTCGCTCAGGCTGCCGGTGGACACGGAGGTCGCCCGGTCCACGAGCTCGTGCGCCTCGTCGATCATGATCGTGTCGTGCTCGGGCAGGATGTGCCGGCCCTGCGCCATGTCGATGGAGAGCATCGCGTGGTTGGTGACCACCACGTCCACTCCCTGGGTGGCCTCGCGTGCGAACTCCGCGAAGCACTCCTGTCCGAAGGGGCAGATGCGGGCCCCCATGCACTCGTTGGCGCCCACGGACACCTGCCGCCAGGCGAGGTCGCTGACGCCGGGGACGAGCTCGTCGCGGTCGCCGGTGACGGTCTCCTCCGCCCACTCGTGCAGGCGGGCCACCTGGCGGCCGAGGGAGGAGAGCTGCCGGGGGTCGAACAGCTCGGCGTCCTCCGCGTCCTCGTCCGCGGTCTGGAGCCGGTTGCGGCACAGGTAGTTGCGGCGGCCCTTCAGCACGGCGAACGTGGGCTCGCGCGGCAGCAGCGAGGACAGCGCCCCGGCCAGGCGCGGCAGGTCCCGGTCGATGAGCTGGTTCTGGAGGGCGATGGTGGCGGTGGAGACCACCACGGTGTTCTTCCGGTCCATCGCGTGTCTGACCGCGGGTACCAGGTACGCCAGGGACTTGCCGGTGCCGGTACCGGCCTGGACCACCAGGTGCTCGCGTTCGTCGACCGCCGCGGCCACGGCGTCGGCCATGGCCGTCTGGCCCTCGCGGCGGCTGCCGCCGAGAGCGGTGACGGCGGCGTCGAGCAGGGTCGGAACGTCGGGAAGATCTGCCACGGATCGACAGTACCGGCCCGTGGGGACAGGACGGGCTCCGTCCACAGGCGGGATCGGCCGGGCCCTCCGGGGCCCGGCCGATCGGCCCGGCGGGCGTCAGGCGAGGCCGCGGGCGAGCCTCTCCAGGGCGTCCAGCGACTGGGCCAGCCCTTCCTCCATGCCGGAGCTGACCATGCCGTCGCGGTCCTCGACCGTCTGGAACACGGAGATCGCCCGGTAGAGGGTGCGGCCGTCCTTCTCCTCCAGCATGTGGGTGTCCATCGCCACGTGGCCCGGCATCCCCTCGAACTCGAAGGTCTGCACGATGCGCTCGGGGGCGACCACGTCGTGGAAGACCCCGTGGAAGGCGTACTCCTCGCCGTCGGCGGCCTTCTCGACGAACCGCCAGGTACCGCCGGGCCGCACCTCGGCCCGGTCGACGACCGTGTCGGTCTCGTCCAGCCCCCACCACCGGGCCAGGTGCTCCGGCTCGGTCATGGCCCTGAACACCACGTCCCTGGGCGCGTCGAAGGTGCGGGTGATGACGATGTCCTGGCGACCGGGCTCGACGGTCACGGTGAGGTCACTCATGGGTCTTCTCTCCCTCGGTGCTGCGGTCTCCGGTTCCCCGCGCGTCCTGGATGCGGCGGATCTCCTCGTCCAGCCGGTCGAAGCGCTCCTCCCACTGGTCGTGGTACCGCCCGATCCACACCGACGCCTGCTCCAGAGGCGCGGTCTCCAGCCGGCAGGGACGCCACTGCGCGTCGCGGCCGCGGCTGATCAGGCCGGCCCGCTCCAGGACCTTCAGGTGTCTGGACACCGCCTGGAGGCTGATGGGGAACGGCTCCGCCAGGTCGTTGACGGTCGCCTCGCCCTCCGCGAGCCTCGCCAGCAGCGCCCGGCGGGTCGGATCCGCCAGCGCCGCGAATGTGAGGCTCAGGGGGTCGCTCGCCATCTGCGCATTCAACTTTCTCGTTGATCAACCGTTATGTTGATTATGACCCACGCCACACCCCGGGTCAAGGGGTGGGAGAGCTCTCAGAGGGCCGCCGGGCGACAGGAACCCGCCCCGGAGGATGCCCTCGGGGGACGGGGTCTCCCCCCGGTAAACACGAAGGACGACCCGGCGAGCGCGGTCACGCGCGAGCAGGGTCGTCCCGGAGAACGCAGGCCAGCAAGACCTGTGCGCAGGAAAACGCCGCGACGGACGGACGACATCCCCGTCGACAGGTGCGGTACCGCCACCCCACCGATCACCGCGACCCCAACCCCAGGGGGGTGCCTCGGGGGGTTCGGGGGTCTCCCCACGGCAGACATGACGAAGACGACCCTGCGAGGAGGCCGAAGGCCTCCGAGCAGGGTCGTCCCAGATTCGCGTGGAGCTATGGGGATTCGAACCCCAGACCTCCTCCATGCCATGGAGGCGCGCTACCAACTGCGCCATAGCCCCGTGTGCCGTGCGGCAACGGTTCGATTCTATCGGACGCGGAAGGGTGGGGTGAACATGCGGGGTGTCGGGCGGCCCACACGGCGCGTCACGGGGGCGTACACGGGGGCTTCTTGCACGGCCTCCGGTCACCCGGAGCGCCCCGGGAAGCGGGAACGCGCGGGAGGGGGTCGGTCCCCGCCTCCCGGGCATGATGGCTCCATGAGCGACGAACGGAACCCGGTGGAGGTCCTGACCCGGTGGGAGGACCACGGCGCCGTGTGGCGTGTGGTGGACCGCTCCCCCTCGCGGGTGACGGTGGCCCTGTGCAGGTGCGACGGGGGCGAGGAGGTGGACCGCCTGGTCTCCGACGATCCGGACCTCCTCGCCTTCGTCGACGAACGGGTCAGGACTCCGCGATCTCCCTGATCCGGTCCAGCCTGTTCTCCCAGGCCGTTCCGACGCGCTGGAGGTCGCGGCCGAGCTCGCTGAGCCGTGAGCCGATCGGCCGGTGCACGACCTCCCGGCCGCGCCGCTCCGACTCCACCAGCCCCACGGAGCGCAGCACGTCCAGGTGCTTGACGACGGCCTGCCGACTCACGGGCAGCTCACCGGCCAGCGCCGAAGCGGAGGCGGGTTCGCGGGCCAGACTCACGAGGATGCTCCAGCGGGTCTCGTCGCCCAGCGCGGCGAAGACGGTGGCGTTCACGGAGTCCCCGCTCCCGAGAGGTGTGCCGTCAGGGCGGAGAGCCCCCCGTCCCATCCCTCCTCCTCCGGCGCGACGTTGTCGGAGACCGTCCCGAAGCGCGGGTGCAGGGTGTCGAAGCCGCTCTGGGAGACCGTGAGCAGTGAGCCGTTCCCCGACTTCCTCACCGTCATCGTCACCAGCGTGCTGACGCCCTCGCCGGGGTCGGTGTCCGGCTCGGCGGCGATCCGGTAGGCGAACGTCGAGGGCTCGTCCACCGTGACGACCCGCCCCCGGAAGGTGCCGTGCTCGTCCCAGTGCAGCTCCATGGGAGCGCCCGGCACGGCCTCGAATTCCGCCCCACCGAAGGCGTACCAGGCCGCGAAGTGCTCGGGCCGGGTCAGTACCGGCCAGAGCCGTTCGGGCGCCACCCCGACGTGGACGGAGCGCTCGACGGTCGAGGCGTCCAGGAAGGAGCGCGCGGCGCCGAGCTCCTCCTCCCAGCCCCGGGTGTTCTCCTCCACGCGCCGGCGCCGCTCGGCCTCCGTGCCGCCCAGCGAGGCGAAGCCGCTCTCGGCCACTCGCAGGGTCACGCCGCCCGCCTCGAGTTCCTCGATCCAGAACTCAACCAGGGTCGACCCCCCTTCCTCGCCGCCCAGCCAGCGGAACGCCGCGTAGCCGGGCGGGTCGAGCTTCTCGGTGCGTATGCGGGAGTCGCCGTGGACGGGGTCGCGCACGACGCTGACGTCGCCGTCCTGCTCGATCACGTGGTCGACGACCGCTCCGTCGTTGATGAACCATCCCGGGCGCGACACCAGCTCCCAGACGCGTCGCGCCGGAGCCGCGATGTCCACCTCTCGTTCGATCCGGTCCGAAATCCCGTCCATGACACCCCCCTCGTCGCATGTGCAACACCATGGTTGCACTAATGCCCTTCGAGTGCAACTCCCAGGTTGCACGTGGAGTCCGTCAGGTCGGCAGCCCGACCCGGACGGCCCCGGGGCGGCGGTCGGCCGTGGGCGGGTCGGTCACCACCGCGCCCCGCCCGCCCCCAGAGCCCCCGCCGGCCGCGGTGCCGCGAGGACCACGCCCTCCACCTCCAGCGGCATTCGGAGCCGACGGGCCGGCCCCCACGACGTGTCCTCGACACCCGGGGCGAGGTCGCCGTCGCCCTCCGGATCGAGCGGGCCGGTGTCGCCCGTACCCCGGCGCCCGGCGAGGAGGAGGGCCGTACGAGCCAGGGACAGCCGGGCGAGGGAGCCCTGACCGGTGTCGACCCGCCGCCTCAGCCCCTCCAGGGCGGCGTAGGCCATCAGGTACCCGGTCCCGTGGTCCAGCGCCTGGACCGGCAGCGGCTTCGGAGCGTCCAGCCCTCCTTCGCGCATGGCGGCGTCGGCGATGCCGGTGCTCATCTGCACCAGGCTGTCGAAGCCGCGCCTCGTCCTCCAGGGACCGGTCCAGCCGTAGGCGTCGAGGCCGACCTCGACCAGTCCCGGGCGCACCCCGCGACGGACGTCCGCGCCGAGGCCCAACCGGTCGAGGGCGCCGGGTCGGTAGCCGTGCACGAGGACGTCGCACCGCCCCAGCAGTTCCAGCAGGCGCCCGCGCGGGCCCGCCCCCCGCAGGTCGAGCCGGGCGGACCTCTTGCCGAGCATGACCTCGGGGACCAGTCCGGGCTCGTCCCACCAGGGCGGGTCGACGCGCAGGACGTCGGCCCCGAGCAGCGCCAGGAACCTCGTCGCCACGGGGCCCGCCAGGACCCGGGTGAGGTCGAGGACGCGCACGCCCTCCAGCGGGCGCGCCCCGCCCGCGAGGGCCGGCCCCGTCTCGGACCTGTCGCCGTCCTCCCAGACGATGAGCGGTTCGCAGGCCACACTCCGTCCCTGCTCACCGGTGGCCCACTCGGACGTCGAGCGCATCACGGCCGCGCAGCCCCCGGCCCCGACGACACGGGACTCCAGTTCGACCCCGTCCCACTCGGCGACGGCCCGCTGCACCCGGTTCCGCCCGCCGGGGACGCCGAGGACCCGCAGGGCCGCCGCACGGTGGGCGGCGGCGTTGGTGTGGAGCCTGATCCACCCGTCGGAGGTCCGGTAGTCGCCCGCGACGTCGTCCCACGGGGAGGGGGGCCGCCATCCCGTGGGGCGGAGGGACCACGCGAACCACATCGAGGCCAGGCGCCGGTCGACGCGGACGTCCCGGCGGCGCCCGTCGCCCGCCGAGGCCAGGTCGGCGGCGGCGACACCGGCCGCGCCGACGGAAGCGGCGGCGAACTCCGTGACGGGAAAGACCGAGGGGAGTCCGCCCGTTCCCGTGAACGTCAGTCCCGCGCGTGGGGGACACCGGCCCGAGTCCAGGATGTCCGTCGCCGTGGCCCGGGCGACGTCGTCCGCGACGTCGTGTCCACCGTCCATCGACCGCCCCTCTCTCCGGAAGGCTCACCACCGTACGGGAGGGGCTCCGGGGCACGGTGCCGGGCCCCGCCGCGTCGGCGGAACCGTGGCCGGATGCGCGGTGGGGGGACGAGGTGCGTCGAGCAGAAACGTCTGCGGCGAACGCGGGATGCGGGGCCGCCCACAGCACATGCGCCGACGGGAGGCCCGCGGTCGGCGGCCCAGCGCCCCGGGGGCGCATCGGGCGGTGCGGGGCCGTCCGGGCGGAACGCCTTCGCCAAGCGGCCGGGCATCCCCGTCGACAGGTGCGGTACCGCCATCCCGCCGATCAGCGCGACCCCAGCCACAGGGGGTCACCTCGGGGGGTTCGGGGGGTCTCCCTCCGGCAGACATGACGAAGACGACCCTGCGAGGAGGCCGAAGGCCTCCGAGCAGGGTCGTCCCAAAGTCGCGTGGAGCTATGGGGATTCGAACCCCAGACCTCCTCCATGCCATGGAGGCGCGCTACCAACTGCGCCATAGCCCCTGGTGTGCCGGGCGGTTTCCCCGCTCGGCGATAGAAGTACTGTACCGGAGGTCCGGGGCAGGTCGGGACGCCGGGGCGGGCGGGCGGCCGGTGGATAGCCGTGTGCGGGGCCGAATACCCTGGGGTCGTGGCCGAATCAAAGCTTGAGATCCAGATGCTCCACGACCGCCTCCTCGTGCGGACGGTCGTGGACCGGAGCGAGCGGCGCAGCAGTGCCGGTCTGGTCATCCCGGACACGGTGAAGCTGGCGACCAGGCTCGCGTGGGGTGAGGTCGTCGGCGCCGGGACCGGCGCCCGGCACGTGAAGACCGGGGACCGCGTGCTCTTCGACCCGGAGGAGCAGGGCGAGGTCGAGCTGAACGGCGAGCGCTACGTGATCCTGCGCGAGCGCGACGTGCACGCCGTCGCCAACGAGGCCCCGGAGCGGGGCACCGGCCTGTACCTCTGACCCGTCCTCCCGTCCCCGCGCCGGCGCCGAGGGCCCGGCCCTCGGGGACCGCTGGGGCCGCCCGAACGGCGGGCGTCAGCCGCGCCCGCCGTTCGCGGCCGGGTTCGCTGCCACCTTCTCCAGGGAGAGCACGCAGAGGTTGAGCGCCTCGTACGCGGAGACCTCCCCGGTGTTGACGTAGGACCACCCGGAGTAGAGCCCCGCCCACAGGAACTGCTGCATCCAGCTCGCGGAGATCGCGGGGTCGATGCTGCCGTCGGCGTGCCCGCGTTCGATGAGGGCGGTGAGCGCGAGGTCGGCCTCCCCGCACTCCTCCTCGGAACCCTCGGTGAGATCCTCCTCCTGCCCGAACGCCAGCATGATCACCTTCTGGAGCGCGAAGTACTCCGGCACGAGGCGCAGGAAGGCCTCCAGACCGGTCCCCTCGGTGGTGCGCGCCCTCTGCATGGCCTCGGTGATCAGCTCGTCGGCGTACTCCCCCAGGGCGCTCGTCAGGTCGGCGCGTTCGGGGAAGTAGCGCTGGAGGGTGCTGCGGGCGACCCCCGCGGCTCTGGCGACCTGCGACAGGGGGGCCGCGGAGTTCTCGCCGAGGACCTGGACGGCCGCTTCGAGGATCGCGCGCCGGGTGCGCGCGCGTGTCCTCGTCTCTTCCTCTGAGGGAGCGCTGTTCACCATGCCAACATCCTAGGCTTGTCGGTACTTGGTTGACAATAATCGGTCACATATGACCTAATTTAGAGCATGACTGAACGATCTACGGTATTAACCGACTCCTCACCGGGGACGCAAGAGCCCCGCTTCGCCCAGCTCCGGGTGCTGTGGTCGTTCGTGCACCCGCACCGGCGGAAGCTCGCCCTCGGACTGGTGCTCGCGCTGCTCGGGTCGGCGCTCGAACTCGCCAACCCGATGGTGATCAAGCTCGTCCTGGACACCGTCGCCGACGCGGGCAGCCTCGTGGTGCCCATCTCGCTCCTGCTCGGGCTGTTCGCCCTGGGCATCGGGTTCGGCCTGTGGCACTGGATCCTCCTCGGCACCGTCGCCGAGAAGGTCGTCCTCGACGCCCGCACCTCCCTGGTGCGCCGCTACTTCCGGGCCGCCCTCATCCCGATGTCCCGGCGCCCTTCGGGCGAACTCGTCACACGGGCCACCTCCGACACGGTGCTCCTGCGCGAGGCCGCCTCCAGCAGCATCATCAGCCTCGTCAACGGCGGTGTCCTGCTGGTCGGGACCCTGGTGATGATGGGGGTGCTGGACCTGGTCCTGCTCGCCGTCACGTTCACCGCCGTGCTCGTCGTCACGATCCTGTTCCTCACCCTGATGCCCGCCATCGCCAAGGCCCAGGAGAAGGCGCAGAACTCGCTGGGACTCATGGGCGGCGTCCTGGACGGCGCCCTGCGCGCCGTGCGCACGGTCAAGGTGAGCCGCGCCGAGGACCGGCTCGGCGGCCAGATCCTGGAGCACGCACGGCAGGCCGCGCACCACGGGGTGCGGTCGGTGAGGCGCGAGGCCGTGGCCTGGACGATCGCCTACGGCGGCATCCAGATCTCGATCATCGCCATCCTGGGGGTGGGCGCCCTGCGGGTGACCTCCGGCGCGATGGAGGTGTCCTCCCTCATCGCGTTCCTGCTCTACGCGTTCACGCTGATGAACCCGGTCATGGAGCTCTCCCAGAGCGTCACCACCCTCCAGTCCGGCGTGGCCGCGGCCAGGCGCATCCGCGAGGTCGGGGCCATCCCCCTCGAGCCGTCCTCCGACGGACCCGACGTCCCGCTCGCCGACCCCGACGGCGCCGGGGACGCGCTGCTGGAGCTGCGCGGGGTCACCGCCCGGTACGCCCCCGGAGCCGAGGCCGCGCTGGACCGGGTCGACCTGAGCATCCCCCGGCGGGGGCACACCGCCATCGTCGGACCGTCGGGCGCGGGCAAGACCACCGTGTTCTCACTGCTGCTGCGCTTCCTCGAACCGGTGGAGGGGGAGCTCGCGCTGGCCGGGACGCCCTACCCGTCGCTCACCCCCAGGCAGGTGCGCGGCCACTTCGCGTACGTCGAGCAGGACACCCCGGTGATCCCCGGGACCGTCCGCGAGAACCTGCTGTTCAGCAGGCCCGACGCCTCGGAGGAGGACGTGCGCCGGGTCCTGGACGAGGTCGGGTTGGCGGACAAGGTCGACGCCCTGGAGGAGGGCCTGGACACCCAGCTCGACGCCACGTCGTTCTCGGGCGGACAGCGGCAGCGCATCGCCCTGGCACGCGCCCTGCTGTGCTCCCCTGACGTGCTGCTGCTGGACGAGGCCACCTCGCAGGTGGACGCGATCACGGAGGCGGCGATCACGGAGAGCCTGCGCCGCCACGCCGACCGGAAGGCCGTGGTCACCATCGCCCACCGGCTGTCGACGGTGATCCACGCCGACAGCATCGTCCTGATGGAGGACGGCCGTGTCCGCTCCCGGGGCACGCACCGCGAGCTGCTGGACCGGGACCCCCTCTACCGGGAGCTGGTCGCCGCGCTGCACATCTCCGAGGCGGGGGACGGCGGAGTCCTGGACGAGGGGCTCCCGGTCGGCTCGTCCTGAGCCGCGCGGCCGGTCCCGCCACGGGGACCAGGCGGAGCTCCGGCCGGGCGGCGGCGCCGCTCGGGTTCGGCGCGGAGCGGTGAACACCGGGCGCCCGGGTGACGTGCGTCACCCGGGCGCCCGGTAGCATCCTCCGTGAGCCGGACGGCGCGAACGGTTCGACCGCCCGGGGCCGCGGGCCCTCTCCCACGGCCCGGGCCTCCCTGTCCGTCCCGTGCGCCGACCGCGGCGCGCGCACCGGGCGCCCCCGGCGCCAGCGAGGGAACGATGAGCCACTTCGCCCAGTACCAGGACGGCGTCTACGCCGACGCGACCAACGGCGACCTGCCGCACCTGCCCTACCACCACGAGGCCCTGCGCGACCTGGCCGAGAAGGCCATGGAGCCGGGGCCCTTCGGCTACGTGGAGGGGAGCGCCGGCCGGGAGCGCACCGCCGACGCCAACGTGGCGGCGTTCGCCCGGTACGCGCTCCGCCCGCGCAGCCTGCGGCCGGGCGCGGAGAACGCCGGGGACCTGGGCGTCACCCTGTTCGGGGAGCGCTACCCGACCCCGCTGCTCACCGCCCCGGTCGGGGTCCTGGAGCAGGTCCACGGGGAGGCGGAACTGGCCGTGGCCAGGGGCGCGAACGCCCTGGGCGTGCCGATGGTCCTGTCCACGGCCGCGTCCACGCCCATGGAGGAGGTCGCGGAGGCGGCCGACACGTGGTGGTACCAGCTGTACTGGCCCGGCGACGACGCTCTCGCGGAGTCGTTCGTGCGACGGGCGACCGCGGCGGGCGCGAAGGCGATCGTGGTCACCGCCGACACCAAGAGGTTGGGGTGGAGGCCGCGCGACCTGGCCCTGGGCCACCTGCCGTTCCTGCGCAGCCAGGGCATGGCGAACTACTTCAGCGACCCTGAGTTCCGCTCCCGGCTCAAGGCCGACCCGGAGCCCGGCGGGGTGTTCACGGAGGCGGTGTTCCACTTCCTCGGGGCGTTCGCGAGCAGGTCCTTGAGCACGGACAACATCGCGCGCATCCGCGACTGGACCGACCTGCCGGTCCTGGTCAAGGGCGTCGTCCGCGGCGACGAGGCGATCGAGCTGGTGGAGGCGGGCGTGGACGGCCTCGTGGTGAGCAACCACGGGGGCCGCCAGGTCGACAACGCGGTGGCGGCCCTGGACGCCCTGCCCGAGGTGGTGGAGGCGGTCGGCGACCGGGCCGCGGTGCTGTTCGACTCGGGGGTGCGATCGGGCGCGGACGTGGCCGTGGCGATGGCGCTGGGCGCCCGGGCGGTGCTGCTGGGACGCCCCTGGGTCTACGGCCTGGCCGTGGACGGGGCGGCGGGGGTCGAGCACGTGCTGCGCGCGGTCCTGGCCGAGTTGCAGATCACGGCCGAGCTGATGGGCAGGGACGCCGCCGACCTGGACCGCGACGACGTCACCCGCCGGTGAGTCCCTGCCCCGTCCGGGCGGGACGGGGCCGGGCGAGGCGCCCGGCGACCCGCATCACGCCCTCCCGGGAAGCGCTGAGCCGGACGGCGGTGGCGCAGCCGTTGAGCGCCCTGGAGGCCAGGACGACCCGGCGTGTCGGCGGGCGCCGGACGCGGTCGTAACGGTCGAGGGCCCGTTCCACGGAGGGTTCGGCGGTGAGCGCGGCGGCGAGGGCGGCCGCGTCGACCAACGACTCGCAGGCACCGCGTCCGAGGTTGGGCGCCATGGCGTGGGCGGCGTCGCCGATGAGGACGTGGCGGCCCCGCGCGTAGCTCCCGAAGGCGGGGAGGTCGTACAGGACCCTCCGGTCCACCCCGCCGCCGGGGAGCGCGTCCAGGACCCGGGCGACCACCGGGTGCCAGTCGCCGTACAGGGCGCGCAACAGCTCCACGCGGTCCGGGCCCTCCCGTTCGCGGAGGAGTCCGACGCGGACGGAGGCGAACCAGTTGGAGGTCCCCGCGTCCATCGGCGTCACGCCGAACAGCCTCCCCCTGCCCCACGTCTCGACGGCGAGGTCGGCCGGTCCCTCGACGGCGCCCCGGAAGGCGACGGTGCCGAGGGGCCTGGGAGCGGGGGCCCCGGGGACGACGGTCCGGCGGACGAGGCTGTTGATCCCGTCGGCGCCCACGACCACGTCGAACCCGGCGGCGTCGCGGACCTCCCCGGCCGTGACGGCCGCGCCCCACCGGACGACGCCCTCGGGGAGCCCCTCCGCGAGGGTGGCGAGCAGGGAGGATCGGGAGACCAGGTACAGGTCGTCCGCCCGAGCGCCGCCGACGGTGAGGAGGGCACGTCCGGACGGGGACGCGATCACCCCTCCCGCGGGGCGCCGGGCGCGCTCGCGCACCCGGCCGCCCAGGCCCAACCGGTCGAGCCCGGCCATGGCCGCCGGCCACATCATGAGGGCTCCCCCGATGTCGGGCGGGCCGTCCAGGCGTTCGCGGACCTCGACCTCCCATCCCCCCTCCAGGAGTCCTCGGGCCGCCGCGAGTCCTGCAACACCCGCTCCGACGACAAGCGCTCTTCCGTTCATGCCGACACACTACTACGATCATAGTAATAAATCACTATGTTTATAGTAGGCACATGTCGCACACCAGGACCCGCGCCGCCGACGCCGCCCTGACCCTCCTGGGCACCCAGGGGCTCCACGCCCTCACCCACGGGCGGGTGGACGCCGCCGCCGGACTGCCGAAGGGCTCGGCCTCCAACCACTTCCGCACCAGGGCGGCCCTGGTGCGTGGGGTCGTGGACCGGCTGGAGGAGAAGGACCGGGAGATCTGGGCGACGCTCTACGACGTCTCACTGGCCGACGACGAACACTTCACCGACGCTCTGATCGGGTACGTCACCGCCGCGACCACCACGTACCGCGACCTCACCGCCGCCCGCTACACACTGGCCATGGAGAGCGCGCACAACCCCGAGATCCGCGAGTCGCTGGCCCGGGGGGCCGAGGCCCTCCACCGGTGGACCGTCCGGATCGCCCTCGACCTCGGCGCCACGGACCCCGAGGCGGCAACGCGCACCCTGACCTCCTACGTGGACGGGCTCGTCATGCGCGGGCTCACCCGCCCCGACGTCGTGGAGCCGCGCGCGCAGGTCCTGCGCGTGGTCCGGGCCTGCCTGAGCTGACGCCGCGGAACTCCCCGTGAGCGCGAAGGGCCGGAGGGAGCGGGGCGCCGGTAGGCGGGGAGGGGCCCGGGGACCTCCGTCCCGGGCCCCTCCCCGCCACCGTCAGCCCTTCACGGCCCCCGAGGTCAGGCCCGCCACGATCCGGCGCTGCAGGACCAGGGCGAACAGGATGAGCGGTACCGAGACCAGCACCGACGCCGCCATGATCTGGCCGATCGGATTCTCGTAGCCGACCCGCTCGAACGTTCCCACGAACACCGGCACGGTCTGGACGTTCAGGTCGCGCGGCGCGAAGGAGAAGGCCAGCAGGAACTCGTTCGTGGAGTACACGAACGTCAGGATGGCGGCAGCGCCCACGCCCGGCGCCGCCAGCGGCGCCACCACGCGCAGGAACGCCTGGAACGGGGTGGCCCCGTCCACCTTCGCCGACTCCTCGATCTCGCGGGGGATGCCCGCGAAGAAGGTGGCGAGGATGAAGATCGCCAGCGGCAGGGTCAGCGCCACGTACGGGATGATCATGCCCGCGTAGGAGTTGAGCAGGTTGATCCCGGTCCACTGGTGGAGCTTCAGGTACACCTGGTACAGCGGGTTGACCAGTGCCACCGGCGGGAACAGCGTGGCCACCAGGGTGGCCGCCAGCAGCGCGAACTTGCCCGCCATGGGCAGGCGCGCCAGCGCGTAGCCGGCGAGGGACGCGACCGGGATGCAGATCGCCGTGGTCACCGCCGCCACGATGAGCGAGTTGCGCAGGGCGAACTGGAACCCGAGGTCGAAGACCTGCTCGTAGTTGGACAGGCTGAACGGCCCCTGGAAGATGTTCGGGTCCGTGAGCGCCACCGACCCCGACCGGAGGCTGGTCATCCCCATCCACAGGAACGGGAACAGGCACCAGCCCAGCACCAGGAGCAGGCCCAGCAGCTTGAGCGCGTTGACCACCGCCGGGTGCGTCCTGCGGCGCGGCCGGTGGACCGGCCCGCTCGGCTTCACCGTCTCGGCCGTCATCACTTCTCCTTCCGCGCCACGTCGCCGACCATGTGGCGGCCCATGCGGCTGATGAAGGCCAGGCCGACGATCATGACGATGACGAACGTGACGGTGGACAGGGCGTTGGCGTAGCCCAGCTCCGGTTCGGCGACCAGGAAGCGCTGGGCGTACACGGACAGGGTGGCGAGCGAGTTCGAGTACCCGGCGAACACGTACGCGAAGTCGAACATGCGCAGCGCGTCCACCGTGCGGAACAGCAGGGCCACGACGATCGCCGGCCTCAGCAGGGGCAGGGTGATGAACCAGAACCGCTGGACCACGGTGGCGCCGTCGACCCTGGCCGCCTCGTAGTAGTCCTTCGGGATGGTCTGCAACCCGGCCAGGAGCAGCAGGGCGACGAACGGGGCGGTCTTCCACACGTCGGCGCTGATGATGCCGACCATGGACCACGCGGGGTCGCGCAGCCAGTTGACGTCCGTGCCCAGGACCGAGTTCACGAAGCCCGGGTTGTGGTCGAACATGTACCGCCACACCTGGGCGGCGACGGCCGTCGGGATCACCCACGGCACGAGGATGACCGCGCGGGTCAGGCCGCGGCCGACGAACGCCTGGTGCATGATCAGCGCGAACGCCATACCGACGACGAACTCCAACGACACCGAGGCGACGGTGAAGACCAGGGTGTTCCCGACCGCGTTGAAGAACCCCGCGTCGGTCAGGACCCGCGCGTAGTTGTCGAACCCGGTGAACTCCTGGTGGAATCCGCGGATGCTGTAGAGGCTCATCCCGATCGCGTAGAACACCGGGAAGAGGGCGATGACGGCCATGAACGCGAACGACGGAGCGAGGAAGATCCTGCCCATCGCCCGCTCGCCCAGGCCGCGGCGCGTACTGACGCTCTGGGTCTTCGCCATCGGACCTACTCTTGCTCTAGGGCTTCGTCGGCCGACCGGTCCACGGCCTCCAGGGCCGCGGCCGGGTCCTCCTGCCCCAGGTAGGCGGCGTGCAGGTTCTCCTGCATGACCAGCGACATCGAGTTGTATCCCGGCACCGGCGGACGCGCGTGCGCGTCGCCGAGGATCTCGCCGAGCACCTCCAGGTGGGGGTCCTCCGTGTCCTCGTAGGCGCTCTGCATGGTCGGCGGCAGGCTGTTGGTGGCCAGGATGTCCTGGGCCTCGGGATCGGTGGCCGCCCACAGGACGAACTCGCGGGCCAGGTCCTTGTTCTCGCTCAGGGTGCTGACCGCGTTGTTGAGCCCGCCGAGCGCGCTGGTCGTGCCCTCGCCCGTGAAGGTGGGCAGCGGAGCCACGGCGAAGTCGTCGGCGACCGCGCTCTCCTCGCCTCCCTCGCCCTCCAGGAGCGGGATGGCGTAGGGCCAGTTGCGCATGTACACGGCCTCGCCGGCCTGGAAGAGGGCGCGTGCGTCGTCCTCGACCATGGAGTCGAACCCCTCGGCGTAGAAGCCGCTGTCGTAGGCCTCGGTCATGAAGTCCAGCGCCGTGGTGGCGGCGTCGCCCTCCAGGAAGGTGCTCTGCGACTGTGCGTCGTCGAACAGCTCCCCTCCCGCGGACCAGTACAGCTCGAGGAAGTTGACGACGAGCCCCTCGTACTGGTCGCCCTGGCCGACGTAGCCGGAGATGCCGGCCTCCTCGGCGGCCTCGGTGCCGGTCTCGTACAGCTCCTCCCACGTGGCGGGGGGCTCGTCGACGAGGTCGGTGCGGTAGTAGAGGAACGCTCCGTTGGAGGAGTACGGGAGCGCGTACAGCTCCTGCTGCCACTGCGCGCTGTCGACGGCGCCGTCCAGGCTGACGCCGTCGACCTCGGATCTCAGGTCCTCCAGGCTCTCGATGTACCCGTAGTCGGCGAACTCGCCGGTCCAGATGACGTCGAGGCCGAGGACGTCGAACTCCCCGGCCTGGCTCTGGAGGTCCTGGAACATGGCCTGCCGCTGTTCGTCCGCGGTCGGCGCCAGGAAGAAGATGTCGACCTGCCGGTCGGGGTTCCTCTCGTTCCAGAGGCGGGCGACCTCCTCGTGGACCTGCCGGTCGGCGCCGGTGACCGCCCACACGAACTGCGGGTCCTCGGCGAGCCCCGCGCTCTCCCCCTCCTCTTCCGACCCCTCCCCCGGAGGCGTTCCGCACGCGGTGGCCAGTGTCAGGCCGAGTGCGGCCAGGCCCGCCGCACCGGTGCGCACCGCGTACCTCTTGTGGCGTGAAAGCTCTGACATGACTCTCTCCTTCCGCGCCGGGCGGTGGCCGGGCGCGCGCCGTCGAGTGTGTCCTGGGTCATCCCCCCGGGGTCGTGCGAAAACGATGCCACCGCCATGTGATCCAGTCAACACAAAACTTATCCGGATCTGCCTGCTACAGGGGGAATGGCGTTCCTCGTGTCGGCAGACTCGTTGAAAACGTTGCCATGACACGGGCCACACTCTTAACGTAGGCAGCATGTCCAGCCAACCCGCGAGCATGCGGGACGTCGCCCACCGGGCGGGCGTCTCGCTCTCGACGGTCTCCCGTGTCCTGCGCGGCGCCCCCGGTGTCGCCCCCGACGTGCGCCTGCGCGTCCAGCGCGCCGCGGACGAACTCTCCTACGTGGTTTCTCGGAACGCTTCGGGTCTGGTCACCGGCCGCACGGGCCGGGTCGCGGTGGTCGTCCCCTTCCTCCAGCCGTGGTTCTTCGGGGTGGTCCTGTCGGGGGTCAGCGACGCGCTGCGCGAGGCGGACCTCGACATGCTCGTGTACCAGGTCGGCGAGACCCGGGCCCGCGAGGGCTGGACGCGCGCGCTCCCCCTCCGGCGCAACTCCGACGCCGTCGTCACGGTGTCGATGGACCTGTCCGAGGACGAGTGCCACCGCCTGGACGACGTCGGGGTGCCCGTGGTGCTCGTGGGCCAGTGCGTCCCGGGGCGGGCAAGCGTGTACATCGACGACCGCGCGGGCGCCGCCGGAGCCACCCGGCACCTGCTCAACCTGGGGCACACCCGTATCGCCTACATCGGGGCCCGGCGGGAGGAGTGGTCCAGCACCAGTTCCCGGCACCGGCTCGAGGGGTACGGGGCGGCGATGGCCACGGCGGGCCTGGCGCCCTGGAGCGTCGGCAAGGCGACCGGCCACGCGGGGGGCGAGCTCGCCATGGGAGAGCTCCTGTCCGACCAGGACCCGCCCACGGCGGTGCTCGCCGAGTTCGACGACATCGCGATGGGCGCGCACCGGATCCTGCGGCGCTCGGGGGTCCGCGTGCCCGGCTCCATCTCCCTCATGGGGTTCGACAACCACGACGCCGCCGCCGTCCTGGACCTGACGACCGTGGACCAGGCCCCCTACGACACCGGCCTGGCCGCCGGACGGCTCACCGTGGGCATCCTCGACGGGAAGGCCCGGACCGACACGCACGTGGAGATGCCCACCCAGATCATCCTCCGGCAGTCCACCGCGGCCCCCCGGGGCGCGCGGGGGCTGTCCACCTGACCCCGGTCCCCGGGGACGGGGCAACGGCGTGAGCGCGCCGGGGCGGGGCGCCCGCACGGCCCGCCGACGACCCGCACGACGGCCCGAACACCCGATCAGCGAAGGGGAACCATGCAGCAGTGGTGGCGCGACGCGGTCCTTTACCAGATCTACCCGCGCAGTTTCGCGGACTCCGACGGGGACGGGGTCGGTGACCTCCCCGGCATCACCGCCCGGCTCGGCCACATCGCCGACCTGGGCGCGGACGGGATCTGGCTGTCGCCGTTCTACGCCTCCCCGTGGGCGGACGGCGGGTACGACGTGTCCGACTTCCGGGCCGTGGACCCGCAGCTGGGCACCCTGGAGGACTTCGACACGATGGTGGCGGCCGCGCACGGACTCGGCCTGCGCGTGATGGTCGACATCGTGCCCAACCACACCTCCGAGGAGCACCCGTGGTTCCGGGACGCCCTGGCCGCCGGCCCCGGCTCGCCCGAGCGCGACCTGTACGTCTTCCGCGACGGCAGGGGCGAGGACGGCGGGCTCCCCCCGACCAACTGGCGGTCGACGTTCGGCGGACCGGCGTGGACGCGCGTGGAGGACGGCCAGTGGTACCTGCACCTGTTCGCGCGCGAGCAGCCCGATCTGAACTGGGACGAGCCGAGGGTGCGCGAGGAGTTCCGGGGCATCCTGCGGTTCTGGAGCGGGCGCGGGGTGGACGGGTTCCGCATCGACGTCGCCTACGCACTGGTCAAGGACCTGCGTGAGCCGCTGCGCGACCTGGTCCTGGTGGACGGCGGCCGGTTCGAGGACATCGCGGCCAACCCCGACCACCCGCTCCTCGACCGGCCCGGGGTCCACGAGGTGTACCGGGACTGGCGCCGCGTGCTGGCGGAGTTCGACCCGCCCCGGGCCACGGTGGGCGAGGTGTGGCTGCCCGGCGACCGGCGGCGGCTGTACACCCGGCCGGACGAGCTCGACCAGGCGTTCAACTTCGACTTCCTGAGGACGGAGTGGGACGCCGACTCCTACCGCCGCGTGATCGACGCGTCGATCGCGGACGCCGCGCACGTCGGCACGGCGCCCACGTGGGTGGTGGGCAACCACGACGTCGTGCGCCCGGTGTCGGTGCTGGGACTGCCCCGCGGGACCGACCAGGGGGCGTGGCTGCTCTCGGACGGGCGCGACCCCGAGCCCGACCTGGAGCTGGGGACCCGGCGGGCCCGGGCGCTCGCGCTGCTGGAGCTGGCACTGCCCGGGTCCGCGTACGTCTACCAGGGCGAGGAGCTGGGCCTGCCCGAGGCGGCCGGCCTGCCCGCCGAGGCCCTGGAGGATCCCCGCTGGGAGCGCAGCGGCCGCACCGACAAGGGGCGCGACGGGTGCCGGGTACCGCTGCCGTGGACCCCGGACGGCCCCTCGTACGGGTTCGGTACGGGCGGTTCCTGGCTCCCCCAGCCCGAGGGCTGGGGACGGTGGTCCGTGGAGGCCGAGTCCGGGGACCCCGGCTCGGTGCTCAACCTGTACCGGAGGGCTCTGGCGCACCGCCCGGACTTCTGCGCGGACCGGACCCTGGTCTGGGACGACACGCTGAACCAGGGCCCGGTGCTGGCCTTCTGGAGGGGGCCCGGGGTACTGGTCCTGGTCAACACGGGCCGGGAGCCCGTGGAGCTGCCGCCCGGCGAGGTGCTGGTGGCCAGCACGGAGCTGGACGGGCGGCTTCCCGGGGACGCCGCGGTCTGGCTGCGCCGGGTCTGAGGGGCGGGCGCCCGCGGAACCCGCCCCCGGCCGGTGCGGGCGCCGCACGCGGCGGCCCCCGTCAGAGGACCGTCTCACGCCCGTCCACGACCCCGAAGCCGCCGGTGGTGAAGGGCGCGGGGCGCAGGGTGAGCGAGAGGAGCCCGGCGGGCGTGGCGGCGCTCCCCTCGACGGTGAAGCCGAGCGGCTCCGTCCTCTCGTCGAACAGCCGCTTGCCGTCTCCCACGACCGTCGGGAAGATCAGCAGGCGGAACACGTCGACCAGCCCGGCCGCGTGGAGGGCCCGGGCGAGCCGCCAGCTGCCGTGGACCTGGATCTCGCCGCCCGGGCGCTCCTTGAGCGCCCGCACGCTCCCGAGGACGTCCTCGGCGATGAGCGTGGTGTCGCCCCAGTCCGCGCCCGTCCGGCCCGCGGTGGTCGAGACCAGGTACTTGGGACGGCTGTTGAGCGCCGTGGCCACCCGGTCCCCGGGGTCGGTGACCTCCCGCCAGTAGTCGCGCATCATGGCGTAGGTGGAGCGGCCGAACAGCAGCGCCTCCCCCGCGGCGAACCACCCGTCCACGATCCGGCCCATGTCCTCGTCGGCGTGGGGGACCAGCCAGCCTCCCCTGGTGAAGCCGCCGCTGGTGTCCTCGTCCGGCGCACCCGGCCCCTGCATCACGCCGTCGAGGCTGAGCAAGGTGTTGACGCTGAGTTCCATGGTCTCTCCTGTCCCGCCGACCGGCCCCCGTTCCCGTCTCCATCATGACGCCGTTCCGCCGGTCAGGGCCCCGACATGCCGAAGGGGACGACACGGAGGCCGCCCCCGGCGCCTCGGGCGGGGCCCGCCCGCGCCTGGAGACCCCTGCCCCGGGGGCCTCACCGCGCCCGGGACGGGCCGTCCTCCACCGCGGCCGTGCAGCGGGCGGCCTGGTCGCGGAAGGCGTCGGCGAGTCCGTCCGGTCCGCTGACCAGGGTGAAGTCCAATCCCACCGACGTGATCATCCAGACCAGATCGGAGGGGGATTCCGAGCCCACGTGGAACAGGCAGCTGTGCTCGTCGACGGCCTCCAGGACACCCATGCCCGGCCACACGCGGTCGGCGGCGGCCTCGGAGGAGGCGTGCAGCCTGACGACGGCGCGGAAGGGCCAGGTCTCCGAGGACAGCTGACGGGCGAGGTAGGCGGCCGCGTCGCCGTGGGGAGGCTCGCGGGGGACGAACCGGGGGCCCGTGGGGGTCCGGGGGGTGAGCCGGTCCACGCGGAAGCTTCGCCAGTCCTGCCTGTCGGTGTCGAAGGCGACCAGGTACCAGCGCCGGCCGAAGCTGACCAGGTTGTGCGGTTCGACCGTCCGGACCGTCGGATCCCCGCGCGGACTCGTGTAGCCGAAGCGCAGGAGCTCCCTGCGCCGGCAGGCCTCGGCGACGGCCATCAGCGTCTCGTGTGACACGGTCGGCCCAGGTTCCGCCCCGGCCCGCAGGGTGGCGCCGTGCAGGGTGTCGACCCGGCTGCGCAGACGCGGGGGCAGGACCTGTTCGAGCTTGGCGAGCGCGCGCAGCGAGGCCTCCTCGCCGCCGCTGACGGAGCCGTCGGCGGCGGTGCGCAGGCCCACCACCACGGCGACGGCCTCCTCGTCGTCGAGCAGCAGCGGCGGCATCGCGGCGCCGGCCCCCAGCCGGTACCCGGCGGTGCCCCTGGTCGCGTGCACCGGGTAGCCGAGCCCCCGCAGGCGGTCCACGTCGCGGCGGATCGTGCGCGCGGTGACGCCGAGCCGCTCCGCCAGCTCGGCGCCGGACCGCTCGCGGTGGGCCTGCAACAGCGAGAGCAGCGCGAGCAGGCGCGTCGAGGTTTCTGCCATGGATCCGATTCTCCCCTCCGGTTGGGAACGGATCCGACCTAACCGGTTCCTAGGCTTCCACCCATGACGAACACGGAGCAGGACCAGCAGGAGATCCGGCCCTTCCGCATGGAGGTTCCGCAGGAACAGCTGACCGACCTCGCGGAGAGGCTGGGCAACACACGGTGGCCGGACGAGGTCCCGGGGGTGGGCTGGGACCGCGGCGTCCCGGTGGGATACCTGAGGGAGCTGGCCGAGTACTGGCGTTCGGCCTACGACTGGCGGGCCTGCGAGGCGGAGCTCAACGCCCACCCCCAGTTCACCACCGTCGTCGACGGGCAGAACCTCCACTTCCTGCACGTGCGCTCGCCGGAGCCCGGCGCCACGCCGCTGCTCATGCTGCACGGCTGGCCCGGGGCGGTCACCGACTTCCTGGACGTCATCGGTCCGCTCACCGACCCGCGCGCCCACGGGGGCGACCCGGCGGAGGCCTTCCACCTGGTCGTCCCGTCCCTGCCGGGGTTCGGCCCCTCCACGCCGCTGGCCGGTCCCGGGATGGGGGCGGCCAGGATGGCCGGGGTCATGGTCGGTCTGATGTCTCGGCTCGGCTACGAGCGCTACGGCGTCCATGGCTACGACACGGGCTCGTGGGTCGCCCCCGAGGTGGGGAGGCAGGCGCCGGAGCGGGTCCTCGGGGTGCACCTCAACGCCATGATCACGTTCCCCGTCGCGGAGGGCGACACCGAGGGCCTGACGGGGGTGGAGGAGGAGCGGTGGAAGTCGATGCAGGACTACAACGACGGCTACCTCCAGTGCAACGCGAAGCGCCCCCAGACGGTGGCCTACGGGCTCAACGACTCGCCCGTGGGTCAGCTCGCCTGGATGGTGGAGAAGTTCAAGGAGCTCAGCGAGCCGGAGGAGGCCCTGCCCGAGGCCGCCCTCGACCGCGACCGGATGCTCACGTGCGTGTCGCTCTACTGGCTGACCGGCACGGCGGGCTCGTCCGCGCAGATCTACTACGAGGAAATGTCCGCGAGCTCCTGGAGTGAGGACTCCGCGAGCGGATGGGACAGCGGGGAGACGGCGGACGGGGGGACGGACGGGGGCTGGGAGGCCGGCGGCTGGGCCCCCGAGCGGGGGACGGTGCCGACGGGGGTGCTGGTCTCCTCGCAGGACGTGACCGTGCGGCGCTGGGCGGAGCGGGACCACCACGTGGTGCGGTGGACCGAGCTCGGCCGGGGCGGCCACTTCCTGTCCATGGAGGAGCCGGAGCTCCTGGTCGAGGACGTCCGCGCGTTCTTCCGGGCGCTGCCCTGACCCCGGTCCCCTCGGGGCCGCTTCCCGCGGCCCCGGGGGGACCCGCCACGGCCGGACGACATCCCCGTCGACAGGTGCGGTACCGCCGCCCCGCCGATCAGTGCGACCCCAACCCCAGGGGGTCACCTCGGGGGGTTCGGGGGGTCTCCCCCCGGTAAACACGAAGGACGACCCGGCGAGCGCGGTCACGCGCGAGCAGGGTCGTCCCGGAGAACGCAGGCCAGCAAGACCTGTGCGCAGGAAAACGCCGCGACGGACGGACGACATCCCCGTCGACAGGTGCGGTACCACCGCCCGCCGATCACCGCGACCCCAACCCCAGGGGGGTGCCTCGGGGGGTTCGGGGGGTCTCCCCCCGGCAGACATGACGAAGACGACCCTGCGAGGAGGCCGAAGGCCTCCGAGCAGGGTCGTCCCAGAGTCGCGTGGAGCTATGGGGATTCGAACCCCAGACCTCCTCCATGCCATGGAGGCGCGCTACCAACTGCGCCATAGCCCCGTGTGGGAGTCGGGGGGCTTTCGCCCTCACGACTCCCAGAACCATAGCGGAATCCGGCGAGAACGTCGAAACGGTTTCAGGCGTCGTCGCTGAGGACCACGGGTTCGGGCAGGCTCGCCGCGTTGTGCTCCATGAGCCGCCACTGCCCCCGGCGCTCCTGGAGCACCGACCAGGAGCAGTTGCTGAGGGGGCCCAGGATCTCGCGCTGCTCGTCGGGGATGCCGAGCATGCGGGCGATCCCGATGCGTACGGCCGCACCGTGGCTGACCACCGCGAGCAGTCCCCCGGCCGGGGTTCTGGCCAGTCCCCGGTCGACGGCCGCCCGCATGCGGTCGCCGACCTCGGAGATGGGCTCCCCGTCCGGGATGGCCATCCGAGCGTGCTCGGACGGCCAGCGCGCGGACAGCTCCGCCCCCGTCCGCCCCTCCCAGGACCCCCCGAACCGCTCGCGCAGTCCCTTGTCGAACTCGATGGGCACCCCTGTGGCGCGGCTGAGGTACCCGGCCGTGTCGGCGGCCCTCTTCAGGTCGGAGGCGACGATGACGTCGGGGCCGAGCGAGGCGAGCAGGCCGCCCGCCCGCCGGGCCTGGGCGTGGCCGACCTGGTCGAGTTCGATGTCGGTCTGACCCTGGAAGCGGTTCTCCACGTTCCAGGCCGTGCGTCCGTGCCGCCAGAACAGCACGCGAGGGGTGTCGCTCACAGGGTGTTTCTCTCCGCTCGGGGTGGGTCCGAAAGGGTTACTGCTCGTCGAGGGCGGTGCGCTCGGCTCCGCGCGCCCCTTCGGGGAGCTCGATCTCGGGGCAGTCCTTCCACAGCCGTTCGAGGCCGTAGTAGCCGCGCTCCTCCTCGTGCTGGACGTGCACGACGATGTCGGCGTAGTCCAGGAGCACCCAGCGGCCGTCCCGCTCGCCCTCGCGCCGGAGCGGCTTGACGCCGCCCTTCAGGCGGAGCTGGTCCTCGACCTCGTCGACGATCGAGCGCACCTGGCGGTCGTTGGGGGCCGAGCAGAGCACGAACGCCTCGGTGATGACCAGCTGCTCGCTGACGTCGTAGGCGATGATCTCCTGGGCGAGCTTGTCGGAGGCGGCCTCGGCCGCCACCCTGACGAGCTCAAGAGCCCTGTCGGTGGCTGTCACGTTGTACTTGCTGCCTTTCAGCTGTCCCGGTAGAGCCCGGTCTTGTGGATGTAGCGAACGATGCCGTCGGGGACCAGGTACCAGATGGGTTCGCCCTTGCGGACCCGCTCCCGGCACTCGGTCGAGGAGATCGCCAGCGCGGGGACCTCCACCAGGGAGACCTTGCCCTCGGGCAGTCCTGAGTCACTGAGATGGTGACCGGGACGGTTACAGCCTACGAAATGCGCGAGATCGAAAAGTTCGTCGACGTTGTGCCAGCTGAGAATGGCGCCCAGCGCGTCTGCCCCGGTGATGAAGTACAGCTCCACCTCGGGACCGTACTTGCAGCGCATCTCGCGGAGGGTGTCGAGGGTGTAGGTGGGCCCCGAGCGGTCGATCTCGACACGGTCCACGCGGAACTGGGGGTTCTCCGCGGTCGCGATGACCGTCATCAGGTAGCGGTCCTCGGAGGGGGTCACCTTGGCCGGGTCCTTCTGCCAGGGCTGCCCCGTGGGCACGAACACCACCTCGTCGAGGCCGAAGAGGTGGGCGACCTCACTGGCGGCCACGAGGTGCCCGTGGTGGATGGGGTCGAAGGTGCCGCCCATGATGCCGACCTTGGTGGGGCCGGCGCCGCTCCGCCGTGGAGGGAGGCCTTCACCTGGGAGGACGCCTGGAGCCTCGTGCGCCACTGTGCGCTCCGTTTCGCCGTGGACGTGGGTCGTGTTTGCCGGGATCGGCCAACCGAGGTTAGCCGACGACGGGCGCCTTTGGCGGCCCCTTCCTCCCGTTTTGTTCCCTTCAATGGAACAACCGCGACCTTCTCGGCCTGCTTCCCGGGCGTGTCGGAGCACCCCGGCAATCGCGTCATATCTCGAAGGTCGAAACCGTGGCCAAGCGCCATCGGGCCGCATAGCATGCCGATATGGCCAACACACCAGACCGCGTCCGCGTCCGGCTCTCCGAGATCTCACCCCGCGCCTACGAGCACCCCGCCGACCGTGGGGCCCTGGTGGCGCTGCGCTCGCTGCGCGGGTTCGACGAGGTGTTCAAGCGCATGTCCGGGCTGTTCAACGAACGCGCCCTCAGACTGATGTTCCTGTCCAGCGCCGTCCGGGTCGGCCCCACCCAGTTCCCCCACGTCCACGACTACGTCCGCGACGCCGCCTACGTCCTGGACATGGACGAGGTCCCCGAGCTCTACATCCAGATGAACCCCAAGCCCAACGCCATGGCGATCGGCAGCCAGCGGCCCTTCATCGTGATGACCACGGGCCTGTTCGACCTGCTGGACGACGAGGAGCAGCGCTTCGTCATCGGCCACGAGGTCGGGCACATCCTCAGCGGCCACGCCGTGTACCGCACCATGCTGCTGGCCCTGATCAGGCTGGCGACCCGCGTGGCGTGGGTGCCCCTGGGCTACATCGGCCTCCAGGCCATCGTCGCCGCGCTGGAGGAGTGGTACCGCAAGTCCGAGCTCTCCTGCGACCGCGCGGGCGTCCTGGCCTCCCAGAACCCCGAGGCCGCCAAGCGCGCGCTGATGAAGCTCGCGGGCGGCTCGACCCTGGTCGAGATGAACCCCGACGCGTTCCTGGAGCAGGCGCGCGAGTACGAGTCCGGCGGCGACGCCCGCGACAGCTTCCTCAAGCTGATCAGCCTGATGGGGCAGACCCACCCGTTCGCGGTGGTCCGCCTGGCCGAGCTGCACCGGTGGATCGAGGAGGGCTCCTACCAACGGATCATCGGCGGCGACTACCCCCGCCGCTCCTCCGACCGCGAGGCGAGGGTCGGCGCGGAGGCCCGCAGCGCCGCCAAGTCCTACAAGGAGTCGTGGGAGCGCTCGGGGGACCCGCTCCTGGGCACCCTGCGCGACGTGGCCGGAAGCGCGGCCAGCGCGGGCGGCAAGATCTTCGACAACGTCGCCGACCGGTGGCGCAACGGCTCCGCCCGGTCCGACCAGGGCGCGAGCGGGACGAACGGGGCGAACGGGTCCTCCTGACCCTGTGCCCCGCGCCCGGGACCCGCGCGGGGAGGCGGGACGACGGACGGGAGGGGGCGGTCCGTGCCGGGCCGCCCCCTCCCGCGTCCGCGGGCGGCGGGCCGCCCGCCGGCCCGGATCAGCCCGTCCGCGCCAGGTACGCGCGGACCACCTCCCAGGCGGGCCCCCGCGGGTCGATGACGGCGAAGTGGTCGGCCCCGGGGACCTCGTGGTACTCCACGGTGCCGCCCGCCTCGCGCACCGCGTCCGCGTAGGCGCGGCTGTGCTCGACCGGGACGCGCTGGTCGGCGTCCCCGTGCACCACCAGCTGCGGCAGGCCGGTCAGCGGACGCCGTACCGGCGAGCTGACCCGGTAGAGCTCCGCGGTGGGGTCCGGCCCGAGGAACGGGACGACGGCGCCCTCGCCGAGCCCCGCCAGGGCGGACCGCTCCAGGTCGGTGACGGGGGCCAGGGCGACCACCGAGGTCACCGGGGTCCCACCCTCCGCGAGGCCGTTGAGCAGGGCGAGATGTGCTCCGGCGGAGTGCCCCACGCACACCACGCGTCCGAGGTCGTACCGCTCGGGCTCGCGTGTGGCCGCGTCGGCGAGGTACGCCAGGGCGTCGCCGACGTCGTCGAGGGTCTGCGGCCAGCCGCCGCCGTCGTCCCCGGTACGCCGGTACTCGATGTTCCACACCGCCCACCCGGCGGAGGCGAGGTCGCGGGCCGGCGGATCCATCAGGGCGGCGTCGTGCCTGTCGCGCCACCAGCCGCCGTGCAGCAGGACGGCGACGGGCGCGGGTCCGCCGGCGCCCTCCGGCTCCCAGCGGTGGACGCTCCGGCTGGGGTGGTCGCCGTAGGACACGGTGGTGGGCACGCGCTGCTCCTCGCTGTCGGGGTGGTCGCTCCCGGACGCCGGCGAACGGGCGTCCTGCCCCGCCCGGCGCACCCGCGCCCCGGGGCCGCCGCGCGTGCGGCCCGGGTCCGGGCCGCCCGCGCCCACCGGCCGCGGGCCCCGGGCCCCGGGCCTCCGGCGGCGTTGCCGTGCGGCGCCGGCGTCCGGGCCGCACAGCGGTTCGTGCAGGTCGAACCCCGCGCGGGGCCCGGCCCGGGCACGGGACGGCGCCGACGGCCCTGGGCCGTCGGCGCCGTCGCGGTACCTGCGTGGCGTATGCCGCTCTAGAAAGCGGGTCCGGCCGCCATGGCCTCGTCGATCGTCTCGGCGCGGGCCGTCTCGACCTCCTCGACCAGGTTCTCCTCGTGCGCCTCGAACTCCTCGGTCACGGCTGCGGCGAGGCTGCGCAGGGCGACCTCCTCCGTGACGATGCCGCCGCGGACGCGGTTGTTGTCGCCGACCTGGGCGGTCGGGGAGTTGTCGGAGGTGACCAGGTCGCCGCCGACGATGTTGTTGTCGACGTAGACGCCGCCGCCCACACCGGTGACGCTCAGGTCGCCGTCGATGTAGTTGACCGAGGAGCAGAAGCCCCCGGTCTCACCGGCGCCGACCGCGACGGGGCCGGTCCCGCCGGTGTAGGTGGCCGCGCCGATGACCTCGCTGTCGCAGAGGATGCCGCCGGCGGTCGGGCCGGTGACGGTCAGCGCTCCGCGCACCACCGAGTCGTAGATGTCGGCGTACTCGACGCCGTCGGCCGTGACCGCGCCGCCGATCCGGGAACCGGAGACGTAGACGGCCCCGACCTCGGCGTTGACGCTCTTCACGGAGGAGTCGACGACGAAGGCGAAGCCGTCGGTGTTGCCGCCCTCGACCGGGACGGTGCGCAGGGCGGCGCCCGTGGAGCTCTCCTCGAGGTAGGTGCCGAAGGAACCGCGGTTGACCACGCGGTCGCCGACGGTGGTGTCGGAGGCGTCGAAGTAGGCGTTCTTCTGGACGATCACCTCTCCTTCGACCTCCCCGCCGACGATGTGGAGGTTGGCGCCCTGCCGGACGGTGATGTCGCCCTGGATGACGGTGCCGTCCAGGAAGCAGTTCTTGCCGGCCGGGACCGCGAGGTCCGTCGGCAGGGTGACCGCACCGCCGTGACCCGAGCAGAGGGTGACCAGGTCAGCCTGGGCCGGTGAGGCCATCAGGGTGACGCCGCCGACGGCCAGGGCTGTCGTGGCGAGGACCGCGACCTTGCTCCGGAGCTTCATGCGGGGGATTCCTTTCGTCGTGACCGTGGGGGCGGCGCTCCGTGAGGAGAGCGGGGAGAGCGCCGTGAGACACCACTGTGAAATTACCGACCTGCCGTCGCTTTGGGAATACTTCCTTTGAGAAGATTCGCTTCTGTCCAGGTTTCCAGCGGGAAAACATTCCAGATGCCAATGGGTTCCGGACCACGTGCGGTTACACATGGTTTCCGAGCGAACACGGAAGGGCCGCCCGGTCGCCGGGCGGCCCTTCGGAGTCCCCCGGCTACTTCAGGTGGCCGTCGCCGGTGACCACGTACTTGGTGGAGGTCATCTCGGTCAGGCCCATGGGCCCTCTGGCGTGCAGCTTCTGCGTGGAGATGCCGATCTCGGCTCCGAAGCCGAACTCCCCCCCGTCGGTGAACCGCGTGGAGGCGTTGACCATGACCGCGGCGGAGTCGACCCGGGACACGAAGTACCGGGAGGCCTTCAGCGAGTCGGTGACGATCGCCTCGGTGTGCCGGGTGGAGTACCGGCGGATGTGCGCGATCGCCTCGTCGATGGTGGGCACGACGCGCACGGCGAGGTCCATGGACAGGTACTCGGTGGCCCAGTCCTCCTTCGTGGCCTCGACCACGTCCGCGCCGGCGCCGTGGGCAGCCGCGGCCTCCAGCACCCGCCGGTCGCCGTGCACGGTGACCCCGGCCCCGCCCAGGGCGTCCAGCACCCGGGGCAGGAAGGCGTCGGCCACGGCCTCGTGCACCAGGAGGGTCTCGGCGGAGTTGCACACCGAGCAGCGCTGCGCCTTGGCGTTGGTGGCGATGGCCACCGCCTTGGCGAGGTCGGCGTCGGCGTCCACGTAGACGTGGCACAGTCCCTCGCCGGTCTCGATCACGGGAACGGTGGAGTCGCGGACCACGGCCCGGATCAGGGAGCCGCCGCCGCGCGGGATGAGCACGTCCACCAGCCCGCGCGCCCGCATGAGCGCGGTGGAGGACTCGCGGGTGCGGCCGGGCACCATCTGGACGGCGTCCTGCGGGACCCCGGTCCCCGCCAGGGCGTCACGCAGGACGCCGACGATGGCGGTGTTGGAGGCGTAGGCGGAGGACGAGCCCCTCAGCAGCGCGGCGTTGCCGCTCTTGAGGCACAGGGCCGCGGCGTCCACGGTGACGTTGGGGCGGCCCTCGTAGATGATGCCGATGACACCGAGCGGAACCCTGATCTGGCGCAGGTCGAGGCCGTTGGGCAGCACCCCGCCCCGCACGGACTCGCCCACCGGGTCGGGGAGCTCGACGATCTCGCGGACGGCGTCGGCGATCGCCTCGATCCGCTCCGGTGTGAGGGTGAGCCGGTCGACCATGGCGGGGGAGGTGCCGTCCCGGCGCGCCCGCTCGACGTCCTCGGCGTTGGCCGCCGTGATCTCGCCGGCCCGTTTGACCAGCGCGTCGGCGATCGCCACCAGAGCGGCGTCCTTGACCGCGCGGCTGAGCGGGGCGAGCTCGGCCGCCGCGTCCCCGGCCCGCTCGGCTACCGCGTGGACCTCGCGCTCGATGTCACTCATGGTGCTCTCTCTTGGTTGGGAGACCAGCCCGGGGAGCGCCCCGCCCTGCCGCGTCGAAGGGAGCGTGGGGCACCGTCCGGGGTGAACCCCTCCAGCGTATAGCGCGGGCCCGCCCTCCGGCGGGCCGTCCACAGGCCGCAGTCGGCCGTGCGGGCCGCGCGCGCCCGGTCCGGTCCGCCACCTCGGCGTGTCCGGGGCGGGGGCCGGTGCCCGCCCCCACCCCGGTCACCGAGGGTGACCCCCACGAGGGGGGCGAGTGACGAAGGTCACCTTGTACGGGAAAGTAATCGTCCGACTCCGGAAACGGCCCCGACGACGCACGATGACCAATGGTGTCCGCCCGGTCACAGGGGTCTCCGGCAGTCCCCGGGATATCGTCGCATTCTCCTGACTGGATGCCCTGCGAAGGTAGCCGTGCCCCGCACCGCCGGCGACTGGACGACAAATCCAGAACACTTCTCACTTCTTCGGGTTCTTCAACGGCACCGCCGCCGCACGGACGCACATGTTCGACCGCACCCGAATACACCAGGAACGCGAGTGCGACAATGACGACGAATTTCGGTTCACGGACGTCTCACGGCGAGGCGCCGTCCCCGGCGCGGGCGCTGGACAAGCTGTCCAGGATCCCGGTGCTGCGGGAGAAGTACCTCGGCCACACCGCGGGGGGCTCCGCGCCGGACCTGTTCGACCTCCCCACCCTGGGCAGGGACGAACTGGGCAGGGCGATCGACACCCTGGTGCGCACCGACCCGTCCGCCCTCACCCGGGCCTCCCTGCACGTCATGGGCGGCACGCGGTCGACCATGCGCATGGGAGCGGTGCCGGCGGACCTGTACCTGGACGAGATCGCGCCGCACGTGCGCCCCTTCGAGCCGGGCGACCTGTTCACCACCCTCGGCACCCCCTTCCACATGCGGGCCTGCCAGGACCTGCACAACGGACTCGCCGCCAGGGCCGGGGTGCCCACCCTCTCCATGGACGCGCCGACCGACCAGATGATCGACGCCTACCTCGAACTGTTCGAGCGCCACGGGGTCAACGCCCTGGGCACCACGCTCGACACCTTCCGGAGCCTGCTGCGCTACTGCGCCGCGTCCGGGCGCGACCTGGGCTTCCTGCACAAGGTGCTGTGGAGCGGACCGGCCATGGACGCGGCCACCCGCTCGCTGATCCGGACGTACTTCCCCCACCTGCGCACGTGGTCGCTCTTCGGCTCATCGGAGACCTGGATCATCGGGCACAGCGGTCCGGACTGCGCCAACGACACCCTCCACCCGCTCCCCCACCAGTTCACGGAGATCGTGGACGGGCGGATGCTGGTGACCGTCGTCCACGAGAAGGCGGTCGTCCCGCTGCTGCGCTACGAGACCGGCGTGGAGGCCGAGTGGGCGGCCTGCGCCTGCGGACTGCCCGGCCCCGCGGTGCGCACCCACAGCCGCATAGACGCCCCGATGGGACCGCTCAGCCGCGTGGTCTCCCCCCTCGACCTCGTGCCGCTGGCCCTGCGGCTCGACTCGGTCGAGGCGGCCCAGGTCGTCCTCGTCGACCCCCACACCGAGGACGAGCGGCTCCACCTGCGCGTCAGGCTCCGCCCGGAGACCCAGCCCGACCTCTACACCGGCGAGTGGATCCGGCAGCACGTGCTGTCCGAGTCCCTGGGCCTCTCCGAGGCCACGGAGGAGGCGCCCGAGTCCTTCGAGGTCATCGTCTCCCGGCACATGCTGCGGGAACGTCCGGACGGCACGGCCCCCGACTTCCTGGTGCGCGAAGGGGGACGCCTCCAGATCCCATCGATATCGATTCAGGATCAGGGTTCTTATGATACCTTCTCGACATAGATTCAGGGGGACAGGTCGCACGCGCCGTCCGCGGCACCCCGGTCGTATCCCCGAGTGGCACCGTCCCTGAGTCGCGTCGAGCACGAGCACCGACCACAGGAGTGCGCATGCGGACTGTTCCGCTGACCACCGACGGACCCACCGTCTCCGCCCAGGGACTGGGCTGCATGGGGATGAGCGAGTTCTACGGACCGGGGGACGAGGCCGACTCCCTCGCCACCCTGCACCACGCCCTCGACCTGGGCCTCAACTTCCTGGACACCGCGGACATGTACGGACACGGTGCCAACGAGGAGCTGGTGGGCAAGGTCGTCCGGGAACGGCGGGAGGAGGTCGTCCTCGCCACCAAGTTCGGGATCGTCCGCGACAGAGCCACCGGCGCGCGCAGCCACCGCGGGGACCCGGAATACGTCCGCGCGGCGTGCGACGCCAGCCTCTCCCGCCTCGGCATCGAGACGATCGACCTCTACTACATGCACCGGCGCGACGCCTCCGTCCCCGTCGAGGAGACGGTCGGGGCCATGGCCGAACTGGTCGCCCGGGGCAAGGTGCGCCACCTCGGGCTGTCCGAGGTGAGCGCCGACGAGCTGCGCGCCGCCCACGCCGTGCACCCGATCGCCGCGGTGCAGACGGAGTGGTCGCTCTGGAGCCGCGACGTGGAGGAGTCCGTGATCGGCGAGTGCGCGCGGCTCGGCGTGGGCTTCGTCCCCTACTCCCCCCTGGGCAGGGGCTTCCTCACCGGGGCGCTGCCCCCGGTGGACGAGCTGCCCGCCGACGACTTCCGCCGCGGCAAGCCGCGCTTCTCCGGCGAGAACGCCGTGCGCAACCAGGAGCTGCTCGCCATCGTGCGGCGCGTGGCCGACGCGCACGGAGCGACCCCTGGACAGGTGGCCCTGGCCTGGGTCCACGCCCAGGCCGGGCGCTGGGGACTGCCCGTCGTCCCCATCCCGGGGACCAAGAGGCGCGAACGCCTGGACGAGAACGTCGGCGGCGCGGACCTGGTGCTCTCCCCGGAGGACATCGCCGAACTCGACACCATCGCCGACGCCACCGCGGGCGCGCGGTACTGATCCTCCCCCAGCCGGGGGCGGCCCTGAGCCGCTCCCGGCGCCGCCCCGACGCCGACCTGACGAACGGCCGACGAGCACGGAGGGACGAGCGCCCTGAGATACGATTCCCAGATGACCCAGCTTCCCATGGACCAGCGGATCGGTCATCACCTGAAGCGCGCCGAGCAGGAGCTGATCTCTGCGAAGCACGCCGTTCTGCGGCAGTTCAACCTCTCGGTCCCCCAGTACACGGTGCTCCTCGTACTCTCCGAGGAGCCGGGGGCCTCAGGCGCGATCCTGGCCCGCCGGTGCCTGGTGACCCCCCAGACGATGTCCTCCGTGCTCGCGACCCTGAGCAGGCGCGAACTCATCGAGCGCAAGCCCCATCCGCTGCACTCCCACATCCTGGAGACACGGCTCTCGCCCAGCGGGCGGGAGCTGCTCGCCAAGGCGGACGAGGTCGCGATCCGGGTGGAGATGCGTCTGAGCGAGGCCTTCAGCCGCGAGGAGGAGGGCGAGTTCGTACGCTTCCTCAGCCGGTGCGCGGAGGTCTCGGCGGAGAGCCGTACCGAACTGGCGGACCTGGGCGAGGAGTGAGGCCGGTCCCCGCCGGCGCCCCCTGGGCATCCCCTCCGGCGCGGGCCGGGCGTGCGGGAGCCGGCCCCGGGTCGGAGCGGTCCGCCGCCCGCTCCCCGGGAGCTCCCGGCGGACCGACGCGGCGGGGGTCCGCGTCCCGGAACCCCCGCCCCTGACAGCGCGCCGCCGGAGACGGCGCCGGGCGCGTCCGCCGGCCCCGTGCGCGAAGCGACGCGGTGAACCAGACGAACCCGACCAGGCCCGGCGCGGCCGGCCCCGCGCATGAAGCGACGCGGTGACGCGGTATCACCACGGTTCCCGCAGGCCGACCCCCGGGTTCGGCCGCCCACGACGGCGGCCTTCCAGTTCGGTCTGAACGCCCTGCTCGACGGGGTGCGGGGCAAGCTCAGCGCACGGGCCCGCCCGGAACCGCGCACGTGATGAT
>NZ_JBEXSY010000075.1:0-34650 GCF_040613895.1 Nocardiopsis sp. NPDC006198 | reverse complement strand
CCGAGGTTGGCGATGCCTGCTTTGGGGACCTGGATGCCGGTGAGGACCTCGATCGCTTTGCGTGAGGAGTCGGACATGTTGTGGTCCAACGGCATGCGCGACTCTTCCTTCTGGCATCGGGGGCTCGGGCAGGCCGCGCAGCTCGGCCGAGAGCGTGCGGCTCGTTCTCGCCACGTTGCCGACGTAGTCCCTCTCCCCGCTGGTGGAGGCCGAGAGGGAGCGGTCGCAGTAGTCGGAGGCCGCTCCGCCGAAGTTCCTCCGGACGCGGTTGCGCGTCGTGTCCATGACGTCGGAGAGCTCGTGCGGCTGTTCGTCGAGGGTGTCGTAGACCTCCGAAGCTGCGCGCATGGCCGGTACGCCGGCCCGGGGCAGGTCGATCCCCAGCACCGCTTTGACGAAATTGTGTGCTGAGTCACTCATTTTCCGGGGGTCAAACAGCATGCCCGACCCCTTTCCCCGCCACCTGCGTCTGAAGCGACGGTAAAGGTACCACCAACGCGCGGAGACGTGGAAGCGACCCCCGGACTCGAGGTGTCACCGGGGTGCGGTCGCGGACTTTTATTGCGTCCGCGTAACGGGTTTTTCGGTCGGTTGCCGAATGTGCGGGGGGTTCCTGATATTTATAGCCACGAATCCGCGGGATGCATTCCTTTCGCTCGGCGTGATTCCTTTCGCGTCGGTTGAAAATGAATGATTCGCCGGGGTGGTCCGGTTTTGCTCGGGTCGCCCATTTTCTCTGTCTTCCTTTTTCCCGTGACTGGTTTTCTGTTTCTTTTCCGGTGTGCGTTGTCGGAGGGCCTCCTGCCGGGTCCCGGCCTGATCGCAGGCGCCCGGGTCGCGGGCTGAGGCCCGCCCGGATGTGCCCGGCCCTCCGGGTCGGCGGCGGGTCCCGCCCCCGGGGGACCGGACGGGATCCGACTGCGAAGGGGGTCCTTCTTCTCATGCGGAAAGTGTGCCGGTGCGGCGTTTTCTGTTGCATGGGGCCGTGTGGCCGAGGCCGCATTTCCGGCGCGTCGGCCTCCCGTGACCCCGTGCGGGCCGGGGGGGCGTCGGCGGTGCTCGGAGGGCGTCCGGGACGTCGTCGGGGGACAGCAGGGCCCGGGCGGCTCCGGCCGTCTTCCGAAGGGCCGTCGGGAGAACGCTTTCACGGGCCGCCCCCGCCGTGCACGGCCCGACGGCGCGGACCGGCGCGGACACGCTCCAGGGCGTGGCGCCGACTTCCGCGAGGGCCCGGGCCGTTCCGGGACCGGCGCTCAGGGCAGGTGGCGGCGCGAGCCCAGGGAGGCGGCGTCGGCCGCGGCGCGCCCCTCGACCCAGCCGTCCTCGCTGTAGGGGCCCCGCACCCGCGAGTAGGTCAGCTCGCCGAACGCCTCCGCGACGGCCGCCTCCACCTCGCGCTCGCGCGCCGCGAAGACCGGTACGAGGTCCGTGCCGGTCTCGGCCTGGGCCGCCCTCTCGGCGGCGCGCGCCGTCTCGACCAGCCGCTCTCCCACCCGCACCGAGAACGCCGACATGAACGAGGCGCGGAACGCCTTGCCCGCCGCGCGTCCCGACCGGTCCCGCACCGAGCCGCTGGCCCGCATCGCCGTCTCGGCCTGGACCAGAAGCGAGGTGAACATCAGGTCCACGGCCTCCACGTCCCCCGGGAACCCCATGACGGTGCACAGCCCCAGCTCCTGGTGCCACACGGCGCGGCAGTGGTTGGCCTCGGCCACCTCGTGCAGCAGTACCGCCTTGTGCTCGTCGTAGGGGGAGTCCACCGGCAGGCGGCGCCCGGAGGCGGCCTCCGACTCCCCGGGGCCCTCGGCCAACAGGGCCCGGTCGATGCTGTGCCGCGCCATCATCTCCTGGGCGCGGGCGCTCAGCGCCTCCGCCTCCTGCGGGAACTCCGTCGACTCGGCCTTGGCCAGCAGGGCCCGCACCCGGGCGAGCTTGCCCGCGTCCACCCGCTCGGGCCGTCGCGCCGCGCCCGGGCGGCCCGGCCGGTACGCCCCCGGCGGCGGGCACAGCCGCCGCAGGGGCGGGAGCACCCGCAGGGCCGCCAGCACCCGCAGTACGGCGTCCACCGCCTCGAACCGCAGTAGCCCGTGCTCCGCGCCGACGTGGGCCGGGTACCCCTCGCCGCGGCCCCACGACGCCTTCACGCCGAACCCGCGCACCTGCTCGGCCCAGCGCGGGTCCACCGTCGCCGGGGAGTGGCGCTCCAGGTCGGCCGTCACGGCGTCGGCGCACACCGCCGCGGCCACGGCTCCGAGCACGCGGTCGACCTGGCGGACCGTCTCGGCGGGCTGCCAGCCGCGGGTCCACGCGGAGGCCGCGGCGTCCAGGAGCGCCGCCAGGAGGGCGCGCCCCGCCGCGTCCGCCCACTCGCGGTCCTCGGTGTCGGCGAGCCGGGCCGCGGCGAGGTCGACGCCTCCGCCCTCCCCGCCGGACACGAGCGCGTCCACCGCCCCGGACACCACCTCCGCGGGGGAGGCCCCGGCCTCCGGCCCGGCCCAGGCGGCCGTCGGCGCCCCGGCGGCGCGACGCTGCCGGCCACGACCCTTCTTGCCCACGGTGCTTCTCCCCGGTCGTGTCGTCGTTCGGCGGTGGAGCCGACGGACAATCCTACCGATCCCCGTCGGCCGGATTCGCGGTGAGAGAACCGAAACCTCCGGGAAAAGGGCCGGTCGCGCGCCCGGGAGCGCTTTTCGCCCCCTGCGCGTCCTGCCGCCCGTATTCCCCCGCGGGGAGGGACCGGGCGGCGCCGTCGGGCGCCCTCCGCCGGCGAAGGGGCAGTTCGGCGGCCCCGTGCCGGATCCGGTCGGCCGAAGGGGGATTCGGCTCCTGTGCGCGACAACGCCGCCGTTGGGCGCGGTGTCGTGAAATCCCGCCTTGCCCCGCCGTGGAGCCCGTTGCCCCGGAAGGAAAGGCAGTGCTTTCCTCCCCGAAGCACAGCGGAAACACGGGGGGAATACCGTCGGCTCCCATCCGCACCCACCGAGGAGCCGCCATGCGCCAGGGAACCGGGGCCGACGACCGGGAGGGCCTCCCGCGGGGCGGGGCGGACGCCGCCGGCTGCCCCCGCGGCGCGGACCGGGCACTGCGGCTCCACGGGGGCCCCGGGGACGACGTGCCCTGGGACCTGCTGCGCGCCCGTCACGGAGGGCTGGTCCCCGTCGAGGTCGGCCCCGGGGAGCGCGGCTGGCTCCTGCTCGGGTACAAGGAGAACCTCCAGGTCCTGCGCGACCGCGACCTCTTCTCCGCGGACCCGCGCCCGTGGAGCCCCGCAGGCACGGCCCCGGCCCGCAGCGGAGCCCTGGCCCGCGACGGCGAGGAGCACCAGCGGCTGAGGGTGCCCCTCGTGGAGGCCCTGGCACAGGTGGGCACGCCCCAGCTGGTGCCGGTGGTCGAGCGCGCGGCCGTGCACCTGCTCGGCCGGGTCGCCGCCGAGGGGAGCGCCGACCTCATCGGCCAGTACGCGGCCCCGCTCCCGGCGCTCGTCCTCAACGAGCTCTTCGGACTGCCGGACGCCTACGGACGCCTGCTGGCCGACCTCACGACGCGCCTGTGGAGCGGCGAGCCGGACCGCGCCGAACCCGCGGCCCGGGCCGTCCGCGCCTACTTCGCGGGCCTGGTCGCCCGCAAGCGGGCCGACCCCGGCGAGGACCTCGCCAGCCGGCTGCTGGCCCACCCCCACGGGCTCACCGACGAGGAGGCGGTCGCGTCCCTGTCCCTGCTGTGGGAGACCGGGCACGAGCCGACCACCCACCTCATCGGCAACGCCCTGCTCAGGCTGCTGGAGGACCCGGGGGTGTGGACCGCCTACCTGGGCGGCACCCTCACCCCCGAGGACTTCGTCGACTACGTCATGTGGACCGACCCGCCGATCCGGATGCTCGCCGGGCGCTACGCCACGGCGGACGCGGGCTTCGCGGGCGCCCGCCTCCGGCGGGGCGAGCCGATGCTGTTCGGCTTCGCCTCCGCCCACACCGACCCGTCCGTGTTCCACGGCGGGGACGACGCGATGGCGATGGCGGGCAACCGCTCCCACCTGCTGTGGGGCGCGGGGGCGCACCGCTGTCCCGCCACCGGGTTCACGCGCGAGCTGGTGCGCACCGCCATCGACATGACCGTGGACCGGATGCGCGGCATGGTCCTGGCGGTCGAGCCGCACGAGCTGCGCCGCCGCGGTGGGCCGTCCGTCCACGGCCTGGTGGAGCTCCCGGTGTGGTTCACGGCCACCGGTGAACGCGCCGAGCCCGCCGAGGAGGAGCCGGAGGCGCCCGTGCGCAGGTGGATCCGCAAGAAGCGCAGGCCCGCCTCCCAGGGCGCCCGCTACCAGGCGCCGCTGGCCCGGGAGGAGGACCCGGACGAACGGGCCGCCCGGGTCCCGGCGGCGGCTCCCAGGCCCCGGCCGCGCCGTCCGCCCCAGGGGGCCGGGGCCCGGTACCAGGCCCCGTTCGCCGAGGAGGAGACCCGGCCGGACCCCCTGGAGGTGCTGCTGGCCGCCTGGCGCCCCGGGGGCTGACCTGCGCCTGACGCGGCTACCCGGGGTCCACCACGACCAGCTCCGGGTGGACGCCCTCCGGATCGTCCAGGAGGGGCTGGTCGCCCCCGCGCAGGTGGTGGTCGAAGAACGCCAGGCCGTAGGCGCGCACGAGGTCCAGGCCGTGTCCGACCGGGATGTCGCCGTACAGGTTGCGCCACTCCTTGGGCGGATACATGTCACGGAGTCCCAGCTGCTCGGTGACCAGCCCCTGGTCGATGCCGTTGGAGTGCCCGGAGCCGGTGATCCTGATCCACTGGCGCCACCCCGTCAGGCGCGGCCACATCTCCTCGTGGCCCTCCCAGGCGATGCCCCGGTCGTTCCCGAGCAGGGCCAGGGGCTTGTCCAGGTCCTCCTCCAGCGCCGTGGCGTAGTAGGGGCCGTCCAGGTTGATCCCGGCGTCCACCCTCTCCTCCAGGCGCAGGGTCTCGGCGGTGGCCGAGCCGCCCCAGGAGTGCCCCGCCATCCCGACCCGGGAGGCGTCGATCACGTGCGACCACCGCCAGGCCGGGTCGGGGCCGGTGAGCCGGTCCAGGAGGAAGGAGACGTCCCCGGCGCGGTTGACCGCGCCCCGGGCCCACTCCCCGCTGCCGCACCCGGCGCACCCGGTCACCAGCCCGTGGGGGTACTCGACGGGCGCGGACTCGTGGGCGTGGTCGACGGCGGCCACGACGAACCCGTGGCTGGCCAGCTCCTCGGCGAGGGAGGAGAACCAGATCCTGTTGTGCCCCGCGCCGGGGGACAGGACGACCAGGGGCAGGCCGTCCCCGGTGCGGGCGGGGGCGACGTCGAGACGGGAGTGGGTGCGCACCCGGTGCAGGGTGTCCGGGGGCAGGCCGGTCACCCCGCGCGCCTCGAGCGTCGCCGCCGACTCGGCCTCGGTCATGTAGGGCGCGCGCCGTCCCGCGTCCGACCGGGCCGGGTACCACAGGGTCGCCATCAGCTCGCGGGGACCGCCGACCCACATGTCCTCGCGGCCCTCGTCCACCAGGTGCAGGGTCGTGCGGCCGACCGGGCGTTCCCCGGTGGGGGCCGGGAGGGAGGCGCGCGGAGCCTCCGAGGGGGCGGGTGGGGCCGCCGGGCCCGCCAGCGCGCCCGCAGGCGAGGCCAGCACCAGGGCCGCGGCGAGCACGGCCCCGGTGCGGAGGCGGGAGGGGGCTTTCCGGCGCCGCGTGCGGGCGGCGCGGGGGAGGGGGTCGGCGTTGCGTCGTACGTGGGGCATGCGCGTCCCGTCGTTCGGTGGGGTCGTGTCGCCTCCGACCCTAGGAAGCCCCGGTCCGCCGGACCATACGGCGGGCCGTCCCCTCTCCCGGGGGCCCGCACGACCGGTGGGGGTGGGGCCGGCCCCACCCCCACCGGTCGTCCGGGGTCAGGGCGCGGCCTCGACCAGCAGCACCTCCAGGGTGCGCGGGCCGTGCACCCCCTCCACCCTGTTGAGCTCGATGTCGCTCGTGGCCGAGGGGCCGCTGATCCACGTGAGCGGCCGGGCCGGGTCCAGCAGCCGCACGGCCTGCGGGACGCCGTCCACCACCTGCTCGGCGCGCACCACGCACAGGTGGTAGTCGGGCACCAGGGTGATCGCGCGCCGCCCCTGGTCGGGGCTCCCGTCCAGGACGATGGTGCCGGTCTCCGCGATCGCCACGGAGCACCCCGTGACCACGCCGTCCACCCCGTTCAGGTCCCCCACGGACAGGGGCTCCTCCCGTGAGTCGGGCAGCCGCTCGGCCGCGGCCCCGTCGAACCACGCGTCCGGCACCCCCGGCGGGGCCACCACCCGCTGCGCTCCGCGCCGTTCCAGGGCCGCCGCCACCTCCGCCGCCACCCGGTCGGCGGGGACCCGGCGCACCTGCGCCTTGTAGTCGCGCAACCGGTCCTCGAACACGTCCAGGGTCGGGCCCGCGGCGTGGCTGTCCGCGAAGCCGCGCCCCGGCGCCCGCACCGCGGGCTCGTCGGAGGGCACGTCGGCGAGCGCCGCCCTGACCCGGCCCAGGATCCGCTCCCTGCTGCTCGGAACGGGGCCCCGCGGCCCGCCTCCGGCGGACCCTCCCCGCCCCGGGGTCCGTCCCGTCCGCGATGCGCTCACCGCTGCCCCTTCCCACGCTTGTTCCACCACGAGCGGAAGGACTCCGCGGGGACGTCCGGGACGTCCCGGGTGTCCGTCCACTCCCCGGCCGTGCCGGGCAGGTGCCCCGGCACCAGGTTGCGGCCCAGTCCCGCCGCGCGCTGGGCGGCCCCCAGGGCGCGCGAGGACGAGAAGACCGCCTCGGCGCCCGCCATCAACGCCTTCTCCCCCAGGTGGCCCTTGCCCGCGGAGACCTCCTCGCGCAGGTGCACCAGCACCTCCGGGATGTCGATCGCCACCGGGCAGACCTCGTAGCAGGCGCCGCACAGCGAGGACGCGTACGGCAGCGCCTCGTCCACCGCCGAGGACATCCCGCGCAGCTGCGGCGTGAGGATCGCGCCGATCGGTCCCGGGTACACCGACCCGTAGGCGTGGCCCCCCGTGCGCTCGTACACCGGGCAGGTGTTCAGGCACGCGGAGCAGCGGATGCAGCGCAGGGCCTGGCGGCCCACCGTGTCGGCCAGCACGTCCGTGCGCCCGTTGTCCAGCAGCACCAGGTGGAACTCCTGGGGGCCGTCGCCCGGGGTCACCCCGGTCCAGGTCGAGGTGTAGGGGTTCATCCGCTCGCCGGTGGACGAGCGCGGCAGGAGCTGCATGAACACCTCCAGGTCCGACCAGGTCGGCACGATCTTCTCGATGCCCACCACGGAGATGAGGGTCTGGGGGAGGGTCAGGCACATGCGCCCGTTGCCCTCCGACTCCAGCACCACCAGCGTCCCGGAGTCGGCCACCGCGAAGTTGGCGCCCGAGATCGCGGTCCTGGTGCGCAGGAAGCGCTCGCGCAGGTGCAGCCGGGCCGCCTCCGCCAGGGCGCGGGGGTCGTCGGTCAGCCCCGGCGGGGCCGGGGTCCCCCACTCCGCCATCTGGTCCAGGAAGATCTCCCGGATCTGGGCGCGCCCCAGGTGGATGGCGGGCACCAGGATGTGCGACGGGAGGTCGTCGCCCAACTGCACGATCAGCTCCGCGAGGTCCGTCTCGTAGGCGGTGATCCCCGCCTCGGCCAGCGCGTTGTTGAGCTCGATCTCCTGGGTGGCCATCGACTTGACCTTGACCACGTCCGTCTCGCCGGTGGCCTTCACCAGCCGGGTGACGATCGCGTTGGCCTCCTCGGCGTCGGCGGCCCAGTGCACCCGGCCGCCCGCGCGGGTCACCGACTCCTCCAACTGCTCCAGGTAGCGGTCCAGGTGGCGGAGCGTGTGCTCCTTGACGGCCGCCCCCTCCGTGCGCAGCAGCTGCCAGTCGTCGTTCAGCTCGCCGACCACGGACGCGCGCTTGTCGCGGATCGTGTGCGTCGCCCTGCGCAGGTTGTGGCGGGTCCGGGAGTCGTCGACGGCCGCTCTCGCGGCCTCGGGGAAGGGCGGTATGCCCAGGAACGTGGCGCTCATCGGGTGACGGCCTCCTTCGCGGCGGGTGCGTCGTCGGGGGCGGGCCCGGCCGAGCCGCCCTTCTCGGTACTGGCCAGGATCTCGGCGATGTGCGCCACCCGCATGCCCGACCGCTGCCGGGACAGGATGCCGCCGATGTGCATCAGGCAGGAGTTGTCCACCGCGCACAGGACCTCGGCGCCGGTCTCGACGGCGTGCCGTGCCTTGTCCGCGCCCATGGCGGAGGAGACGTCGCCGTTCTTGACCGCGAACGTGCCGCCGAAGCCGCAGCACTCGGTGGCGCCCTCCAGCTCCACCAGCTCCAGGCCGCGCACGGCGCGCAGGAGCCGGTAGGGGCGGTCGCCCAGGCCGAGCATGCGCAGCCCGTGGCAGGTCGGGTGGTAGGCGACCTTGTGCGGGTAGTAGGCGCCCACGTCGGTCAACCCGAGCACGTCCACCAGGAACTCGGTGAGGTCGTACACGCGCGGGGCGAGGCCGGCCACCTTGCGGGACAGGCGGCTGCCGCCCGCGCCCAGGCGCGGGTAGTTGTCGCGGATCATCGCCGCGCAGGAGCCGGAGGGGACGACGACGGCGTCGGCGCCCTCGAAGGTCTTGACGAAGCGCACGGCCAGCCGTGTCGCCGGTCTGCGGTACCCCGTGTTGTAGTGCATCTGGCCGCAGCACGTCTGGTCCTCGGGGAAGACGACCTCGTGGCCCAGCCGCTCCAGGAGCCGCACCACCGCCCGCCCGGTGTCGGGGAAGAGTGTGTCGTTGACACAGGTGATGAAGAGTGCGATCCGCATGGGCCTCCCTCGAGCCGCCCTCCAGGGGGCGGCGTCCCGCTCGCCACGAGCCTTCCAGTGGTCCGACCACTTTTGCACACCGGAGGAAGTGCGGCAAGAACAGGGGGGTTTATCGGTGTTAAGGGAGAGTCTCAGGCGGGATTGGTACGATCACTTTTCGGTTGTGTGGCCCGGGACACGTGTCGGAGCCGGGCAGATCCGTTCCGGGCCGCCGGTGCTTCCCGGGCCCCGCCGGTCCGGCCGGGAGGGCCCGCGCCCGGCCCCTTCCGGGGGAGGGGCCGGGCGGTCCCGGCGGGCCACGGGTGCGGACCGCGGCGCGTACGGGCTACACCAGTTCCGGGACCACGGCGTACACGGTCGGGTCGGTGTGGCCCCCGGCGGTCAGGGCGTCGTGGCGCAGGATGCACGTCCCGCAGGTGCCGCAGTGCGAGGGGCCGGCGGAGTAGCACGACCACGTCAGCTCGTACGGCACCCCCAGGCTCCGGCCGATCTTCCCGATGCCCGCCTTGCTCGTGCGGGAGAAGGGGGTGTGGACGGTGACGGTGCCGCTGGTGGACAGCAGCGCGGCCGTGTTGACCGCGGCGATGAACTCCGGCCTGGTGTCGGGGTAGACGTCGTGGTCGTCGGCGTGGACCGCGGTGACGACGCGGTCGTGCCCCAGGGTCTGCGCGATGCCCAGGGCCGCGAAGACGAACGTGCCGTTCCTGGACGGCACCACGGTGACGCCGGTGGAGTCGGCGCCGCCGTCCCCGTACACGCCGTTGGAGTAGGGGCCGCTCGGCACGTCGATGGTGGGGTCGGTGAAGGAGGAGCGGAGCTTGGCCCCCCAGGAGGAGAGGTCGACGAAGTGGTAGTCCACGCCGTAGTGCTCGGCCAGGCTCCTCGCCGACTGGATCTCGGCCGCGTTGCGCTGGGAGTAGTTGATGTTGAGGACCGCGCCGGCGCGTCCCTCCTGGGCGGAGAGGGCCAGGGCGGTGGCGGAGTCCATGCCGCCGGACAGCAGTACCAGGTCGCTCATTGCAGATCTCCCTTTCGGTTGCCTTCGTCGGTGCGGGTTCAACGGTGAGAGGGGGAGTCCCGTGGGGCCGCCCCGGCACTCCTCGTGCGGGGCCTCGGCGGTGTGCCGCCCGGCTCTGTCCGCCGCCCGGGGTCGGGCGGACGGAGGGCACGGGGCCGGCGTCCGGCACGGGGGCCGGCCCGGTGGCGGCGGGGGAGCCCGCGGGCGCCTGCCGCGGGGGTCGGCGGGCAGGCGGTCGGGTCGGACACGGTGTGTCACCACCCGTGGCGGCGGACGGGCTCGGGGCTCGGGGGCAGGTGGACCGGGGCCGTGTCAGGACGGCAGGACCGTCTCCCGGTGCGGGGTCCGCAGGAGGGAGCCGGCCCACGTTCTCGATGCGGGCCTGCGCGGGCCCGCCGTGGGACCGTCGCCGCTCGCGTCCGGGCGGCGGGCCGGGCCGGGGGCGCGCCGGGCCGGATCATCGGCGGTACGAGCGGCGGGCACCCGGCACAGGTGAGGGATCACGGTCGGCTCCAAGCATCCTTGGCGACACTGCTCCCAGTTGAGCAGATCCGGATCCGTCGTGTGAGGGGTTTCGCGGAACCCGGTTCGCACGTCGCGGGGGAGTCCGCCGGATGTACCGCGTCGCTGGACGGGTCCCCGGCCGTCGTTCCAGGAGAGCCCGGCCCCGCGCCCGCGGCGCCGCCCCGCGGCCCGGCGCCCGCGGTTGGTCCCGGCGGGGAGCACGGTATCCCCCAGGGCCCCGGCCGCGACAGGACTCACTGCTCCGTTCCGACGAGCACCGAATGGTAGGACCACTCTGTCGCGAGGAAAGGAAAGTCGAGGAAATAGGCTGGTTTTTCGGCGGAGAGCAATGATGTATCAGAAAATTGGTATGATGAATCGCCCGTCAAAGGGAACGGTGTGGCAGCCTCTCGGAGTCCGGACCGGACCCGGACGCCGCCCGGAACACAGCGAGGGGCGCCCCGCGAGGGCGGGGCGCCACGGCCCGACGACTTGGAGAGATCCGTGCCCCACGATCCCGGCGGAGAGCGCACGCCCGTCACCCAGAGGGCCGTCGAGCGGATCAAGGCGATGATCGCGGGGGGCGAGGTCGGCCCCGGCGAGCGCCTGCCCACCGAACGCGACCTGGCGGTCCAGCTCGGGGTCTCCCGCAGTTCCATGCGCGAGGCCATCCGCGCCCTCACCACGCTCGGTGTCCTGGAGGCCCGCCACGGGGCGGGCGTCTACGTCACGGCGCTGCGCCCAGCGGACCTGCTGGAGACCTTCTCGGTGCTCGCCGAGGTGTCCCAGGGGCAGACCCTCCTGGAGGTCCTCCAGGTGCGCCGGATGCTCGAACCCGCCGCCACGGCCCTGGCGGCGGCGCGGGCCGACGCGCGCGACCTGGAACGCATCGGCGCGCTGCTGGAGCGCATGGACGGCTCCGACGCCATGGACTGCGCGGGGGCTCCGGGGGGCGCGGCGCCGGAGGGCGGCACGCGCCCCCGCCGGGAGTCCCCCGACGGGGGCGTGCTCGACACGGCCGGCGCGGACCTCGGCTTCCACCAGGCCATCGTGGCCAGCACCGGCAACGCCACGCTGGCGGCGATCGGGGAGGGCCTGTCCTCCCGCACCTTCAACGCCCGCGTGTGGGCCGGGCACCGTGAGGCCGGTCTGAGCGCCGCGCTCCACGAGGACCACGAGCGCATCCACGAGGCCCTGGTCGCGCGCGACCCCGACGCGGCCAGGGCCGCCGCGACCGTGCACGTCCTGCGGGTGGAGCGCTGGCTCCGGGCCGACCTCGCGCAGGGGGACGGGGCCGGAATCCGAACGCGGGCGCCGGGACGGTGAGGGGACCACCGCCGGCGCCGGAGGCTCAGCCGTCCCCGTCGCGGATCCCGTCCGCGAACTCCTCCGCCCCGAGCACCCGCGTCAGGTCCTCCCCGTCCGGCGCCCGGTCCTGCTCCTCCGCCGGTTCGGGGGCCTGCTCGGGGACCTCCTGGCGCAGTTCCGCGCCGATGCCGAGGGCGTCGTGGTCCTCGAGCTCCTCGATCCGGAGGCCGTGCGGGTGGTCCGACAGGTACTCGGCCACCGCCGTGTCCTGGTCCGCCGCGCCCACGTCCATGTCCGCGTCCACGTCGTCGATGTCGCTCTCGTGTCCGGGCGCGGGGTCGAAGGGCCCCACGCCGGACCCGTCGGGTCGTCCTGTCACCGGCGTCCCCCTCGCTCTCGTGGTCCCTACCCCTGATCATGCCTGGTCAGGGCAGGGGATGCCAGAGGGGCGTGCGGACCGGGGACCCAGCTGGGACGAGGCGGTCACCAGGGCCGGAACGCCGCGTGGTCACGGACGGTAGGATTTGGCGCTGTTGTCCGAGATGACGAACGGAGTCCCCTCTCCCGTGACCGTGCGCGACCGGGTCCGAACGATCGTCGACGCCTCCTGGTTCCAGGCGAGTGTCGTCACCCTCATCCTGATCAACGCCGTCATCCTCGGCGTGGAGACCTCCCCCCGGGCGATGGCGGCCCACGGCGAACTCCTCCGCGGTATCGACATCGTGATCCTCGCCCTGTTCGTCCTCGAACTGGGGCTGCGGGTCTACGCCCACCGGGCGGAGTTCTTCCGCGACCCCTGGAGCTGGTTCGACATGGTGATCGTCGGGATCGCCCTGCTGCCCACCTCCGGGCCGTTCTCCGTGCTCCGGGTGCTGCGCGTCCTCAGGGTGCTGCGGCTGCTCTCGGTGATCCCGTCCCTGCGGCACGTCGTGTCCGGCCTGTTCCGGGCCCTGCCCGGCATGATGTCCATCCTCTTCCTGGTGATGCTGCTGCTCTACGTGTCGGCGGTCATGGCCACGCGACTCTTCGCGGACGACTCCCCGGAGTACTTCCGGGACCTCCCCACCTCGCTGTTCACCCTCTTCCAGATCGCCACCGCCGACGGCTGGGGCACCATCGCCAAGGACGTGATGGAGCACACGCCGATGGCCTGGGTGTTCTTCGTGGTCTTCGTCCTGGTGTCCACCCTCGTCGCCCTGAACCTGTTCATCGCCGTCGCCGTGGAGGCGCTGGAGAAGGACGACGGCGAGGAGAGCGGGGACGGCCCCGGGGACGGGCGGGGCGGCCGCGCGGTGCCCGACCCGGACGACGGCGGCCCCGACCCGGGACACGCGATGATCATGGCGGAGCTCCGGACGCTGCGCGCCGAGGTGGCCGAGCTGCGCCGGGAGCGCCAGGAGGTGTGACCGCCCGCGGGGGCCGGTCCCCGCGGCGCGCCGTCTTCCGGCCGGGGCTGTGGAAAGCCCCGGAAGCGGTGGTGTTCGTGGCAGGCTAGGGCTGTGCGCCGGACGCCTTCGGACGGTTCGGCGGCACAGCCGCACGGTGGGAGCGGCACGCGGACCCGGCATCCGTGCGCCGCCGCCCGCACCTGACCGCACGGACGACGAGGAGCGACCGGATGTCTGCCAGCACACCCCTCCCTCGCACCGGGGACACCGGAGAGGGGGCCGCCCCGGGCCTCCCCCTGGACCGCAGGGGGGAGTGGACCGCGCTGGGAGAGCACCGCGCGCGGCTCGGCCCCGCCCACCTGCGCGAGCTGTTCGCCGACGACCCCTCCCGGGCCGAAAGGTACACGCTCGACGTCGGCGACCTGCACGTCGACTACTCCAAGAACCTGGTCACCGACGAGACCCTCGGCCTCCTCGGCGCACTGGCCGCCGCCACCCGCGTCGCCGACCTGCGCGACGCCATGCTGCGCGGCGACCACATCAACGTCACCGAGGGCCGCGCCGTCCTGCACACGGCCCTGCGCGCGCCCCGCGGGGCGGTCATCGAGGACGACGGCCACGACGTGGTGCCGGAGGTGCACCGCGTCCTGGAGCGCATGGGCGCCTTCGCCGACCGCGTCCGCTCGCGCGAGTGGCGCGGCCACACCGGCCTGCCCGTGCGCCGGATCGTCAACATCGGCATCGGCGGCTCGGACCTGGGCCCCGCCATGGCCTACGAGGCGCTGCGCCCCTACACCGACCGGGGCCTGGAGTTCCGGTTCGTGTCCAACGTGGACGGCACCGACCTGCACGAGGCGCTGATCGACGCGGACCCGGCCACCACGCTGTTCGTGGTCGCGTCCAAGACCTTCACCACCGTCGAGACCATCGCCAACGCCACCGCGGCGCGCGGCTGGCTGCTGGACGGGCTGGGGGAGAAGCCCGACGGGGACGCGATCGCCAAGCACTTCGTCGCGGTGTCCACCAACACCCCCGAGGTCGAGGCCTTCGGCATCGACACACGCAACATGTTCGAGTTCTGGGACTGGGTGGGGGGCCGCTACTCCTACGACTCGGCCATCGGCCTGTCCCTGATGGTGGCCCTGGGGCGCGAGCGCTTCCAGGAGATGCTCGCCGGGTTCCACCTGATGGACACCCACTTCGCGACCGCCCCGGTGGAGCGCAACCTGCCGTTCCTGCTCGGGCTGCTGGGCGTCTGGTACGGCGGCTTCCACGACGCGCAGAGCCACGCGGTCCTGCCCTACAGCCACCACATGTCCAAGTTCACCGCCTACCTCCAGCAGCTCGACATGGAGTCCAACGGCAAGTCCGTGCAGCGGGACGGGCGCCCCGTCGCCTGGCAGACCGGCCCCGTCGTGTGGGGCACCCCCGGCACCAACGGCCAGCACGCCTACTTCCAGCTCCTGCACCAGGGGACCCGGTTCGTGCCGGCGGACCTCATCGGCTTCGCCAACCCGGCCCCCGACCTGCCCGAGTCCCTGGTGCCCCAGCACGACCTGCTCATGGCCAACCTGTTCGCGCAGGGGCAGGCGCTGGCCTTCGGCAGGACGGCCGAGGAGGTCGCCGAGGAGGGCGTCGCCGCTGAGCTGGTCCCGCACCGCACCTTCGAGGGCAACCGCCCCACCACGACGATCCTGGCCGACCGGCTCAGCCCGTCCGTCCTGGGCCAGCTCGTCGCCCTCTACGAGCACAAGGTGTTCGTGCAGGGGGCGGTCTGGAACATCAACTCCTTCGACCAGTGGGGCGTGCAGCTCGGCAAGGTCCTGGCCAAGCGGGTCGAACCCGCGTTGAGCGAGGGCGCCGACGTGCCCGGCCTCGACGCCTCCACCGCGTCCCTGGTGGAGCGCTACCGGTCCCTGCGCGGCAGGTAGGGCCCGGGGAGCGGATCCCGTCTCCGCCTGCGGGAGGGCTCGGGCCCTCCCGCAGGCGGAGACGGGGCCGCGCCGCGCCGGAAAACCCTTTGCGCCTTCCGCGCCGGCCCGGTTAGCCTGGCGGGGACATGCTGAACTGACATCGAGACCGATCCGCCGCGTGCGCGGGGCTCGCCCGTCCAGGGCTCGAGCCCGCTGTCCAGCCCGGCGGACCCACGTTCCCTGTTTCCCGTTCGCGGCGTCCCCAGGACCCGTGGACCCGTGGCGCGGTCTCGATGTCGGCGACGGACCCCTGTCCGTCGTCCCGGGCCGCTCCACGGACCCGCCTTCGAGGCGCACCGGGAGGGGACGGCACCGGTCAGGCGTCGAGGCCCGCCCCCAGACGAAGGGCGGTCCCACTCCGTGACCCGTGAATCCACATCCGTACCGGCCGCGTCGGCGAAGACCCCGAGGCCGCCCCTCCCGGCGGCTCCCGGCACGGGCGGTCCACCGCTGCTGCGCGCCCGCGACCTGGCCCGCGTCTACGGCGACCGCGTGGTGCTCGACGGTGTCGGCCTCGACGTCGCCCCGGGCCAGAGGCTGGGGCTCGTGGGCGAGAACGGCGCGGGCAAGTCCACCCTGCTGCGCCTGCTGTCGGGGGAGGAGGAGCCCGACGCCGGCAGGGTGGAACGACCCGCCGACACCGGGTTCCTGTACCAGGAACTGCCCTATGGGCCGGAGACGACACCGGCCCAGGTCCTGGAGGGGGCCCTGGCGCCCGCCAGGCGTGTGGAGGGGCGGCTCACGCAGACCGCGGCCGCTCTCGACGGCGCCCCCGAGGACGCGGGGCTGCTGGCGGCGTACGCGGAGGCGCTGGCCGACGCCGAGCGCGGGGAGGTGTGGGACGCCGACCGGCGCGCGGAACTGGTGGTGGCCGGGCTCGGACTGGACGGGGTCTCCCCGGACCGTCCGGTGGGACGGCTGTCGGGCGGTCAGCGAGGTCGCCTGGGCCTGGCCGCGCTGCTGGTCCGCCGTCCGCGCGCGCTCCTGCTGGACGAGCCGACCAACCACCTGGACGACCGGGCGCTGGAGTTCCTGGAGGGGTACCTGAGGGGGCTGCCGGGGGTGGTGGTGCTGGCCAGCCACGACCGGGTGTTCCTGGACGCGGTCTGCACGGGTCTGCTGGACCTGGACCCGGCCGTGGAGGGGCCCGTGTACTACGGCGGCGCGTACTCGTTCTACCTGGAGGAGAAGAGGGTGGAGCGGGAGCGCTGGGAGCAGCGCTACCAGCGGGAGCAGAACGACCTGAAGGGGCTGCGCGAGGCGGTGCGCACCACGTCGCGGCAGGTCGCGCCGGACCGGGCGCCCCGGGACAACGCCAAGATGGCGTACGACTACTCCGGCGGGCGCGTGGACAAGCAGGTGTCGCGCCGCGTGCGCAACGCGCGGGGGCGCCTGGACGACCTGGAGCGCGACCAGGTGCGCAGGCCGCCGAGGCCGCTGGTGTTCGGCGCCGCCCTGACCCGTGACCCCGGGGAGGCCGGCGGGAACGCGATCACGCTGCGGAACGCGGTGGTGCCGGGGCGGCTGCGCCTGGACCGCCTGGACGTGCCTTCGGACGGCCGGCTCCTGGTGACGGGCCCGAACGGGGCCGGAAAGTCCACACTGCTGTACGCCCTGGGGCGCCGGCTGCGGCCGGAGTCCGGTGAGGTGCTGTGGCGGAGGGGCGTGTCGGTGGCGCTGCTGGAGCAGGACGTGGTGTTCCGCGACCCTCAGCGGACCCCGCGCGGGCTCTACGACGGGTTGAACGCGTCGCTGCCCGACGCTCCGCGCCTGACGGACCTGGGCCTGGTGGCGCCGCGCGACCTGGACCGGCCGGTGGGGGAGCTGAGCGTGGGGCAGCGCCGACGGCTAGCGCTCGCGATGCTGGTCGGCCACTCCCCGGACGTGCTGCTGCTGGACGAGCCGACCAACCACCTGTCGCTGTCCCTGGCGCAGGAGCTGGAGGAGGCGCTGGGCACGGCGCCGGGGGCCGTGGTGGTGGCCTCGCACGACCGCTGGCTGCGCCGCAACTGGTCCTGGGACGAGCTGCGGCTGGTCGACGGCGGCGCGGCGGGGGCGGAGGCCGGGTTCTAGGGCCGGGCCGCGAACGTCGCCGGTGGGGCGGGAGGGGGTTTCCGTGGGAACCCTCCCCGTCACCACCGTGGTGGGTCAGTGGAACGTGTACTTCTGGGCGGCTTCGACGCCCGAACGCGCTGGAGGTACGAGAAAGCGGCGGAGGAAGGGACCGGCGCGAAACAGGAAAAATGGGCGAATCTACGACATAAAGGTGAGGGATTTCGAGTTCGACAAGGGACCCGAACACAAGGAGTACCGGCCTCCCCGGGTTCACCGCCCCGGCCGGTGGGGGCACACCACCGTGTGGCCCGCCCACAGCGGCCCTCCGGTGCGGTCGAGCACCTCACGGACGACCCCGTGCGCCCGATCCGGCTCGCCCATGGCCCGCACGACCCGGTCGGCCAGGCCGGGGGCCAGGTCGCGGAGCTCGCGCAGCAGCCACTTGCCGGATCCCTGCCAGTGGCGCGCGGCGGCCAGGGCCAGACGTGAGGCCTCGGTCAGCGCCCGCCAGGCGACGAAGGCCCTCTCCCCGGGGTCGGTCGCCCCGGAGAGGTCGTCGAGCAGGTCGGTGAGGACGAAGTGGTGCTCGTCGAGCTCCGCCGGGGACAGGGGCGCGGGGCCGGCCGCCAGCCGGGCCCGCATCCGCTCCCGGAACCCGGCGCCGAGGCCGCCCGTGTCGGTCACCACCACCCCCTCCGCGAGCAGGCGCGGGATCCCCGGCCAGCGCCGGGCCAGGTTGTCCTCGCAGTAGGCGGCCAGGGTCTGCGGGTCGTGGACCAGGACCTCGACCGGCCAGCCGAGCCAGTGCAGGGAGCTGCGGTAGGGGGCGGGCCTGGGCGGGGTCACCACGACCACGTCCAGGTCGGAGGTCGGGGTGAGGCGCCCGGCGGCCGAGCTGCCGCCGAGGACCACCGCCAGGGCCTCGGGGAACAGGCGGCGGGAGAGGTCGATGACCGTGGGGACGGGGGCCGGCCGTTCTCTGCTCATTCCGTGGTCCTACCGCACCGGAGGCCGGTCCACGCGCGGGCCCGGGCGGGCGTGGAGGAGTTCTGCGTTGTTCCCCGGGGCCCGGGGCGGGCCCCGGGTGGGCGACCGGGGACACGCTGTCGCGCCTGCGCCCCCGGTTCGGGGGCGGACCGTGCCTCCGGGGCGGACCGGTGCTCCGCATAATCACGGTTTGTTGCCTTCTGTCCCGCGCTGGACATGCCGGTCGGCGACCGGCGCGGACGCTGGAAACGCCCATGTCAGTCGTGCAATCTTTGCGTAGTCGATCAACTACTAAAAGTGATGACGGGGGCAGGGCCACATGACCGCGCCGATGGACGTGCCCGAGTCGTCCCGACACGCCGACCCCGAGGCGGTGGTCGCGGGCGCGGCCAACGCGGCGAACAGGTCCCTGCGCCAGATCGCCTGGCAGAGGTTCCGCAGGGACAAGGTCGGCATGGCCGGCGGGATCATCGTCGTCCTCCTCATCCTCGTGGCCCTGTTCGCACCCCTCCTCACCGCCTGGTTCGGCCACCCGCCCAACCAGTTCGACCAGGACCTGGTCGACCCGCTCACCGGCGGGGTCCTGCGCGACCCCGACGACCCCGCCCAGGGGCTCGACCCGTGGGGCGGCATCAGCGCCCAGCACCTCCTGGGCGTCGAACCCGTCAACGGACGCGACCTGTTCAGCCGCATCGTCTACGGCGCGCGCACCTCCCTGCTGGTCGCCACCGTCGCCACCGTGGTGTGCGTCCTGATCGGCACCGTCCTCGGCATCGTGGCCGGGTACTTCGGCGGCTGGATCGACACCGTCATCAGCCGGGCCATGGACATCTTCCTGGCCTTCCCGCTGCTGCTGTTCGCCATCGCCCTCGTCGGGGTCATCCCCGACGGCGCCTTCGGCCTCTCCGGCAACAACCTGCGCATCGGCGTGCTGGTGTTCATCATCGGGTTCTTCAACTGGCCCTACATCGGCCGCATCGTGCGCGGACAGACCCTCACCCTCAAGGAGCGCGAGTTCGTGGAGGCCTCGCGCAGCCTCGGCGCGGGCAGCGCGCACATCGTCTTCCGCGAGATCCTGCCCAACCTGGTCACGCCGATCCTCGTCTACTCCACCCTGCTCATCCCCACGAACATCCTCTTCGAGGCGGCCCTGAGCTTCCTGGGGGTGGGCATCAACCCGCCCACCGCCACCTGGGGCGGGATGCTGGAGGGAGCCCTGCGCTTCTACACGACCTCGCCGCACTTCGTGATCATCCCGGGCCTGGCCATCTTCGTCACCGTCCTGGCCTTCAACCTCTTCGGGGACGGGTTGCGCGACGCGTTTGACCCCCGCTCCTCCGACTGACGCACCGGGTCCGGCCCGGGCCGGACCGTTCACCGGACCGTGCGGGGCGCGGTCCCACCATCGAATCCGACCAGGAGGCAAGGTGAGTACCCATCACTTCACACACGCGGGGCCGTCCAGGCGGCGCCGCGGGAGCGGCCTGGCCACCGCGTGCACGGCCGCGGCGGCGGCCGTGGCACTGCTGCTGAGCGCCTGCGGGGACGGCCGCGGCGGAGGTGGGGGAGGCGCGGTCGACGCGGAGTTCAACCAGGGGGAGACGGAGATCGTCAACCCCTCCGACCAGACCGGCGGCACCCTGAGGTACGCCATCTCCTCGGACTTCGACTCGCCCGACCCCGGCAACACCTACTACGCGTTCAGCTGGAACTTCACCCGCTACTACGCGCGCACCCTGCTCACCTACACCGAGGCTCCGGGGGAGGGCGGTACCGAGCTCCAGCCGGACCTGGCGGAGGGCATGCCGCAGGGCAACGAGGACTCCACCGAGTGGACCGTCAAGCTCAAGCCCGGCCTCAAGTACGAGGACGGGTCCGAGATCACCGCCGAGGACGTCAAGTACGCCATCGCGCGCAGCAACTTCGGCGACCAGGCGCTGCCCAACGGGCCCAAGTACTTCCAGGAGCTGCTGGCCGACAGCGACGACTACGAGGGGCCCTACGCGGACGAGGCCGACCCCCTGGCCGGGTTCGACGGCATCGAGACCCCGGACGACCACACCCTCGTCTTCCACCTGAACACGAGCTTCTCGGAGTTCCCGTACGTCCTGGTGCAGCCCCAGACGGCTCCGGTCCCGGCCGAGGCCGACCGGGGCGAGCAGTACCAGAGCCACGTCATGTCGTCCGGGCCCTACAAGTTCGACGGCGACTACCGGCCCGGCGTCTCCCTGAACCTGGTGCGCAACGACCAGTGGGACGCGGCCACGGACCCGACCCGCAGGGCCCTGCCCGACCGGATCGAGGTCCAGCTCGGGGTCGACCAGAACGAGATCGACCAGCGCCTGGTCAACGGCGAGGTCGACGTCGACCTCGCCGGCGCGGGGGTGGGCCCTGCCATGAAGGGCACGCTGATCACCGACGACAACCAGCGGCACAGCGTCGACAACCCGCAGACCAACACGCTGCGCTACGTCAACATCAACACCGTCATCGAGCCCCTGGACGACCCCGCCTGCCGGGAGGCGGTCATGTTCGCCGCGGACCGCGACGCCCTCCAGCGGGCGTGGGGCGGCGACACCGGCGGTGACATCGCGACGCAGCTGATGCCCGCCGCGCTCCCGGGCGCCGATCCGAGCATCGACCTGTACCCCTCCCAGGACAACAAGGGGGACCTGGACAAGGCCCGCGAGAAGCTGGAGGAGTGCGGTGAGCCCGACGGGTTCTCCACGGCGATCGGCGCCCGCGCGGACCGGCCCACCGACGTGAGCACGGCCGAGGCCCTCCAGCAGGCCCTGGCCCGTGTGGGCATCGACGTGGAGATCAAGCAGTACCCGTCGGACAGCTACACCAACACCCAGGCCGGGTCCCCGGACTTCGTGCACGAGAACGACCTCGGGCTGACCGTGTACGGGTGGGCGCCGGACTGGCCCAGCGGCTACGGGTTCATGAGCAAGGTGCTGGACGGCGACGCCATCCAGGACGCGGGCAACACCAACATCTCGGAGCTGGACGACAGCCGGATCAACGACTGGTTCGACGAGGTGGTCACCGTCGACGACCAGGAGGAGCGCGCGTCGATCTACACGCGGATCGACGAGCGTGCCATGCAGCAGGCCGTGATCGTCCCGGCCGTGTTCGAGCGGACCGTCCTGTACCGGCCGCCGCACCTGACCAACGTCTACTACCACGCGGGCTACTCCATGTACGACTACATGGCCCTGGGCACCACCCGGGAGTAGGGGCAGCGGGCAGGACGCGTCGCGGGTCGGTGGGTGCCTCTCCTCGGGTCGGGAGGCGCCCGCCGACCGCCCCGCACCTCTGGGAGCCGGACCGGCTCCCAGAGGCGCGGGGCTCGGCCGAACGGGAGACACGAGCGTCAGAGGCGAGGGGCCGGGTCCCCGGTGTCCGGGCGGTTTTCAAGCCACATGTCGAGCTGTATACCCCCGGATTTTTGTAGCCACCGTCCCTCGAAGTTCGCCATGAGGTCGACGACCTCCGGTGCGAGAAACCCGTCGGGCAGGGGCTCGTCGACCTCTTCCCACTGGCCGAAGCGGATCTTGGACCACACGGTCCCGTTGAAGGACGGGTTGACCGTGGTGATCGGCGCGTCGTTCTCGTTGACGATCAGTCCTGCGTGTCCGTAGGCGACCAGGACGGTCCCGTCCGGCTGTCGGGCGGCGATGCGCGGCATCTGACACCTCGTTGTTCGGGAGTGCTCGGCCCCGGAACAGGCCGTCGGGGCTCGTGTCCTCATCCTCCTGGTGGCCCCGGGGCGGCGGAACCGATTCTTGACCGTCCACGCCGGGGTTCGAGTCCGCACGGCGCTGCGCGACCGTGGCACCCTACGGAGAGCAACCCGGGGTCGTGGACCCGCCCCGCTTTCCGGCTTGGCCGCGTCGCAGGCGTTGTGGCATGATGCGTCGCATGTTCAACAACAGAAAGGCCCATGCCGCGTAGACGGCCCGGGAGACTGCGCGCCGAGAACCATCCCCGTGCGCGCACAGGACAGAAGAAGCGGTCGGCGATCGACGGCCTGTCGTCCAAGACGATGGCCGAGATCCGGCGGGTCGAACACCGCCACCCGCAGTTGTGGCCGGGCATCATCGGCGAGGCATTCCCCAAGTGGGAGAGGTACGCCCGGGATCCCCGGCGCCCTCCCTGGGACGACCACCTCTATCCCGGCTCGTGGTACTGCTGCTGGGAGTGCTGCGGCAGTCCGATGATGGCCAAGGAGTTTCTCGACCTCCTGGCCCACGCCATGCGGAACCGTCCGGCGCGTGAGCTGCGCGCCCGGCTGCGCCGCCTGGACGAACTCCACGGCGTTCCGTTCCCCTGACACCGGGCCGGCGGCCTCGTGCGGCCGTCCCGTCCTCAGGCGTCGCCGTAGAAGTGCTCCAGCTGCCGGTCCAGGCGCGCCAGGTCCGGGTGCTCGCCGAACACCGCCCCCGCCCACCGTGACAGGGCGACCTCCCGGGGCACGGCCGCCGAGGCCGCCAGCGCCTCCTGCGCGTCCACGCGGGTCCGGTGGAGCCTCTCCGCCGCCGGTCCGAGCCGCCCCCACAGGAACGGCGCCACCAGCCGGTCGTGCTCCGGGTCCCCCCGGCCCGAGAGCGCGTCCTGCACCATGCGCATCGCCTCCGGGTAGTCCACGCCGTGGGCGTCCGCCACGCTCCGGGCGACCCTCGCGCGGTCCGACGCGCTGAACAGGTTCGGCATGGACGTCCTCCTCGAAACGGTGTCTCCCGGGCGCGCCGTGCTCTCGCCCCGCGCGCCGTACGACCTGTGCGCTCCGACGCCGGGGCCGTGGCCCGGGCGGTGGCGCATCCCTGGAAACAGAACTAGCACGGGGAAGGGCCGGACGTGGTCAACTCCGGGTGATCGGGGGGCCTGTTCTCGTCCAGCTCCGGTGCTGCCGTGGCCGCGCCGGGGCCGCGGAGGGCTCCCCGGGACCGTGCACACACACCGGCACGGATAAGCGTGATCAATCGAACACGCTCGGTTACTGTTGCCGGTGCGGGCGCGTCCTGGGCGGTCACCGTGATCCCGGCGGCCCGCCGCGACCTGCCCCGTCCGAGCCCCTGAACGGAGAGCACGCGCGTTGCTGACCTACATCCTGCGCCGTCTGGGCGCCGGCCTCCTGCTGTTGGCAGTGGTCACCCTGGTCACCTTCGCCATCTTCTACGTGGTGCCCCGGTGGGCGGGACGGACCACCGAGCAGCTGGCGACCATGTACGTGGGCCGCGCTCCGACCCCCGAGGCGATCCAGGCCACCATCGAGCGGCTGGGACTGGACAAGCCCGTGTTCGTGCAGTTCGGGGAGTTCGTCCGGGGAATCTTCTTCGGCGCCGAGTACCGGTTCGGCCGCGACACCATCGAGTGCTCGGCGCCGTGTTTCGGCTACTCCTTCCAGAGCTACCAGGAGGTGTTCCCCGAGATCGTGGCCCGCCTGCCGGTGACGGCGTCGCTGGCGCTGGGCGCGGGCGTCATCTGGCTGGTCGGCGGGATCCTGGTCGGGGTGGTGTCGGCGGTGTGGAAGGGCAGCCTGTTCGACCGCCTGGCGATGGCCGTCGCCCTGGCGGGGGTGTCGCTGCCCATCTTCTTCACCGGCCTGCTGGCGCTGGCCTTCCTCGTGCACGCGTGGGGCCTGTTCGCCACGCCGGGCTACGTGCCCTTCACCGAGGACCCGCTGGGGTGGGCGGAGGGGCTGTTCCTGCCGTGGCTGACGCTGGCGTTCCTGCACGCCGCCATGTACGCGCGGCAGACCCGCGCGGGGATGCTGGAGACGCTGGGCGAGGACTACATCCGCACCGCCCGCGCCAAGGGGCTGAGCGAGGGGAAGGTGGTGCTCAAGCACGCGCTGCGCCCGACCCTGACCCCCATCGTGACGATCTTCGGCCTGGACCTGGGCCTGGTGCTGGGCGGCGCGGTCCTGACGGAGCAGGTGTTCTCGCTGAACGGGATCGGCCGGTACGCCGTCAACGCGATCACGCAGAGCGACCTGCCGGTGATCTTGGGGGTGACCCTGTTCGGGGCGTTCTTCATCGTCGTGTGCAACCTGATCGTCGACCTGGTGTACCCGCTGATCGACCCGCGCGTGCGCATCCACGGCTAGTGCCGGACGCGCGGGACGTGCCGCCCGGCGCGCACGGGGCGCCGACCGGGCACCCGCCGAGGAGCAGTCCACAGACCCGCCGGACCGAGAGAGTAGAGGCGTCCCCTATGAGTGAGTCCGCACCGTCCTCCGCCGAGGCCGTCGTCCGGGTGGACGACCTGCGGGTGGTGTTCCCGACCATGGACGGCGAGGTCCGGGCGGTGGACGGGTTGTCGTTCGAGCTGCCCGCGGGAGGTGGGCTCGGCATCGTGGGCGAGTCCGGCTCGGGCAAGAGTGTGACGTCGCTGGCGCTGATGGGCCTGCACCGGGGGAGCCGGGCGCGGATCAGCGGTTCCATCGAGGTGGTGGGCAAGGACGTGGTGTCGGCGTCGGACAAGCAGCTGCGGCGCATGCGCGGCAACGACATCGCGATGGTGTTCCAGGACCCGATGCAGTCGCTGCACCCGCAGTACACGATCGGCAACCAGCTGGTGGAGGCGCTGCGCGTGCACCGGCCGCAGGTGTCGCGTGCGCAGGCGCGCGACCGTGCCGTGGAGTCGCTGGACCGGGTGGGCATCCCGCAGGCGCGCAAGCGGATCAACTCCTACCCGCACGAGTTCTCGGGGGGCATGCGCCAGCGCGTCCTGATCGCGATGGGTCTGATGTGCGACCCCAAGGTGCTGCTGGCGGACGAGCCGACCACGGCCCTGGACGTGACGGTGCAGGCGCAGATCCTGGACCTGCTGGACGAGCTGCGCCGGGATCTGGCGATGGGTCTGATCCTGGTCTCCCACGACCTGGCCGTGGTGGCGGGGTCGGTGGACGAGGTCGTGGTCATGCGCCACGGCGTGGCCGTGGAGCGCGGCGACGTGCGCCGGGTCCTGTCCGCACCCGAACACCCCTACACGCAGGAACTGCTGGACGCGGTGCCGCGCGTGGAGGTCTCCCGCGCCCAGCGGCGGGCGCGCGACCGCTCCGACCGGGCCGCGAAGGCGCGCGCCGAGCAGCGCAGGCAGCCGTCGGGGGCGACGGCGGCGGGTGAGGGCGGGGAGGAGGCCTTCGACGCGTTCGCCCCGTCCCGGGGGCAGGAGCGGGGCGAGGTCCTGCTGCGGGTGGAGGAGGTGTCGCAGAGCTTCAGGGTGCGGGGAGGGCTCTGGGGACGCTCCACGGACTTCTGGGCGGTCAAGGGGGTGTCCTTCGATCTGCGCCAGGGGGAGACGCTGGGGATCGTGGGGGAGTCGGGGTCGGGTAAGAGCACGTTGTCGCGGATGGTGATGCGTCTGCTGGAGCCCACCCGGGGCCGGGTGGAGTTCGAGGGGCGCGACATCACGCACATGTCGGAGCGGGCGCTGCGTCCGCTGCGCCGTGATGTGCAGATGGTGTTCCAGAACCCGTACTCCTCGCTCAACCCGCGTCTGACGGTGGGGGACGCGATCGGCACGGCGCTGAGGGTGCAGGGGGAGAAGGACGGTAAGAAGGTGCGCCGGCAGGTGCAGGAGCTGTTGGAGCGGGTGGGGCTGGAGCCCAACCACTACAACCGGTTCCCGCACGCGTTCTCGGGCGGTCAGCGCCAGCGGATCGCGATCGCGCGGGCGCTGATCCTCAAGCCGAAGCTGATCATCTGCGACGAGCCGGTGTCGGCGCTGGACGTGTCGACGCAGGACCAGGTTCTGCGGTTGCTGTCGGAGCTGCAGGACGACTTCGGGCTGACGTACATCTTCGTGGCGCACGATCTGGCGGTGGTGCGCCAGGTCAGCGACCGCGTCGCCGTCATGCGCAAGGGGGAGGTCGTGGAGCTGGGGACCAGCGACGGCATCTACGGGGATCCGCGGAGCGAGTACACGCGCCAGCTGCTCACGGCTGCGCCCGTGCTGGACCCGGAGGAGGCCCGCCGCCTGCGCGCGGAGCGCGTCCGGCAGCGGGCGGCGGGCGCCTGAGCCCTCCGCGGCGGGACCGGCCCCTCCCGACCGGCCCCGCCGGCCGCCCCGGGCCCTCCCGCGCCGCGACCGCTCCGGGGGAGCCGCCCCGGCGGGGCCGGGCGGACACGCTCCCGGCCCCCGCCGCTCAGAGCAGTCTGCGCCTGCCCGCCAGGGAGTCGATCCACTGGTGCAGGTGGTCCCTCCAGTCGAGTCCGGGGGCGTGGTCGGCGCTGAAGCGGTGGAAGCTGTCGCGGCCCTCGGAGAAGAGCAGGCCGGGCTTCTTGTCCAGCTCCAGCACCGCGTCGAACCCCTGCCCGTCGGTGACCAGGGACAGTTCGAGCTCGTTCAGCCCCCGGTAGCGGCTCGGCGCCCGGAACTCGATCTCCTGGTAGAAGGGGAGCCTCTGGCGGGTGTGGGGGATGTGCCCCCGTTCGAGGTCCGCCTGCTTGAAGGTGAACCCGAGGCCGACCAGCGAGTCGAGGACCGCCGCCTGGGAGGGGAGCGGGGCGATGGCCACGGGGTCGAGGTCTCCGGGGTCCACGGCGCCCGCCACGTGCAGCCGGGTGTTCACCCCGACGTGCATCCGGTGCAGGTGGCGGCCCTGGTGGACGGTGATGGGCGTCTCCCAGGGGACGGGGAGCTCGAAGGGCACCTGGAAGCGCTGCCCGGGCGCCAGGACGGTGCCCTCGCCCAGGCTGACCCGGTGGAACTCCACGTCGCTGTTGACCTCGTGGTCGCCGACCTCGGTCTCGACCCTGGCCTGGAGGCCGACGGTGAGCCGTTCGACCCTCTGCTCGACGCTTCCCGCCTCGACGTGGACGACGCCCCGCAGGACGCCGCCCGGTTGTGTTCCGGCGGAGTCCAGGACCGTTTCGACGGAGGCTCCGCCGAATCCGATTCCGGCGAGCAGGCGTTTGAGGACCATGGCGTGATCTCCGTACCGCGCCGGTGGTGCCGTGGCCGGGCGGCGTGCAGATGAGGGGAACGGGTTTCGGCACCCGGGGAAGAGACGCGGGGGAGGCGTCCGGGGTTCCCGGTCACCGGATGTGTCCTGTCCGGCTCAGGTGAGGCCCCGCAGGAGGGCGCGCAGCCCGAGGTGGAAGCGGGCCTCGGCCTCGGCCTCGTCGGGGGCGTCCTCGTCGTCGGCGTGGCGGACCTGGTGGACGACCGCGCCGACGCAGTAGGAGTGGAGGGCGTCGGCGGCGCGGACCACGTCCTCGCCGGTCAGTCCGGCCTCGGTGAAGGCGCGGTGCATGAGGGCGCGGGTGGCGTCGCTGTCGGGGGTGTGCGGGGCGCGGTGCACCAGCAGGGAGAGCGCGCCGGAGTAGGCGAGCATGCGCGCGCGGTGGGTGTCGGCCCAGTCGGTCAGGCGGACGTCCCAGGGCCGGGTGTCGACGGCCTCCTCCTCCGTCTCCTCGGCGCCGTCCTCCCCGTCCGTGGGGGCGGTTCCGGTGGGGGAGGGCGAGGCCACGTAGGCGGCGATGGCGTTGAACAGCTGTTCCTTGCCCAGGGGGAAGTGGTGGTAGATGGCCATGGCCTCCACCTCCAGGGCGTCTCCCAGCCGGCGCATCGACAGGCCGCCCAACCCGCGCCCGGAGATGATGTGGAGCGCCTCGACGATGATGCGCTCGCGGCTGAGTCCGGCGTAGTTCCTGCTCACGGTGTTCCTCTCGGGGGTGTGGGACGCCAAGGTGGCAGATCCCGGGGACGGGGGCCACCACCGACGCGCGGCCCGGGTCGTCGGATGATCTTCGTCACCTCTAGAGTGGCCTCGACCGACGGTACGCGGGTACGGAGCGCACACATGGGACTTGCCAAGCAGAGCACGACACAGGCGCGCGAGAGCCTGGAGGCCGACCGGGAGCGGGCCGCGCGCCTGCCCGAGCTCCTGCGGGGAGTGGCCGAGGCGCAGGAGGCCCTGGACGCGGTGAGGGGCTCGGGGGCCTCTGTGGTCGAGGTCCACGAGCGGGGCGTGGCGCTGGACGAGGCGCTCACCGAGGCCATGCGGGCCGCCTACGCCAAGGAGCGGACACTGGTGGGGCTCAAGGGGTACCAGGACCGGATCCACCGCCGTAAGGGGTTGGCCCGGCCCCAGGTGCGGGAGGCGACGCAGACGGCGGAGACGCTGCTCACCGCCCGGGAGGCCCACCGGATGCACGGGATCCAGCGGGTGCCGCGCCTTCCGGGATGAGGCCGGTTCCGCCGGTTCGCCGCCGGCGGCCGGGGCGCGCACGGTAGTTTGGTGTTCGGTCCCTCCGGGGACCGGACACCGCAGCAGGCGACCGTGGGGAGCGCAGTAGGAGATGGCGGATTTCATCCGCATAGATCCGACGTCGAAGGTACCGCCCTACGAGCAGATCAGGTCGATCGTGGCGATCGCGGCCGCCAACGGCGAACTCGCGGTCGGCCACCGGCTGCCGACGGTGCGCGCCCTGGCGGGCGAGCTCTCGGTGGCGGTGAACACGGTCGCGCGGGCGTACCGGGAGCTGGAGCAGGCGGGGGTGGTCGAGACCCGCGGGCGTTCGGGGACCTTCGTCGCCGCGGGCGGCGACGACCAGCGCGCGGAGGCGCTGGCGGCCGCGCGCGACTACGCCGAGGTGATCTCCCGCGTGGGCCTGGACCACGACGAGGCCGTGGAGATCCTGCGCGCGGCGCTGAGGCGCTGAGGGCCCGGCGCGGAGCGGGCGCGCGTCCTCAGCGGCGCAGGCCGACCACGGACACCACGTAGAACGCGATCAGGCCCAGCCACACCAGCGGCAGCATTCCCGGGGGGCCCAGGGTCGCGGCGACGGCGCTGACGGGGATGCTGACGCCCAGGCACACCAGCGAGAGCACGAAGCGCACGGTGTTGGAGGGCATCCCGGCCCGGGCGGAGGCTTCGGAGGTCTGACGCGCCACATGGTGGCGGACCCGGTCCTCGATGGTGTCGTCGATGCGTTCGACGAGGGAGGCGGCCAGGGCCTCGTCGTACTCGGGTCCGAGTTCGCGGCTCGCCTTGAGGGCCGCGGCGATCTCGTCGCCGCGGTGGGCACTGTTCGTCATGTGCGCCATCGTGCCACCGCGGGGACCCTCTGTCAGGGGCGTGGGCCCCATACCAGGGGCGAATGGGGGAGATCCCTGAGGCCGGACACGCGTCGGGGCCGCCCCCCGTGCGGGAGGCGGCCCCGTTCGCGTGTCGGACCGCGTCTAGCTCGCGAAGTCCAGCAGCTGCTGGGCGCGGCTGGGGTGGCGCAGCTTGGACAGCGACTGCTTCTCCAGCTGCCGGATGCGCTCGCGGGTCAGCCCGAGGTGCTTGCCGATCTCGTCCAGGGTGCGCGGGCGGCCGTCCATCAGCCCGAACCGCAGGGACATGATGGTCGCCTCGCGGGGCTCCAGGTCGGAGAGCGCGTTGCGCAGCTGGTCGGCCATGAGCTGGCGGTCGACCACCTCGGAGGCCTCCGAGGCGTCGATGTCCTCGATGAGGTCGCCGATACGGGTCTCGCCGTCCTCGCCGATGGTCGAGTCGAGGCTGATCGGCTGGCGGGTGACCCGCAGCAGCTCCTCGATCTGGGCCGGGGTCTTGTCCAGCTCCAGTGCCAGTTCCTCGGGGGTGGGCTCGCGGCCCAGCGCCTGGTGCATGTCGCGCTCCAGCCGGCTCACCTTGCTGAGGAGCTCCAGGACGTGCACGGGAAGGCGGATGGTGCGGGCGGAGTCGGCGAAGCCGCGCTGGATGGCCTGGCGGATCCACCACATGGCGTAGGTGGAGAACTTGAAGCCCTTGCTGTAGTCGAACTTCTCCACAGCGCGGATCAGGCCGAGGTTGCCCTCCTGGACCACGTCCAGCAGCGACATCCCCCGGTCGCTGTACTTCTTGGCCACCGACACCACCAGGCGCAGGTTGGCCTCCAGCATGTGGGACTTGGCCTTGCGGCCGTCCTCGGCCACCCACTCCAGCTCGTCGACCTCGGCCTCGGACATCGTGACGGAGCCGTCGACGTCGCCGTGCAGGCCCAGCCGGTACTCGGCGTAGAGCCCGGCCTCGACGCGCTTGGCCAGGTCGACCTCCTGGTCCGCGGTGAGGAGCTGGCGGCGGCCGATGGCCTTGAGGTAGGTGTGGACCGAGTCGCCCATGGCGGGCGACTGGTCGTCGAGGTCGGCCTCACCGGTCTCCGGATCGGTGGTGGCCTGGGTGGTCTCGGTCTTCTTGGTGCGCCGCGTGGTGCGGGCCTTCCTCCGGGTGGCGGGGCCCTTGCGCGCCCCTGCCTTGCCGGATGCGGCCTTGGGTGCCTCGTCGGTGTCGGGCACCGTGGCGATGAGAGTGTTTTCCAGCACGTCGTCCTCGGCGTCAGGATCGGACACCAGCGCGGAGTCGTCGCCCCCGTTGGCGAGCCGGACCCCGTTCTCGGTGAGTTCACGCAGGATGGATCGGCCGTCTCCGGAGGAGACCCCGGCCGCGGTGAAAGCGGTACGCAGTTCGGAGAGGGACAGGTGTCCCTGGGCGCGTCCGCGGGTGATCAGGTCGGCCAGGGCCGCGTCGGCGGCCGCGTCCTCGTTCTGAGCGGGGCCGTCGGGGGCCTCGGCGTGTGCCGAAGCGGCTAGGGCAGTGCTCGTCATCTGGGCACCTCCCTCCCTTCCAAGACGTATGGCACGTGGCGGAGGGTTCCCGCCGACTGGACGCGCCAATATGTCCAACGTGTCGGGGAGTCAAATGTTCCCTGTCTCGATTGGATATCGTCGAGAGTGGTACAGATCACTGGGTGGAGAGTGGCGAAGCGTGTGCGCGAGCGGGTAAAGGAGCCCGCTCGGGTGCGGCCGCGCCCCGGCCCGGTCGCCCGGCCGGGCCGCGAGGAGGGCGCAGGGACACGAACGGGTGGACCGATGGCTGGCGCCAACTGCGGACCTCCTTGGGAGAGGGGCCGAAGGGACCGGATACTCAGGTAGACGCGGGGGACCTCCGGGAAGTTCCCCGCCGCCCGGGCCCGGCTGTCGTCGGCCGTGGCGGCGCCGCCGGCGGACGGCGCCGACGACCCCCAGGTCAGCGCCCCTCTCCGCGGAGCGGAGCGCGGTACCCGGCGGGCCCAGGGTCCCACGCGTGCGGAGTGCGGCGGTAACGGCGGGGCGGGCGGGCCCCGGCCGGGGCCCGGCCTCAGGAGGCGGCGCCCCGCAGCGCCACCAGGTCCGGCTTGCCCGAGGCCAGCATCGGCAGGGACCCGCGCAGGTCCAGCTCCCGCGGCGCCGCGTAGGAGGGCAGGCGCTCGCGCACCCACGCGCGCAGCTGCTCCAGCGTCGGGGGCGCGTCCGGGTCGGCGGGCACCACCACCGCGCTCACCCGCTCGCCCCACTCCGGGTCGGGGCGGCCCACGACCACCGACTCGGCCACCGCCGGGTGCTCCATCAGCAGGGCGTTGACCTGGCCGGGCACCACCTTGTGGCCGCCGGTGTTGACGACCTCGTCCATACGGCCCAGCACGGTCAGGCGGCCGTCCGCGTCCAGGCGGCCCAGGTCGTTGGTGCGCAGCCAGAGCCGCCCGTCGCCGTCGGCGGACGGCGCTCCCGGATCGGCGGGGCTGCCCGGGGGCAGCCGGTACCCGCTCAGGAGCACCGGTCCCGACAGCAGGATCCGCCCCGGCCCGCCGGGGGCCTCGGCGTCGATCCGCACCCGGACGCCGTCCAGGGGGACGCCGTCGTAGACGCATCCGCCGCAGGTCTCGCTCATGCCGTAGGTGGTCGCCACCCGCGCGCCCGCCGCGCGGGCCGCCCCGACCAGCGCGGGTTCGGCGGCGGCCCCGCCGAGCAGGACCGACCCGAACAGGGACGGGTCCACCCCGGCGGCCATGAGCCGCCGCAGCTGCGTGGGGACCAGGGACACGTGCGGCCGCAGCCGCTCGGCGGCCTCCCGCACCGTGTCCACGTCGAAGGGGGCGTGCACCGCCCGGGTCCCCGTCACCAGGGCGCGCATCATCACCTGGATGCCGGAGATGTGTCCGGCGGGCAGCACGCACAGCCACGGGTCGCCCGGGGCGGCGCCGATCCGCGCGACCGAGGCGCGGGCGGAGGAGCGCAGGGCCTCCGCGGACAGCTCCACCCCCTTGGGGGCGCCGGTGGAGCCCGACGTGGTGACGACCAGGGCGGTGTCGGCACCCGCCGGCGCGGAGTCCCCGAGCGCGGTCACGCCGTCAGGGCCCCGCAGGGACGAGGGCCGCATCGCGGCGAGCAGGTCGCGCACCCGCGCGTCGGGGGTGCCCGCGGGGACGGGCAGCAGGGCGGGGCCCTCGCCGTCCAGGGCGCGGGCGAGCAGGTCCCCGAACCGCTCCGGCGCCAGCCCGAGGACGGCCTGGAGGGGGCGGCCCCCCTCGGACGGGGGGACCTCGACCTGGGTTTCGACCTGATTCTCGCGTGCCACGCCCGCCAGGGTACGCCCGTCCGCCGCCACCGCGCCCGCGGGCTCCGCGAACCCCGGGCCGGGGGCCCCACGCTCCGGGCGGCGACCGGGGCGCGGAGCGCCCGGGGGCGCCGGGCGGCCGGGTGCGTGCCTGTTCGTCCCGGCTCGCCTGGCAGAATGCGTAGGGTTGACGCTTGGACGCGGCCGACGAAGGCGCGTCCGCGTCGTCCCCAGTGTCCCCGTGAGGAGAAGTAGTAGCCGTGAGCAGCGTGATCGACTGGCAGCGGTCGGGCGAGTATTCCGACATCATCTACGAGACCGCGGAGGGCATCGCCAAGATCACGATCAACCGCCCGGAGCGGCACAACGCCTTCCGGCCCCAGACCCTGTTCGAGCTCCAGCAGGCGTTCAACATCGCCCGCGACGACTCCGGGGTCGGCGTGATCATCTTCACCGGCGCCGGCGACCAGGCGTTCTGCTCCGGCGGCGACCAGAAGATCCGCGGCGACGACGGGTACATCGGCGACGACGCCGTGGCCCGCCAGGGCATCGGCCGGCTCAACGTCCTCGACCTGCAGGTGCAGATCCGCCGCCTGCCCAAGCCCGTCATCTGCATGGTCGCGGGCTGGTCCATCGGCGGCGGCAACGTCCTCCAGGTCTGCTGCGACCTGACCATCGCCGCCGACAACGCCAAGTTCGGCCAGACCGGGCCCAAGGTCGGCTCGTTCGACGGCGGTTACGGTTCCTGGCTGCTCGCCGAGACCGTCGGCCTGAAGAAGGCCCGCGAGATCTGGTACCTGTGCCGCCAGTACAGCGCGCAGGAGGCACTGGACATGGGCATGATCAACACCGTGGTCCCGCTGGAGGACCTGGAGAAGGAGACCGTCGCCTGGGCGCGCGAGCTCCTGGAGAAGTCCCCCCTGGCGCTGCGCATGCTCAAGGGCGCCATCAACGCGGTCAGCGACGGCGCCGCCGGGATGCAGCAGTTCGCCGGTGACGCCACGATGCTCTACTACATGAGCGAGGAGGCCCAGGAGGGCCGGGACGCGTTCAAGGAGAAGCGGCGTCCGGAGTTCGACAAGTTCCCGCGCCGCCCGTGACGCCCCCCGTCGGGTCCGGCCCGGAGGGCGCCCCCGCCGGGGGGCGCGCCTTCGCGGTCGGCCTGCGCGACCGCTTCCGCGGCGTCACCGTCCGGGAGGGGATGCTCGTGCGCGGGCCCGCCGGCTGGGGCGAGTTCTCGCCCTTCGCCGAGTACGGTCCGCGCGAGTCCTCCCGCTGGTGGGCGGCCTGTCACGAGGCCGCCTTCCTCGGGTGGCCCGAACCGGTCCGCGACCGGGTGCCGGTCAACGTGACGGTCCCCGCGCTGGGCCCGGAGCGGGCCCGCGCGATCGTCGCCGCGGGCGGTTGCGCGACCGCCAAGGTCAAGGTCGCGGAGAGGGGGCAGGACCCGGCGCAGGACCTGGCCCGCGTCGAGGCCGTCCGCGACGCCCTCGGCCCCTCCGGGAAGGTGCGCGTGGACGCCAACGGCGGCTGGGACGTGGACACCGCGGTGCGCATGGTCCGGGCCCTGGACCGGTTCGGCCTGGAGTACGTCGAACAGCCGTGTGCGACCCTGGAGGAGCTGGCCGAGGTGCGCCGCCGCGTCGACGTCCCGGTGGCCGCCGACGAGTCGATCCGCCGGGCCGAGGACCCCCTCAGGGTCAGGGCCGCGGGCGCGGCCGACATCGTGGTCCTCAAGGTCCAGCCCCTGGGCGGGGTGCGGGCCGCGCTGCGGGTCGCCGAGGCGTGCGGGCTCCCCGTGGTGGTCTCCAGCGCCGTGGAGACCTCCGTCGGGCTCGCGGCCGGGGTGGCCCTGGCCGCCGCGCTGCCGGACCTGCCCCACGCGTGCGGGCTCGCCACCGGGCAGATGCTCACCGCCGACGTCACCGCGGACCCGCTGCTGCCCCTGGACGGGTTCCTGCCGGTCCGGCCGGTGGCGGTGGACGAGGAGAGCCTGCGCGCGGTGGAGGTGGACCCCGCCGGGTGGCGTGCCCGGGCCGAGGCGGCCCGCGCCGCTGCGGACGAGGTCTCCGGAACCGGCTAGCCCCGGCCCGGCGGACCGGCGCCGGGGCCGGCGCCGAGGCGGGGGGGGGGCCCGCGGGGCGCGCAGCGGCAGGGGTGGGCGCAAAACCCGGGTGGTTAGGACAGCCACCAAGTGGGGTGGGTTGTTTTTGGGGGGGGGACCCCCGG
>NZ_JBEXSY010000074.1:0-34944 GCF_040613895.1 Nocardiopsis sp. NPDC006198 | reverse complement strand
GTGCTCTCCGCGGTCTTCTCCGCCGGCATGGACGGGCTCTTCAGCAAACACCTGTCCGATTTGTTCACCAACGGCCTCAAACACCTCAACGACCTCCCCGACCCGCCCCCGCTGGTCCGCACCACACCCGACGGGCCGCCCCCGGCAGGTCCGCCCACCGGACCCCCCGTCCGGGAGACCCCCGACGGACCCCCGCCCGGACCACCCACCGGACCGCCCGACGGCCCCCCTGCCGGGCCGGTCAAGGACGACCCGCCACCGCTCAACCGCGACACCGACACCCCGCCACCCCCCGGCGGCGGCGGTCCCGACGGTCCCCCCGCCAGGCCCAAGGACGACCCGCCCCCCGGACCGGTCAAGGACGACCCCCCGGTCAACCCCGACCGGGGGCCGGACTCCCCCGCGCCCAAGGACACCCCGGGCACCACACCCACGCCCAGGGACACCCCGCCCGCTCCCCCGTCGCTGAACAAGGACCTGGCCGAGGTGTTCGGCCGCCACAACGACGAGTTCCTCACCCCCTACAACCCCGCCAGCCCCATCGGCGCCGGCGCCTTCGACAACGCCACCAAGGCCGCCGCAGCCCGCAACGACTTCGCCGAGGTGTTCGCCCGCAACTTCGGCGAGCACCTCGGCGAGAGCGCAGCGCGCGACCTGGGACGCGACTACGCCGCCACCCTGGCCCGCCACTGGAACGACCCCGACCTGGGCCGGCACCTACGGGACACGATCGGGGACCGCCTGCCCCCGCACATGCGCGACCACCTCGCCGACGTCCCCGTCAACCTGCAAAAACCCCTGGGCGAGTACTTCTCCACCACCGGCGCCTACACCCAACAGGTCGGCGGCAGCATCGGCACCGGAGCACTCGAGGGCTACCTCGGCGAGGGCCTGGGAAGCCTGGCCGACGGACGCGGCTGGGAGGCCTCGGGCTACTCCGCCACCGCCGGCGCCACCCAGGCCGGCATCCAACAGGGCGCCACCGACGGCATCCTGCACGGCCTGGACCTGTTCAGCGACAAAGACAAACCCGACCTGTCCACGCCCGAACCGCCCCGGACCCAGAGCGAGGGCACCGGCAACCGCAACGACAACCCCACCGGCCCCCAGGCCCCCGACCCGTGGACGGGCGGGAACGAGGACCCCGGTCGGGGCGGCGACCACGCCCCCGACCGCGACCACGCCCCCGACCGCGACCGCGGCGGCCAGGGGTCCCCGGAGCAGGACGGTAACGGCGAAGGCCCCCTCCTGGCCCCGCCGGTCGACGACTCGTCCCTGTACGACCGCGACGACCTCTCCGACATCGACGACGTCCCCGACCTGGTCAGCGACACCGACAGCGACACCGACTCCGTGTTCGGCGGCTCCGACTTCGGCGACCCCGACGACCGCGACCAGCCCAACGACGACACCGTCCGCGTCCACCAGGACGAGGACGTGCGCACCCCCTACCCCGACCCCCTCAAGACCCCCGAGAACGCCAAGGACCCCTACGCCACCACCGAGGTCAAACACCCCGGCCTGGGCAACGACCTCTTCCACCCCGGCATGAACGACGGCCCCCTCACCGTCAACTTCCTCAACGCCATCGTCCCCGACAACCCCATGACGGTCCCGCCCCCCGCAGCCGAACAGACCACACCGGAACCGCAGGCGCAGAACCCCGGCACCGAACACGGGGACCGCACCACGCCCCAGGAGCGGAGCGGCCCGGAACAGCACACCCCTGCACCGGTCGTGGCTGCGCCGATCAACCAGGCGGCCCCGACGCCCGCGGGCCAACAGCCCCCCGCCCCCGGTCCGCAGAACCCTGCTTCCGACACCGGCCAGCGCTCCGCGCCCACCGACCGCAACAGCGGTGAACGCTCGCCCCAACGCACCGGTGGCGAAACCCGCACCACGGACCCGTCCGCACAACGCTCGACCCGCGACGGCGACGTTGTGCGCACCTCGACCGAAAGCGCACCGCCCGCTCCAGGGTCCGCGACTACTGGCATCACCACCGACCTGGACGAACCGAACAGCCCGACGGACGCACAGCGAACGAACCCCGACAACGCACCCGCCCCCGAACAGCAGACCTCATCGAGCGATACCCCACAGTCCCCGCCTCCCGCCGCCGAAGACAGCAACAGCGACGGCCAACACGACACCGAGGACACCGGACACAACCCCTCCGACCGCGACGGCGAACAGTCCGACGAGCGCGATGAGGGATCCTCCGGGAACGACGACCGATCCCAGGACCGCGACAAAGACCAGCCCGGTGACGACGGGAACCGCTCCGGCGACGGCGAACGATCGGGCGAGGAAAGCGTCGACCGCTCCGGAGCCGTCGACGATCTCTACCCGGTGGGGGCGGAGCGGTCGGTGCGGTTCACCCCGCCCGATGACGCTGATGACGCCTCCGTGAGCTCGCCTGCCGTGTCGTCCACCGGTCCTGGTGCGGATCGGTCGGTGACCGGTGCCGCGCGGACTCCGGATCCGGATGTCGCCGGTGCTCCGGTGCCCGGGGCCCCGGCCAGCCATCGGTCGGGGGAACCGGCGCCGGTGCGGAATGACCTGCCGGGCTCTGACCGGTGGGGTCAGGAGTCGCAGCCGCAGGTGCGCAAGGTCTCAAGCCTTTTCGCGCAGAACCTGAGGCTGCCGGAGGGTGCGCCGCCGTTGACGGTGGAGGTGAACACCAAACATGGTCCGATGCGTGCTGAGGTGCGGATCGACAATCTCTTCTTCGAGTCCACGACGAGGGAGATCCATGGTGCGGGTGAGGGGGATCCGTCCTCGGTTCGTGATGTGAAGCTGCGGATCCGTGCTCCTCTTCAACAGGGCGTGGACATGCGGGCTCAGGTCGCTGCGTCGATGGCGTTGCCGCCGCTTGTCGCGGCGGTGTTCAACGACAAGTTCGTGTTGCCGCGCAGTGGACAGCAGCTGAACGTGAGCGTCGATATGGTGAGCCCCGGTTCTGAGGGGGTGCACGCCACGCTGGTCTGGTCTCCGGTGCCGCCTGCGGCTGATGGTGTGCCGCCGGATCTGGGGGCGGATGGTGATGGCCGGGGCGTTGGTGAGGTACTGCGTCGGTTGGGGATGCTGGACGGGGATCCGGCGCGGGGTGAGGACCGCCCGTATGTGGCGCGGCGGACGCTGGAGCGGATCGAGACGATGGTGGAGCCACGTCCGGCACGCCGCTGGTCCGACCCTCAGAGTGCCGAACCCGCGCGGGTGCACACCGGCCTGGCGGACCCGTCTGCGTGGGAGGCCGCGCGGGCGTCGGCGCCGGTCCACCAGGTGGGCAGATCCGTGGACGCCGACTTCGCCGAACCCATGGCCGACTCCAGCGCGGCCCGGCCGCTGGACCTCGGCCCCGACGGTGACCCGGTGGGCCTCGACGATGACGGCAACCCCGTCGACCTCGACGCCAACGGTGACCCGGTCGACCCGGCGACGGTGCTGGACAACCCCGACGCCCGACCCGGCGACCCGGAGCGGTTCGTCAAGGCGCAGATGGACCCCCTGTGGGCCACCCGCAGGTTCGAGTGGGCGCGAATCCCGATTCCGGAGGAACACCGCACGGAGGGGGGCCCGACCCATGTCCTGGAGCTCACCTTCCGCCCTCGGATCCGCCGCGACGAGGACACTCTGACGCCAGAGCGGTACGAGGCGTACGTGCGCGCGTACGAGGCCAAGCTGGACGCCATGTGGAACCGGCAGTTCCGGGTCCGCGGGGACGGGACCGTGGTGGGTGCGGACGGCACCCGGATGCACAAACTCGGTGACGACCTGTTCAACACCCTCTTCGGGGAAAAGAGCGTCCCGGACCCGGGCGACATGAAGGTGGCCGATTCCGCATCGGGTGCCGAGCCGCCCCCGCCCGGGAGCGGGGACCAGCTGCACGTCCGCCTCCTCTTGGCAGACGACTCCACCCCCGCTGCCCAGGTCCATCATGAGATCGACCTGCACGCCCGGCCGGGGGACAGAATCATGGGCACCGATCACTGGAACGCGGCGTTCCCGGTGGAATCGGGTGTCCATGAGACCGCGCACCTGCTGGGGCTGCTCGATGAGTACTTCCAGCCGGGAACGGTTTTCCGGGGGAGCAGGGACGCCGATGCGGTGCGTCCCAGCGACGATGACCACGGCTACGGCCTCATGGGCAACGCATGGGCGAAGCGCGGCGCCGACGGGCAGTTGTACGCACGCCGCGACCCCGTTGTCCTGAGCGGGTACCTCGACACGATCGCCTCGGTCGTGGAGCACGGCACGTCCGACTACACGCCGCCGCCACGGGCCGCCGAACTGTCCGACGAGGTGAAGTCGGACATCGTCCAGATCCTCGCGCCCGGTCTGGACGCGTCAGACCCGCGGCGGGCCGCCGTCTTCGACCGGTTCGCCCTGGCCACGGACCAACTGATCCGGGGGTGGGACGGTGAGCGGATCGCGGACCAGCTCATCTCTCCCGAGGACGCCGCGGCGCGGGGCGCCGACTCCGGCGCTGACACCCGCGCGGCCCGAGCCCGTGCCGCCTTCGACGCCCAGGTCGACCGCTGGCGGGCCGACGGTCGGCTGGCGCGGGCGCTGGATCTCGTCGACCGGAGCGGGGTGCGCGTGCCCGCCTCCGCCATGACCGATGCGCTGCCCGACCCCGTTCGGGGCGAGCTCCAAGACGTGCTGACCAAGTCCGATGAGTCGGCCTACGTCGACACGCTGGCCGTCTTCGCCGCTGGGCGCGACCACGCCGCGGGCCGCGGGCCGATCGACGACATTCCCGCCGTTCAGGGGCGTCCTCCCATCACCGCCGGGGACGTACGAACGCAGATCGACCAGTGGCGTTCCAACGGCGATCTGGTCGAAGCGCTCGGCGTGCTCGCCGACAACGGCCTGGAGGTGACGGGCGGCGAGTGGATCGGAGCCCTGCCCGACGAAGCGCTGCGAGATGTCGCCCACCACTTGCTCTCCGGGCTGCAACCGGTCTCCGCAGACCCGGGCCTGGATCGGGCGGGGCTGGAGCGTGTGGCCCTGGATGTGTTCGGCGTCGGGTTCGACCAGATGGTGCACCGCTCACCGGCGCGGGACCTCACCGTCACCGTTCCGGACGGCCGACAGGTCCCGGTGTCCGCGATGGAGGTGTACAACCAGCTCAAGGCGTGGCGGAAGCAGGGGACGCTGGCCGATGTGCTGCGCGTTCTGCGTGACTCCGACGTCCCCGTTCCCGACGATGTCCTCGCCCGGGCTTCTGGCAGGCGGGCTGGGCAGCGGGCGGTTCCGGTGGGGGCGGGGCGGCCGGTGCGGTTCACCCCGCCCGATGACGCTGATGACGCCTCCGTGAGCTCGCCTGCCGTGTCGTCCACCGGTCCTGGTGCGGATCGGTCGGTGACCGGTGCCGCGCGGACTCCGGATCCGGATGTCGCCGGTGCTCCGGTGCCCGGGGCCCCGGTCAACCATCGGTCGGGGGAACCGACGCCGGTGCGGAATGACCTGCCGGGCTCTGACCGGTCGGGGCAGGAGTCGCAGCCGCCTCCTCCGCCCGGAAAGGGCCGGGGCGGCCACGACATCGAGGCCTTCCCCATGACCGAGAGCACAGGCCGGCCGGGGAACCCCTCTCCGCAGGTCGCGTCGGGGAGGATGGCAGAGGCCATCCGCCTCGGAGAGCTGGCCTCGGCCGGCATCAAGGACGCGATCAGCGGCTACCAGCGCGCCCAGGACCTGGTCGCCCAGACCCGCGAGGCCGAGAGCCAGGGCCGCCCCGACGCCGCCGACCTGCGCGCACAGGCCTACCAGGCCCAGCGCGAGGCCAACGAGGCCTACCGCACCTACGACCACCTCGCCCAGATGCAGGCCGACCTGCTGCGCCCCGACGGCCCGACCACCGTCATGGCCGCCCTGGAGACCACCGGCGGCCCGAGCCGCGACCCCGGCCCCGTCCCCCTCGGCGGAACCAGCAGGGACATCCCCCTCGGCCCCCTCGACACCGACTCCCCCCTCACGCGCGACGGCGACCCGTCCGACAACCGCGACACCACCGGGACCGACGACAACCGGGCCCCGGACCGGAGCGCCCAGGAGGGCCCGCCTCCGCCCCCGCCCCTCACCTACGGCGGCGACTTCGTTCCGGACCGCAGCGGCCAGAGCTACGACCTGGGCTATCTGACCACGTCCACCCTCCTCGGACCGCACATGCTCTTCACCGAGCACCTTCCCGGGTTCGTCAACGACGTCCTGAGCGGTACGCCGGACATGCCCGCCCCCGCACGACAGGGGATCGTGGACGGCGTGGTCGACATCCTCAACAGGGAGGGGCCCCGGCCCTTCCTCCGCGAGGGCGGACACACCGTCAGCACCACCCACGACGGGCGGACGTGGAGCGCCGACATCGACCTGCGCCCCGAGGACGGCGAGTTCTACCACGTCGGCACCGAGAACCTGAGCGGCGGCGGGGACTCCAGGTTCCTGAGGCTCCACGACGCCGGCCCCGGGGTGGACTCCGGCGACGGCGGGTCACGCGGCGCGGGCAAGACCGTCGGCACCAAGTTCACGATGAGCCCCCTGTACGTAGCGAGCGCAGGCGGCAACGACATCGGGCCGATCGCGGCCATCGGCGGGCGCGGCGGCATGAAGGTCCGGGGCACCTCCGGGTCGGCCTCGACCAGCGCCAACGCCGCCAGCGGGATCGAACTGCTCGGCGCCCCGAACCTCTACGTCGGCGACCTGCACATGAAGGCCTCCGTCACCGGCCCCGGCCTCACCTCCCCTCGTGTCCAGGAGGGGACCGCGTACAACGGGCTGACCATGAACCTGCCCGGGGAGGTGGTCTCCTCCGACGCACCCCGGCACATCGTGCCCGACAACGGACCGGCGGACGCGAACGGGAACCGTCCACCGGTGAACCGGCCGCTCATCGGCACCGGCCACCCGCTGGAGATCACCCGCTTCTCCCCGGTTCCCCCGGCATCCGGTGACGGATCCGACGGGGACACCGCGGGCACCACCGGCGGGACCGACCGCGGCGGTGAAGGCGACCGCGACGACAGCACCACGACGGACGGCGGCGGCCGTCCGGGGAAGGGCACCCTCGGCACCTGGCTCGCCGACCACTTCCTGGGGACCCCTCCCACGGGCGGACGGGGCGGCGGCCGCGCCCCCTCCCGACAGGAACGGCGTGACAACCAGTACCGCGAGGCCATCGAGTCCACCTTCGACAACGACCGGGTGCAGCAGTACCTGCCGCAGATGGTCAACAGTTCCGCGCACATCCGGATCGAGATCCCCGGCAGCCGTCCGCGCATCATGCAGATGTGGTCGGTCTCGACCGAGTACAACCGCAAGGACTTCGCCCCCGGCCTGGCCGACTTCGTGCACAGCAACACCGCGGTCAAGAGCGACTCCTCCAGCGTGAAGCACTCCACCGTGGCCTCCGGCTCGATCGGCGGCGGCTTCGGCATCTGGATCGACCTGCCCAACGGCAGGAGCATCCGGATCGACGTGCCCTTCGTGGAGTACTCGGCGACGTTCGAGAAGAGCACCGGAACCACCCTGAACACCTCGGGGACCAGCAGCCACGTCGTGCACGCCCCCTCCGGCCACGCGGCCTACGACGTCAAGCGCGACTTCTACGTCCACATCCAGGGCGAGTCGCAGCCGCACCGCTTCGAGGCCGACACCGTCGAGATGCTCACGGTCGAGGACGCCCGCCTGCTCAACGGCGAACCGTCCAAGGCCCCGACCTCGACCGACGGACCGGCCGCGCCGCCCCGGCCCCCGTTCCCGAACCTCGCGGTGGACCACCCCACGGACCTGAGCGGGGCCACCGTACGCGGGTTCGGCCACGCTCCCCCGACCCCTCCGGCGGACGACACCGCGACGACGGGAACAACAGGCGACACCGACGCCACGAACACGGCGGACACCACCGGGAACGACGACGCCGACGGTGACACGCAGGCGCCCCCCTCACCGCGGCGTCCGTTCTACGACGACCTGGCGTACAACGTGCTCAGCGCCATCTCCGAGAAGCGCCCCGGCATGGTCATCCCGGACCTGGCGCGGACCGACAAGGACTACGCCGTCCGCCCCAGCCGCATGGACCCGGAAGGACCGCTCCGCAGCTTCCGCGAGCGCTGGGGCCTGCGCCGCAACGTGGACGTGGCCCGGGACAACACGCTCAAGGTCATCAAGGCGCTCTCCGAGTCCGGCCTCAAGAGCGGCGCGTCCGACCTGCCCGGCAACGGCATCCCGGTGCGCCTCAAGGAATCCGCCGTGATCGACCCGACGATGCTCCGGCGGGACAAGGGGTCCCGTCCCGACGCCGTGACCGTGCGCGTCTACGGCGACTTCGACCGCCTGGTGCACCAGTTCGACACGACCTCCAGCGGCGGCGCCCGGTTCGCGGGCTCGGCCGGCATCACGACCACGAAGGGGTCGAGCGTCAACCACTCGCTCGGCCTCAACGTGGGCGCGAGCGTGCGCACCGACGAAGGCGCCGACGCGCGCGGCGTCCCCAGGGTCCTGGGAAACCCCTCGGGTTCGCTGAACACCTCCCTGAGCACGGGCAAGGGCTCCAGCCAGGGCCTCTCCCACAGTTCCGAGGAGACGGTCCTGTTCAGCGGGGACTCCGACGTGTGGACGTCCCGCACCCGCTTCACCGCGCGGCTGTTCGAGCACGACGACATCGGCATGGCGCGCGACGACCGGCCCCAGCGCGAACACGGCATCCCGCTCCTGGGGAAGGGGATGGACGCCGAGACCGTCCTCCTCACGCCCAAGATGCCCCCGATGGCCACGGACTCCCCGGCCACCGTGTCCGACCCGGCGGGCACGACCCGCGACGGCGACACCGCCACCTCCTCCGACGGTCAGGAGACGCGGAACACCCCCGCGACCGCCGCGGACACCCGCGGTGAGGACTCCACACGGACGGACACCTCCGGGGACACGGAGCCCGACACGACCGGCGGCCGGCAGCCGCTCACGCCCGAGCAGGCACGGGACATGATCCGCCGGAACTTCGTCCCGCAGACCACCCCCGGCGGTACGCCGGGCGGTGACCGGGGCGGCCGCTGGACCGTCATCCGGGACGGGGCCGTCCACACCTGGGGACGTCTGTTCGGCGAGAGCGCCCAGGTCGTCACCCCTCCCCCGAACACCACCGCGCCCTCCGCGGGCACCGTGACGACCACCGTCGCCGACGGCAACCGGGCGGTGGTCCTCTCCCCGCCGCCTTCCCCCGGCACCACCGCGGGAACCAACGACAACCAGGCCGTCGTCCTCTCCCCGCCGCCTCCCTCCGGCACCACCGCGGACACCACCTCCGGCACGACGCCGCAGACCGTTCCGGCGGGCGGCGACCGGAACGGGGACGGCGCCCCTGACAGTGGGCCCCAGCAGGGACCGCCGACCCTGAACCAGACCCGCGCCCAGGCGATCCGCGGCATCGGCGGCACCTTCGAGCGCGTCAACACCCACTTCGACACCGGCAGCCGGGGCATGCGCGGGCTGCTGGAGGAGACGTTCCGGACCTTCTCCGAGCCCCGCGGCGGCCTCTACGACGGATTCCGGCTCAAGCTCGACTCCTTCCTCTCCCAGTCGTCCGGAGGCGGCCGACAGTTCGAGAACCACCTGTCGGCGGAGGAACTCGCCACGAGCAAGAGCGCCACCACGCCGTCGGGCTCCCGTATCCGCCAGGAGATGAGCGGCGGTTTCCGGTCACCGCACGACGTCCGCGCCACCGTCGCCACCAAGGTCGAGATCGACACCGTCACCGACTTCCGCCCCGTCGACGCCCAGATGCGGTGGAACGGCGGCACCGAGGTGTCCGTGTCCACCAACTCCTCCCTGACCGGCAGCGTCGGCCTCAAGTTCGGGGGAAGCGGGGGCCGCAACCCGAACCCCCACCCCTCCGACGACTCCCTGCCCACCGAGGCCGTCCGACCGATCCCGCTGGTCGGCCCCTCCATCGCCCGCACGTTCTTCTCGCGCGGCACGTCGAACACCCAGGCGACCGCGTTCACGTCGTCCGTGCTATTCATCCCGAACATCACCAAGGCGTACGCCTTCCGCGCCTCCGGCCACCTCACCCAGGCGATCGAGTTCGCGAAGAACTGGAGCATCGGGCCTCCCCTGAGCTGGAACACCCGGTTCCACGGGTGGACCGTTCCCGTCAAGGACCTGCTCTCGGGCTACGTGCACTCCCGCGACGCGCAGCAGGCCGACCTGGTCATGGACAAGGCGACCCGCGACGGCGACAGGGTGGACCTGAGTCCGCAGCCCAACCCGAAGAAGCCCGACAACGCACAGGTGCGCCCCGGGTTCGAGGGCAGCGGCAGGCAGGTCCAGCCCGCCGACCCCGGGGCCGCCATCCAGAACCTGGTGAACGACCTCGCCTCGAACGGGCTGGAGCTGACGGCCGGCGGCCGGGAGCTCCTCCTGCAGAAACTGACCACGCACCTGGGCCAGAACCCCGACTCCACCGTCCCGGTGCCGGTCAAGGTCCGCGCGCTGGGGCCGGAGCCCGGGCCGGACTCGGGGCCGCGACCCATGCGCTCGGCCTCCCCGGGCAAGGTCTACGTGAACCTGACCAGGGACCCGGAACGCACCGACGTCTCGTACGTCGGCCAGTCCGGCTACTACATCGAGTCGCACACGTGGAAGGCGACCGACACGGACGCCCAGAACCGGGGGACCGGAACGACGGTGGGCGCGGACGGCGTGCTCCTGCAGCCCCTCCCCTACGCCCAGGACGACCAGGGGTCGGACGGGCAGCCGGACCACCGCCCGCTGTTCGCCTCCCCCGCCGGAGCGGTGTCCTCGTCCACGCGCGACGGGAACTCCACCGGGGAGTCCCAGGACGACGCCCACACCGTCGAACTGCACATGGACACCCCGTACGCGAAGGTCCGCGCGGACACGACCCTGACCCTCACCCTCGAACTCGGCGAGCCCAAGGGCGGGGAGAACGGCAACCCCCCGCGTACGACCTACACGGGCACCGCGGACAGCGGGCGTGTCGAGACGATGTACCCGTTCGCGTACATGACCTTCGACCCCCCGGAGGCGCCCACCACGACCACCGCCGCGGAGGGGGACACGCGGGGAACCGGCGCCGACACGCTGTCGCCGCCGCCCGCCCCGACCGTCACCACGTCCACGGACGGCACCGGATCCACCGGAACGGCGCCGGCCGACCGGGACGCGCCCCCGGCCCCGGAGGGCGGCGACACCACCGGCGACCGGACGCGAACCGACACGCCCGGGAACGACCGGACCGCCGACGGCGACACCGCGCAGCGGTCCCCGGCCCCGATCTACGCGTCCGTGGCCGACGCTTTGCGTGCGTGGACCGGTGACGCGGGCCCCCGGCCGGGCACCGACACCGCCATCACCAAGCCCGCCATGGTGCAGGACGGCGGGCAGGCGCTGCGCGACAAGGCCAACGTCGTCATCGCGCAGACCCTCGGCTGGAAGCCGCCCCCCGGCACCCCCGAGGGCGGGCAGCCCACCCGCGACACGGCGAACGCGGCGCGTGCCTACCTCGCGGACGCCTACGGCCAGGACCCGGTGTACAACGAGATCGACCACAGCCTCAGCGAGAGCGCCGTCAAGGCGGTGTACCCGTCGGCCTCGCACAACGCCGAGGGGGTGGAGTTCACGGACATCGGCCGCACCGAGTGGGGCGCCAAGGTCGTGCCGAGCAGCCGCGGGGCGAAGATCCTGGACGCGCTGCCGGGCAGCCAGCTCAGCGACTCCCGCGTCCACCCCCGGTCGAACAGCGCCGGCGACTCCCACGGCGGGGGCCGGGGCCGGGGCGGGGAGTTCCGCCCCGCCGGGCTGAGCACCGCGGCGGAGGGCATCCCCTACGACGGGCACGAGGGCACCTACACCGGCGCGCCGGGTGTGAACACCAGCTCGTCCCACGGGGCGGAATCGGGCTCCAACCAGGCGGTCAAGGGCTACCAGGAGTCCGACAAGCTCCGCCAGGGGCCCGTCTACCTCATCGAGTACGACGCCACCTGGGCGTTCGGCGCGGGCAGCAAGCTCAAGGCGCCCGCCGCCTTCCACCCGAACGACCCGAGCCTTCCGTCGACCCCGCTCCACAAGCGGCCCACCCGGTGGGGCGTGGACGACGTCACGGTCAGGATGGCCGGCTGGTACTCGGAGTCCGACGCGATCGCGCTGGGTTTCCTCACGCCGGACCAGGCGAAGGACATGGCTCCGGTCATGGACCGGCTCAACAACGCCCGCAAGGAGTTCAGCGAGGCGGAGGCCGCGTACGCCGACACCCGGGCCCCGCTGGAGGGCCTGGCCGAGGAGTACGCCGCCGACCCGGACGACCGGAGCGCCGAGGAGGCCTACAACGCGCAGGAGGACAAGTACAACGAGGCGCTGTCCGATTTCAACGATCAGATCGACGCCCTGATCGAGACCGTGAACAACACGCGCACCACCCTGGAGGAGGCCGGGCAGGGGACGGACTCCGGGACCGCTCCCCCCGTGCGCACGGTGGGCGGCGGCGGAGGCGAGGGGACGACCCGCGCACCGGCCCCCGACGACACGACCACCGGGGAACCCCGGCCGACCGTCACGGTGACCCCGCCGGCCCCGGAGCCCACGGGCCCGGGCGAGGGCCTGGCCGACCGCTTCCTGTCGGAGCTGAACCTCCGTGCGCCGGAGTCGGACACCCCCGCGCCGGACTCCGACGGCTTCCGGAACCCCGAGGACGGCCGGGAGCAGAACACCGGCACCGTGGACGCGCGGGTCCAGCGCGCCTCCGAAGCCGCGGACACCGCGGTCCAGGAGGCCCGTGACGCACGCGATGCCGCGAACGACCTCTCCACGGCCCTGGACCGCGGCACGGCCGACCTCCGGAACGGCATCCGCCTCCTCACGGGCTCCGACGGCGAAGCACCCGCCTCCGGGACCGGAGGACGCGCCCCCGCGCCCGCAGCCGACGGCACCTCCGCCCCGGGGGCGATACGACAGGCACAGGACGCGCGGGCGGCTGCGGATACCGCCCACGACAACGCCACCGCCGCCGGCAACGACATCACCGCCACCCGGAACAACGCCACCCGGACGACGCCCGAGCCCGATCGCGGCGCCTTCATCGAGCGGGTCGGGACGGCCACCTCCGACGCGGAGGACGCGGGCACCGCCGCGACCGAGGCACATGACACCGCCGACGGGCACGAGGACACCGTCGCCGAGATCGGAACGGACCTCGACGCGACCCCGCCGCGCTACCGGGCGCTCAGCACCGCCGTGGACGGCCTGTCCGGGCAGGACCGGGCCGCCGGCGGGGACCGGGCCGCCCAGGACGTGCGCGACCAGGCCGACGACCTGATCTCCGACCTGGAGGCGATCGCCGATCGCGCCGACACCGCGCGGGCGGAGGCGGAGAGCACCGCGACGGAGGCCGCCGCCGCGCAGGCGGACGCCGACGCCGCGAAGGCTGCGGCCGACCGGATGGCCGCGGACGCCGAGACCCTGCGGACCTGGGCCGAGGGGGTCCGCAACGAGGCCTCGACCCACCGTGACAGCGCGGACCGGGCGGCCCGGGACGCGCGGAACGCCGGGGAGGCGGCACAGGGGGCCGCCGACGCAGCCAGGGACGCCCGTGCGGCGGCGGACGCGGCGAGGGCCAGGGCCGACGAGGTGCGGACGGACGCCGCGGACGCGGCCGGGGACGCCGCCCGGGCCGAGGCCCACGCCCTCTCCGCACGCACCGCGGCGGACCTCGCGGCCCAGGCCGCCGCGAACGCCTCCCGCCCCTCCCCCGGAGGGCAGACGGCGCCGGGCACGACCGGCAGGACCGATCCGACCGGCGGCGAGGGGTCGAGCAGCACCGACCCCCGGGGCACGACGAACCCGCCGAACACGACCGACGGCTCCCGGGGGACCACGGGCCCGCGGGCGGACGCGGCGCGCCAGGCCGCGGAGGACGCTCGGGCCAGGGCCCAGGAAGCCCGGCGGACCGCCCGCGAGGCGACCGCGCTGGCGCAGCGGACCGCAGAGGACGCGAGGCGACTGGCCCAGCGGGCCGACCGTCTGGGCGCCCGGGCGGACGACGCCGCGCAGGCGGCAACCGACGCCGCCACGCGGGCGGAGGAGGCGCTGGAGACCGCCCAGGAGGTCCGGGACACCGCCGACGCGACCGTGGAGACCGCCGGCAGCGTCGCCGCCGACGCCCGTCGCGCGCACCAGGAAGCGCAGGAGGCCGCCCAGAAGGCGGAGGCCGCGTCCGCGCGTGCCGCCGAGGCCGCGGAGACCGCTCAAGAGGCCCGCGACGACGCCGAGAAGATCGCCGACAGCGCCCGGAAGCGCATCGAGAGCGTCCGGAACCTCCTGGAGAGGATTCCGGCGGCCAGGACTCCGGGGAGGACCTCCTCCGAGGGCGACGGCGGCGACCGCTCCGACGGCGGCGACCGGGGCGGCAGCGGCAACAGCCGGTCCGGGGACAGGCGCGGCACCGGGGGCGGGGGCAGGGGCCGCGGAACGGACGGGGACGGCGGAAGCTCCTCGCGCGGAAAGGGCCGGGGCGGCCACGACATCATCGCCTTCCCCATGACCGAGGTCCCGAACCGACCGGGGAACCCCTCCCCGCAGGCCGCGTCGGACAGGATGGCCGACGCCGTCCGCCTCGGAAAACTGGCCTCGGCGAGCATCAAGGACGCCATCAGCGGCTACCAGCGCGCCCAGGACCTGGTCGCCCAGACCCGCGAGGCCGAGAGCCAGGGCCGACCCGACGCCGCCGACCTACGCGCCCAGGCCTTCGAGGCCCAGCGCCAGGCCAACGACGCCTACCGCACCTACGACTTCTTCGCGCAGATGCAGGCCGACCTGCTGCGCCCCGACGGCCCGACCACCGTCATGGCCGCCCTGGAGACCACCGGCGAGTCGAGCCGCGACCCCGGACCCGTCCCCCTCGACGGGGACGACGGGGACATCAGGCTCGTCCCCCTCGACACCGACTCCCCCGTCCACCAGGAGGAGACCCCTCCGGAGGGCGCACCGCCGGAGGGATCCCCGCCGCAGCAGCCCTCGGCCCCCACCTACACCGGTGCCTTCGCCCCGGACCGTGACAAGGCGTTCGACCTGGGCTACCTGACCACGTCCAACCTCCTCGGTCCGAACATGCTCTTCGCCGAGCACCTGCACGGGTTCGTCGACGACGTCCTGAGCAGTACACCGAACATGCCCGACATCGCACGAAAGCAGATCGTGGACGGCGTGGCCGCCGTCCTCACGAAGGAGGGGCCGCGCCCCTTCCTGCGCGAGGGCGGGCACACCGTCAGCGCCACCCACGACGGGCAGACGTGGAGCGCCGACATCGACCTGCGCTCCCTCGACGGCGATTTCTACCACTTCAAGACCGAGTCCCTGAGCGGCGGGGACTCCACGCACCTGAGGCTCCACAGCGCCGGACCCGGGGTGTCCTCCAGCGAGGCCGGTTCCCAGGACGGGGGCGGGACCGTCGGCGCCAAGTTCACGGGGAGCCCCATCTACCTGGCCAACGTCAGCGGCAGCGACGCGGGGCCGATCTTCTCCATCGGCACACGCGGCGGCTTCCAGCTCCGGAGCACCGGCGGCTCGGCAGCGGTCAGCGCCAATTCCGGTACCGGCGTCGAACTGCTCGGCACCCCGAACGTCTACGTCAGCGACCTGCGCATGAAGGCGTCCGTCACCGGGCCCGGCCTCACCGCGCCGCGCGTGCGGGAGGGGACCGCGTACGACGGGCTGATCATGAACCTGCCGGGCGAGGCGGTCTCCTCCGACGGCCCCCGTCAGATCACGCCCGACAACGGAAGTCCGGACGCGAACGGGCACCACAAGCCGGTGAACCGCCCGTTCATCGGCGCCGGCCACCCGCTGGAGATCACCCGCTTCTCCCCGGTCCCACCGGCATCCGACAGCGGAACCGGTGGGACCACCACCTCCGGCGACCGCGGTGACAGCACCGGCACCGCGACGACGGGAGGCGGCGGCCGACAGGGGCAGAACAGCCTCGGCGCCTGGCTGGCCGACCACCTCCTCCCCCGGCCCAAGGGGAACCGGGGCGACGGCCGCGCCCCCTCCAGCAAGGAGAAGCGCAACGACGATCACCGCGCGCAGATCGCGGCCGTCTTCTCCAACGACCAGGTGCAGCAGTACCTGCCGCAGATAGTCAACGGTTCCGCGCACATCAGGATCGACATCCCCGGGAGCCCTTCCCGGCGCATGCAGATGTGGTCGGTGTCGACCCGGTACGACCGCAAGGACTTCTCCCCCGCTCTGGTCGACTTCGTGCACAGCAACACCAAGGTCAAGAGCACCTCCTCCACCGTCCAGCACTCCAACACGGTGTCCGGTTCGATCGGCACCGGTTTCGGCATCTGGCTCGAACTGCCGGACGGCAAGAGCATCCGGCTCGAAGCCCCCGCCGTGGAGTACTCGATGGCGCTCAAGAAGAGCACGGGGACCGTCCAGAACACCTCGGCGACGGTCAGCGATATCGTGCGCGACCCCTCCGGCCACGCGGCCTACGACGTGAAACGCGACTTCTACGTCCACATCGAGGGCGAGCCGCGACCGCACCGCTTCGAGGGCGACTCCGTCGAACTGCTCACCGTCGAGGACGCCCGCCTGCTCAACGGCGAACTCCCCAAGGCCCAGCCCGCGACCAGGCCCAGGCCCCCGTTCCCGCACCTCGACGTGGACCACCCCACGAACCTGTTCGGGACCACCGTGCTCGGGTTCGGCCAGGCCTCCCCACCCGCTCCGGCGGACAACGCCGGAACCACGGACACGACGGACACCACCGGGAACGACGGCACCGACGGCACCACCAAGACGTTCGACTCACCGGAGAGCTCGTTCTACGACGCCATGGCGCACGAAGTTCTCAAGGCCATCGCCGACAAGCACCCCGGAATGGTCATCCCGGATCTGACGCGGACCACGAAGAACTACGCCCTCCGCCCCAAAAACATGGAGTCTGACGCGGTCCGCACCTACCGCGAGCGCTGGCTGGGAAAGCGCGACGTGAACGTGGCGAAGGCGAACACCGACAAGGTCTGGGCCGCGCTCTCCGAGTCCAGTCTCAAGAGCAGCAAGTTCGACCTGCCCCACGACGGCATCCCGGTCCGCCTCGAGGAAACCGCCGTGATCGACTTGAAGACGGTCCGCGCGGACAGGGGCCTGCGCCCCGGCCACGTGATCCTGCGCATCTACGGCGAATACGGAAAATTTGAACACCAGTTCGAGACTTCCCGCAGTGGCGGTGTCCGGATCGGGGGCTCGTCCGGCACCACCGTCACGAAGGGGACGAACCTCAGCCACTCGGTGACCGTGACCGTCGGCGGCAGCGTGCGCGACGACGCCAACGGCGACGCACGCGGCGTCCCAGGGACGCTGGGGAACCCGATGGTCTCGCTGTTCACCTCCCTGGGCTTCGGCAGGGAATTCGCCCAGGGCCTCTCCCGCAGCATCGAGAACACGGTCCTGTTCACCGGGGACTCCGACGTGTGGACGTCCCGCACCCGCTTCACCGCACGGCTGTTCGAGAACGACGACCTCGGAATGACCGGCGACGGCAAGTCCCAGCACGAACACGGGACAGCGCTCCTGGAGAAGGGGATGGACACGCAGATGGTCCTCCTCACCCCCAAGACGTCCCCGCCGGCCTCGGACCCCACACGGACGGACACCGGCACGGACCCCGGTTGGCGAAAACTCCCGACCGAGGAGGTGAAGAAGGCAGTCACCCTGAGGCACACCGCGCCTCCTGCGGGCACTACCGCTGTCACGGGCACCGACCAGCCCGCCGCCCTCACCTCGCCGCCTCCCCCCGGCGGCGCCACGAACACCGCCACCGGCACGACGCCGGACACCGCTCCCCCCGGGGGCCAGCGGGACGGGAACGACTCCCCGAACGACCGGCCGCAGAACCCGCCGCCGACCCTGGGACAGCTCCGCGCCCAGGCGCTCCCCCACGCCGGTGCCGTCTACGGGCACATCAGCACCCATGTCAGCACCGGGGACCGGACTTCCGGGGTGCTGGATCAGCTGTACCGGACCCTCCACGACAACGGATTCGCGCGCAAGGGCGTGTCCTTCCTCTCCCGGGCGCCCGGGAACGGTCAGCGGATCGAGCAGTCCCTGTCGTCGGAGGTGCTCGCCGCGGACAGGAGCACGTTCAGCCAGTCCGGCTCCCGGTCCCGCTACGAGATGAGCAGCCGCCTCTGGTCACCGCACAAAGTCCGGATGACCGACATCGTCAGGGTCGACCTCAACGACGTCAACGGCTTCCGCTCCGTCGAAGCCCAGATGCGGTACGGCGCCGGGAGCGAGTCGTTCCTGTCCGCCACCTCCTCCCGGACAGCGGACCTCGGAATCAAGTTCGGCGGGAGCGGGACCCGCAACCCGAACCCGCCCGGCTCCGACGACTCCCTGCCGAACGAGGCCGTCAAACCGATCCCGGTGTTCGGAACCTCCTTCTCCCGCTCGTTCTTCTCCCACAGCACCTCGCACGCCCAGTCGACCACGTTCTCGTCGTCGGTGCTGTTCATCCCGGACAACACCAAGGCGTACGTCTTCCACTCCTCCGGCGACCTCACCCTCCTCACCGAGTTCCAGAAGAACTGGAGCATCGGCCCGACCCTGGACTGGAAGACCACGTTCGAGGGATGGACCCGCTCGGACACGGATCTGGCCCAGGGCTTCGTGCACTCCCGCGACGCCCAAGAAGAAGAGATGGTCCGGGACCGGGCGACCCGCGACGGCGACAGAGTGGACCTGAGCACCCACGACAACCCGGAGAAGCCCGCGCACGCGCGGGTGCGCCCGGGGTTCGAGAACAACGGCAGGCAGACCCACCACGCCGACCCCGGGGCCGCCATCCAGGAGCTGGTGAACGACCTCGCCTCGAACGGGCTGGAACTGACGCTCGGCGACGGCCGGGAGGCCCTGCTGAAGCAGCTGACCACGCACCTGTCCCACAACCCGGACCCCCGCGCCCCGCTGCCGGTCAAGGTCCGCTCGCTGGGGCCCGAGCCCACTCCGGACTCGAAACCGCGGTTCCAGCGTCTGAGCTCCACGGGGCAGCTCTACGTGAAACTGGTCAGGGACCCGGACAGCACCGAGATCTCGCACGTCGACTACGCCGGCTACTACATCGAGTCGCACACGGTGAAGGCGGCCGACGCGCACTCGCAGAGCGACGAGACCAAGAGGACGGTGAGCTCCGACGGCGCACTGCTGATACCTCCGCCCTTCCCCCAGGACGACCTGGGCCCGACCGAACAACCGGGGCACCGCGCCCTGTTCACCACCCCTGCCGGGGAGGTCTCCGCCTCCAGCAACGACGGGCGCTCCTCCGGACAGTCCCAGGACGACTCCCGCACCGTCGAACTGCACCTGAAAACCCCGTACGCGAAGGTCAGCACGAACACGACCCTCGAACTCGAACTCCGGTTCGGCAAACCCCAGGGCGGGGAGAACGGCAACGAGCCGAAATCGACCTACGAGGTCAGCGCTGCCAGCGGGCGGGTCGACACGCTGTACCCGCTCTCGTACATGACCTTCGACCCCCCGGCGACGAACACCCCGGAAGACGGCACGCAGGAGACCGGAGCCGACACGCTGTCGCCTCCGCCGGCCCCCGCCGTCACCACGTCCACGGACGGCACCGGCTCCACGGGGACCGCTCCCGCCGACCGGAACACGGCTCCGGCCCCGGAAAGCGGCGACACCACAAGCAACCAAACGGGAACCGGCCCGACTCGGCGGACCGTGGCCCTCAACTTCGCCTCCCTGGTCGACGCGCTGCGCACGCTGACCCCTGACGCGGGCCCGCTTCCCGGCAACGGCTCCGCTCTCGCACTGACGACCATGGTGCAGGACTACGGACAGGGGCTGCGCGACCTGGCCAACATCGTCATCGCGCAGTCCGTCGACTGGAAGCCGCCCGAGGGGCAGTCGGTCGAGGCCACGGCGAACGCGGCGCGGGCCCACCTCGCCCGCCTCTACGACCTGGACCCGGTCTACAACGAGATCGACGCCAGCCTCAGCGACGAGGCCATCAAGGCGATGGACCCTTCGTCGCTCAACCCCGACGGGGTGAGTTTCAAGGACATCGAACTCCCCGGGGCGATCGGCAGGACCCTGCAGGGCAACCACACCCAGTGGGGCGTCAAGTCCCTGCCGAGCAGCCACGGAGCGAAGTTCCTGGACGTGCGACCGGACGGCCAGCTCAGCGACTCCCGTGCCCGGCCCCGAACGAACACCTCCGGCGAGTCCCACGGCGGGGGCCAGGGCTTCGGGGGCGGGTTCCGCCCCGCCGGGATCACCACCGAGAGTCCCGCCTACGACCGCCACGAGGGCATCCACACCGGTTCGGCGGCCGTGAACGCCGGCCCGTCCCATGGGGCCCAGTCGAGCTCCGACCAGGCCGTCAAGGGCTACCAGGAGTCCGACCAGCTCCGCCAGGGTCCCTTCTACCTCGTGGAGCACGACGTCACCTGGGCGGTCGCCGCGGGCAGCAAGCTCGCGGCGCCCGCCGCCTTCCACCAGAACGACCCGAGCCTCGCGCCGACCCCGCTCCACCGCCGGCCCACCCGCTGGATCATGGACCAGACCACGATCCGGATGGCCAAGTGGTACTCGGAGGCCGACGCGATCGCGATGGGCTTCCTCACGCCGGACCAGGCCAAGGACCTGGCCCCCGCCAAGGACAGCATCCGCAAGGCGCAGGAGGAGTTCAGCAAGGCGGAGGCCGAGTACGCCGACACCCGGGCCCCGCTGGAGGGTCTGGCCGAGAGGTACGCCGACAAGCCGGACAACGAGAGCGCCCGGACGGCCTACGAAGCCCAGGAGGAGAATTACAAAGACGCCCTGAAAGCCTTCAACGAGAAGACCAAAGCCCTGGTCGAGACCCTGAACGACACGCGCGCCGTCCTGGGAAGCACCGGGCCGGGGAGAACCGGCGGCACCGTTCCCCCCGAGCGTACGTCGGGCGGTGACACGAGCGGGAGGACGACGACCCCCGCACCGGCCCCCGTCAACAGCACCTCGACCACCAGCACGACCGGCGGCAACACCGATGGCGCCGCCACGACCACCAGCGCACCCCAGCAGACCACCACCGGGGCCCCGCCTCCGGACCCGGCGCCCGCGCCCACGGGACCGAGCCATGCTCTGGCCGACCGCTTCAGGGATGAACTGAACCTCGTCGCCGCGGAGCCCGACACCCCCGTCCAGGACACGGACACCGTGGACGCGCGGGTCCAGCGCGCCTCCGACGCAGCGGACACCGCGGTCCAGGCGGCCCGGGACGCACGCGAGGCCGCGAACGACCTCTCCACCGCCCTGGAGCACGGCACGACCGGGCTGGGGAACGGCACCCGCCTCCTCACGGGCTCCGACGGCGGAGCACCCGCCGCCGGGACCGACGGCACCGCCTCACCGGGGGCCGAACGGCAGGCACGTGACGCACGGACGGCGGCGGACACCGCGCACGACAACGCCACCGCCGCCGGCAACGACATCACCGCCACCCGGAACAACGCCACCCGGACGATGCCCGAGCCCGATCGCGGCGCCTTCATCGAGAGGGTCAGGACGGCCACCTCCGAGGCGGAGGACGCGGACACCGCCGCGACCGAGGTCCACGACACCGCCGACGGGCACGAGGACACCGTCGCCGAGATCGGAACGGACCTCGACGCGACCCCGCCGCGGTACCGGGCGCTCAGCACCGCCGTGGAGGGCCTGTCCGGGCAGGACCGGTCCGCCGACGGGGGCCGGGACGCCCAGGACGCCCGGGACAGGGCCGCGCGGGAGGCGCGCGAGGAGGCCGACAGCCTGGTCTCCGAGCTGGAGGGGATCGCCGATCGCGCCGACACCGCCCAGGAGGCGGCGGAGAAGGCACGGACCGACGCAGACGCGGCGAAGGCGAAAGCCGACACCGCGAAGGCGAAAGCCGACCAGGTGGCCGCGGACGCCGAAGCCCTGCGGACCTGGGCCGAGGGGCTCCACACCAGCGCGTCCACCCACCGGGACAGCGCTGACCGGGCCGCCCAGGACGCGCAGAAGGCCGGGGAGGAGGCCCGCCTCGCTGCTGGTGCGGCCGAGAAGGCCCGGGAGGCCGCGGACGAGGCCGCCGAGGTGAGCACCCGCGCGAAGGACGCCACCGATAAGGCCGAGCAGGCCGATGACCACGCCCGCGCGGCCCGCGCCGCCGCGGACCGCGCGGTCCGGGCTGCGGTGAACACCCCCCAGCCCTCCCCCGGCGGGCAGACGACATCGGACGGTACCGACGCCCGAGGGACGACGGACACCCGGCAGGACACCGCTCGCCGGACCGCGGAGGACGCACGGGAGCGGGCCCGGCAGGCCCGGCAGACCACACGCGACGCGGTGCGGACCACGGCCAGGACCACCGAGGACGCGGGACAGCTGGCCCAGCAGGCCGACCGCCTGCGCACCAGGGCGGAGACCACCGGGCGGGAGGCCGCCGATGCCGCCACGCGGGCGGAGGAGGCGCTGGAGACCGCCCAGGAGGTCCGGGACACCGCCGACGCGACCGTGGAGACCGCCGACAGCGTCGCCGCCGACGCCCGTCGCGCGCACCAGGAAGCGCAGGAGGCCGCCCAGAAGGCGGAGGCCGCGTCCGCGCGTGCCGCCGAGGCCGCGGAGACCGCCCGGGAGGCCCGCGACGACGCCGGGAACATCGCCGACAGCGCCCGGAAACGCATCACGAGCGTCCAAAACCTCCTGGAGAGGATCCCGGCGGCCAGGACTCCGGGGAGGACCTCCTCCGAGGGCGACGGCGGCGACCGCTCCGACGGCGGCGACCGGAGCGGCAGCAGCGACGACCGCCGGCCGGGCGACAGGGACGGCTCCGACACCAGGCGTGACACCGGGGGCCGGGGCAGGGGCCGCGGGGCGGGCGGGGACGGCAGCCGGGGCGGCCACGACATCATCGCCTTCCCCATGACCGAGGTCCCGAACCGACCGGGGAACCTCTCCCCTCAGGCCGCGTCGGACAGGATGGCCGACGCCATCCGCCTCGGGAAACTGGCCTCGGCCAGTATCAAGGACGCGATCAGCGGCTACCAGCGCGCCCAGGACCTGGTCGCCCAGACCCGCGAGGCCGAGAGCCAGGGCCGCCCCGACGCCGCCGACCTACGCGCCCAGGCCTTCGAGGCACAGCGCGAGGCCAACGAGGCCTACCGCACCTACGACCACCTCGCCCAGATGCAGGCCGACCTGCTGCGCCCCCAGGGCCCGACCACCGTCATGGCCGTCCTGGATACCACCGGCGGCCCGAGCCGCGACCCCGGACCCGTCCCCCTCGGCGGGGACGACGGGGACATCCGGCTCGGCCCCCTCGACACCGACTCCCCCCTCACGCGCGACGACGGCCCGCCCGGCAACCGGAACACCACCGGGACCGACGGCAACAGGGACCCGGACCGGAGCGGCCGGGACGGCCGCGGGCCGAACACCCGGGGCGGACCGGACCCGCAGGGCTCCCGCTCCTTCTTCTCGTCCCTGGGCCGCCGGTGGTTCGGGGACACGCCGACCCAGCCGGACCGGAGCACCCAGGAGGACGCACCGCCGCCCCCGCCGGAAGACGGATCGCGGAACCTCACCTATTCCAGCGACTTCATTCCGGACCGGGAGGGCCAGGCCTACGACCTGGGCTACCTGACCACGTCCACCCTCCTCGGACCGGACATGCTCTTCACCGAGCACCTGCACGGGTTCGTCCACGACGTCCTGAACGGCACTCCGGACATGCCCGCCCCCGCACGGCAGGCGATCCTGCGCGGTGTGGTCGACATCCTCGACAGGGACGGGCCCCGGCCCTTCCTGCGCGAGGGCGGGCACACCGTCAGCACCACCCACGACGGGCAGACGTGGAGCGCCGACATCGACCTGCGCCCCAAGGACGGCGAGTTCTACCGCTTCGACATGCAGACCCTGAGCGGCGGCGAGGACTCCAGGCGGCTGAGGCTCCACAACGCCGGTCCCGGGGTGGACTTCAGCACGAGCGGGTCACACGGCCAGGGCAAGACCGTCGGCGCCAAGGTGTCGGTGAACCCCTTGTACGTCGGCAGCATCGGCGGCAACGACGCGGGGCCGATCCTCTCCGGCGGGGGGCGCGGCGGCATGAAGGTCCGTGGCACCTCCGGGTCGGCCGCGACCAGCGCCAACGCCGATAGCGGCATCGAACTGCTCGGCCCCCTGACCCCCTACGTCGCCGACCTGTACATGCGGGCGTCCGTCACCGGCCCCGGCCTCACCGCCCCGCGCGTCCGGGAGGGGATCTCGCACAACGGACTGAGCATGAACCTGCCCGGGGAGGTGGTCTCCTCCGACGCGCCCCGGCACATCGTGCCCAAGAACGGACCGGCGGACGCGAACGGGAACCGCCCGCCGGTGAACCGGCCGTTCATCGGTACCGGCCACCCGCTGGAGATCACCCGCTTCTCGTCGGCATCGGGCGGCGGAACTGACCGGAACACCGCCTCCGGTGACGGCGGGACCGACCGCGGCGGTGAAGGCGACAGCAGCGACAGCACCACCACAGCCACGACGGGCGGCGGCCGGAAGGACACCCTCGGCACCTGGCTCGCCGACCACCTCCTGGGCCCCCGTCCCGAGGGCAGGGGCGGCGGCCACACCCCGTCCAAGAAGGAACAGAGCGACAACGAGTACCGCACATGGATCGAGTCCACCTTCGACAACGACCGGGTGCTGCAGTACCTGCCGCAGATCTCCAACGGGTCCTCGCAGATCCGGATCATTTTCCCCACCGGCTCTTCCCGCCCTCCCCGCACCATGGAGGTGTGGTCGGTCTCGACCGAGTACAGCCGCAAGGACTTCGCCCCCGGCCTGGCCGACTTCGTCCACGGCAACACCCTCGTCAAGAGCGACTCCTCCACCGTGAAGAGCTCCACCGTGGCCTCCGGCTCGATCGGCGGCGGCTTCGGCATCTGGCTGGAGCTGCCCAACGGCAAGAGCGTCCGGCTCGACGTGCCCTTCGCGGAGTACTCGGCCACGTTCGAGAGGAGCACGGGAACCACCCTGACCACCTCGGGGACCAGCAGCCACGTCGTACACGCGCCCGCAGGCCACGCGGCCTACGACGTCAAGCGCGACTTCTACGTCCGCCTCGACAGCGAGCCGGAGGCGCACCGCTTCGAGGCCGACACCGTCGAGATGCTCACGGTCGAGGACGCCCGCCTGCTCAACGGCGAACTCCCCAAGGCCCCGGGCCCGGACGGCGAACCTGCCGCGCTGCCCCGGCCCCCGTTCCCGAACCTGGTGACGAACGGCCCCACGGACAAGCTCACGGACCTGAGCGGGGCCACCGTACTCGGGTTCGGCCAGGCTTCCCCGGTCGCCACGGAGAACCACGGCGAAGCGACGGACAACACCGACACGACCGGCACAACCGCGGACACGGGGACCGCGAGCACGGCAAGCACCACCGGGAACGACGGCGCGGACGTCGACCCCCCGAAACCCGACGCACCGCAGCGCTCGTTCTACGACGAACTGGCGTACCACGTGCTCAAGGGCATCGCCGAGAAGCACCCCGGCATGGTCATCCCGGACCTGGGGAGGACCAGGAAGAACTACGCCGTCCGCCCCAGCCACATGGCACCGGACGCGGTCCGCAGCTTCCGCGAGCGCTGGGGCTTCCGCCGCAACGCGGACGTGGCACGCGAGAACACCCTGAAGGTCATCAAGGCGCTCTCCGAGTCCAGTCTCAAGAGCGGTGCGTCCGACCTGCCCGGCGACGGCATCCCGGTCCGCCTCCAGGAAACCGCCGTGATCGACCTGGCGACGCTCATCAAGGACAGGGGCCTGCGCCCCGACTTCGTGACCTTGCGCGTCTACGGCGAGTTCGACCCCCTGGTGCACCAGTTCGACACGACCTCCAGCGGCGGCGGCCGGTTCGGGGGGTCGGCCGGCATCAGAACCACGAAGGGGTCGAGCGTCAACCACTCGGTCAACACCACCGTGGGCGGCAGTGTGCGCACCGACGAAGGCGCCGACGCACGCGGCGTCCCCCGGGTGCTGGGGAACCCGGCGATCGCGCTGCTCACCTCTTGGGGCACCGGCAAGGAATCCGTTCAGAGCCTCTCCCACGGCTCCGAGGAGACGGTCCTGTTCAACGGGGACTCCGACGTGTGGACGTCCCGCACCCGCTTCACCGCACGGCTGTTCGAGCACGACGACATCGGGATGTCACGCGACGACCGGTCACAGCGCGAACACGGCACCCCGCTCCTGGGGGACGGGTTGGACACCCACACGGTCCTTCTCACCCCCAAGGTGCCCCCGACGGCCTCGGACTCCCCCGACACCGTGTCCGACCCGGCAGGCACGACCCGCGACGGCGACACCGCCCCCGACGACCGGACCGGGGGACGGGAGGGACGCACCCCCGAGACCACCGCCGACACCGGGGGAGAGGACTCCACGCGGACGGACACCTCCGGGGACACGGAGTCCGACACGACCGGGGGCCGGCAACCGCTCACGCCCGAGCAGTCGCAGCACGTGCTCCGCGGGGACTTCGTCCCGCGGCCCACCCCCGGCGGTACGCCGGGCGACGGTCAGGGAGGCCGCTGGACCGTCATCCGGGACGGGGCCGTGCACACCTGGGAACGCCTGTTCGGCGGAGGCTCCGAAACCGTCACCCCTGCCCCGGACACCACCGCGCCTCCTGCGGACACCGTGACCACCACCGGTATCGTGACGACCACCGGCACCGACGGCAACCAGACGGCGGTCCTCTCCCCACCGCCTCCCCCCGGCAACACCACCGTCACCACGACCGTGACGGCACCGGACACCACCGCGCCCGGAGGCGAGAGGGGCGGGGACAGCACCCCGGACAGCGGGCCCCAGCAGGGACCGCTGCCCCTGGCCCAGACCCGTGCCCGGGCGATCCAGCGCATCGGCGGCACCGTCGAGCGCGTCAACACCCACTTCGACACCGGCGGCCGGGGCATGCGCGGGCTGCTGGAGGAGACGTTCCGGACCTTCTCCGAAACGCGCAGCGGCCTCCACGACGGGTACCGGCGCAAGCTCGAGTCGTTCCTCTCCCGGGCTTCCGGGAACGGTCTGCGGTTCGAGAACCACTCGTCGCCGGAGGAACTCGCCGCGAGCAAGAGCGCGGCCACATCGTGGGGCTCCCGGATGCGCCTGGAGATGAGCGGCGGTCTCTGGTCACCGCACGACATCCGCGTCACCATCGCCACCAAGGTCGAGGCCGACGAGGTCACCGACCTGCGCCCCGTCGGCGCCCAGATGCGGTGGGGCGGCAGCAGCGAGACGACCCTGTCCACCACCACCTCCCTGACCCGCAGCGTCGGGCTCAAGTTCGGAGGCAGCGGGGCCCGCAACCCGAACCCGCACCCCACCGACGACTCCCTGCCCACCGAGGCCGTCCGACCGATCCCGCTGGTCGGCCCCTCCTACACCCGCACGCTCTTCTCCCGGGGCACGTCGAAAACCCAGGCGACCGCGTTCACGTCGTCGGTGCTGTTCATCCCGAACGACACCAAGGCGTACGCCTTCCGCGCCTCCGGCAAGCTCACGCAGGCGCTCGAGTTCCTGAAGAACTGGAGCATCGGACCGACCCTGACGTGGAAAACCCTGTACCTCGGGTGGACCGCTCCCGTCAAGGACCTGCTCGCCGGCTATGTGCACTCCCGCGACGCCCATCAGGACAACCTGGTGCAGGACCGGGCGGTCCGCGACGGCGACAAGGTGCACCTGGGCGCACAGCCCAACCCGAAGAAGCCCGACAACGCCCGGGTGCGCCCCGGGTTCGAGGACAACGGCCGGCAGCTCCATCCCGCCGACCCCGGGGCCGCCCTCCAGAACCTGGTGAACGACCTCGCCTCGAACGGGCTGGAGCTGACGAAGCAGTCGCGCGAGAACCTGCTGCAGAAACTGACCACGCACCTGGGCCAGAACCCCGACTCCACCGTCCCGGTGCCGGTCGAGGTCCACGCGCTGGGGTCGGAGTCCGGGCCGGACTCGAAGCCGCGGGCGCAGCATTGGAGCACCGAGGCGAAAGTCTTCGTGAACCTGACCAGGGACCCGAAACCGGCCGAGGTCTCGTACCCCGGCCAGTCCGGCTACTACATCGAGTCGCACAAGTGGACGCAGACCCAGGCGGGCTCGCAGACCAGGGGGACCGGGAACTCGTCGAGCCTGGACGGTGTGCTGTTGCAGCCCACCCCCTACCCCCAGGACGACCAGGGGCCGGACCAGCAGCCGGGCCACCGCCCGCTGTTCGCCTCCCCCGCCGGATCGCTGTCCTCCTCCACGAACGACAGCCGCACCTCCGGGGAGTCCCGGGACGGCACCCGGACCGTCGAGCTGCACCTGGACACCCCGTTCGCGAAGGTCCGCGCGGACACGACCATGACCCTCACCCTCGAACTCGGCGAACCCAAGGGGGGGCGGAACGGCAATCCCTCTCGCGCGGTCTACACGGGCGAAGCGGACAGCGGACGGGTCGACACGCTGTACGCGTTCGCGTACATGGACTTCGACCCCCCGGCGGAGAGCACCACGGACACCGTCACGGAGGGGGACACGCGGGGAACCGGCGCCGACCTGCTGTCGCCGCCGCCCGCCCCGACCGTCACCACCTCCACTGACGGCACCGGATCCACCGGGACCGACCGGGACACCTCTCCGGCCCCGGAGGGGGACGACACCACCGGCGACCGGACGCGAAACGACACCACCGGGGACGACCGGGCCGCCACCCCTCCTTCGAACGACGGCGCGACGCAGCTGCCCGCAGTCCCCAAGGACGCGTCTGCGCCCGACCTGCTGCGCGCCTGGGCCGACAACGCGGGTCCCAGGCCCGGCAACGACTCCGCCCTCGCACTGCCGGCCATGGTCGAGAACGACGGCCAGGCCCTGCGCGACCAGGCCAACATCGTCTTCGCACGGTCCTTGGGCTGGAAGCCGTCCACCGACACCCCCGCCGAGGGGCAGCCCACCAGCACCACGACGAAAGCGGAGTCCACCAGCGCCACAACGAAAGCGGAGCGCACCAGCGCCGAGGCGAAAGCGGCGCGTGCCTACCTCGCCGCCGAGTACGGCCAGGACCCCGTGTACAACGACATCGATCACAGCTTCAGCAAGGGGGCCATCAAGGCGGTGGTCCAGTCGGCCTCACGCGAGCAGGAGGGGGTGCAGTTCGCAGACCTCAACCGCACCCAGTGGGGTGCCAAGGCCCTGACGAGCACCCGCGGAGCGAAGATCCTGGACGCGCTGCCGGGCGGCCAGCTCAGCGACTCCCGCACCCGGTCCCGGACGCACAGCGCCGGCACCTCCCACGGTGGGAGCCGAGGCCGCGGGGCGGAGATGCGCCCCTCCGCGCTGAGCACCGAGGTCGACGGCATCCGCTACGAGGGGCACGAGGGCAACTACACCGGTACGGCTGGACTGAACACCAGTTCGTCCAACGGGTCCGGAAGCGGCTCCAACCAGGCGGTCAAGGGCTACCAGGAGTCGGACCAGCTCCGCCAGGGGCCCGTCTACCTCATCGAGCACGACACCACCTGGGCGTTCGCCGCGGGCAGCAAGCTCAAGACGCCCGCCGCCTTCCACTCGGAGGACCCGAGCCTTCTGTCGACCTCGCCCTCCTCCCGGCCCACCCGCTGGGCCATGGGCCAAGTCACGATCCGGACGGCCGAGTGGTACTCGGAGTCCGACGCGATCGCGATGGGCTTCCTCACCCCGGACCAGGCGAAGGACACGGCCCCCGTCGTGAAGCAGCTGGCCAAGACTCGCAAGGAGTTCACCGAGGCGGAGGCCGAGTACGCCGACACCCGGGCCCCGCTGGAGGGCCTGGCCGAGAGGTACGCCGCCAAGCCGGCCGACGAGCGAGCCGAGAGCGCCTACAACGCACAGGAGAAAAAGTACGAAGATGCCCTGAGAGCCTTCAACAAGCAGATCGACGCCCTGGGGGCGGCCACGAACACCGTGCGCACCACTTTCGGGGGCGTCGGCCAGGGGACGGACGGCGGGACCGCTCCCCCCGCCCGCACGCCGAGCGGCGACGGCAGCGGAGGGACGACCCGCGCACCGGCCCCCGCCGACAACACCACGGCCACCGGCAGTACCGACAACACCGGTGTCACTTCCGGAACCACCACGAGCACCGGCAACACCGGTGACGTCACCACGACCACCGGCGGGCCCCTGCCGAGCATCATCGTGACCCCGCCGGCCCCGGAGCCCGCACCCACGGAACTCGCGCCCACAGAGCCCGCGCCCACGGAACCCGCGCCCACGGAACCCGCACCCGCGGAACCGCGCCAGAACCTGGTCGACCACTTCCGGACGGCGTTGAACCTCGAAGTTCCGAAGTCCGACTCCCCCGTCCAGGACACCGAGGGCGGCCTGGAGCAGAACACGGACACCATTGACGCGCAGGTCCAGCGCGCCTCCGACGCGGCGGACACCGCGGCCCAGGCGGCCCGTGACGCACGCGTTGCCGTGAACGGCCTCTCCACGACCCTGGACCGCGGCAGGGCCGACCTACAGGACGGAAACCGCTTCCTCGAAGGCTCCGGCGGTGAAGTACCCGCCGCCGGGACGGAGGGACGCTCCCCCGCGCCCGGGACCGACGGCGCCCCCGCGCCGGGGGCGGTACGGCAGGCACAGGACGCGCAGCAGGCGGCGGACACCGCGCACGACAACGCCACGACCGCCGACAGGGACGTCACCGCCACCCGGAACAACGCCACCGCGACGGCGCCCGTACGCGATCAGCGGGCCCTCCTCGGACAGCTCCGCACGGCCGTCTCCGAGGCGGAGGGAACGGTCACGCCCGCGGCCGACGCCCAGCGCACCGCGGAGCGGCACGCGCAGACCGTCACCGGGCTCGGGAACGAACTCGACGGGGCCCGGACACGGCACCAGGAGCTCAGCACCGCCGTGGAGGGCCTGTCCGGGCAGGACCGGGCCGCCGGCGGGGACCGGGCCGCCCAGGACGCGCGTGTCCGAGCGGACGACCTGATCTCCGAGCTGGAGGGGATCGCCGGTCGCGCCGACACCGCGCGGGCGGAGGCGGAGGCGTCGCGAGCCGAGGCCGAGACGGCGCAGACGAACGCGGACGCCGCGAAGACCAAGGCCGACCGGATGGCCGCGGACGCCAAGAAGCTGCAGACGTGGGCCGAGGCCCTCGACAAGAGCGCGTCCGGCCAGCGGGACGACGCGAACCGGGCCGCCGAGGACGCGCGGAACGCCAGGACGGCGGCACGGGGAGCCGCCGAGGCCGCCAAGGAGGCCCGCAAGGCCGCGGACGCGGCGAAGGCCGAGGCCGACGAGGTGCAGGAAAAGGCCGCGAACGCCGTCAAGGCCGAAACCGACGCCCGCGCGGCCCGCACCGCCGCGGACCGCGCGGTCCAGGCGGCGGCGAACGCCCCCCACCCCTCCCCCGAGACGCGGACGGCGTCGACCGGCACCGACCTCCGGGAGACGACCGGCACCCCTGAGAACACCGCTCTGCGGGACGCGGAGAACGCACGGGAACGGGCCAAGGAGGCCCACCAGACCGCCCGCGAGGCGGCGAAGACCGCGGCCAGGGCACACGAGGAAGCGGAGAAGGCGGCTCAGGAGGCCGACAACCTGCGCGAGAGGGCCGACGCCGCCGAGCAGGATGCCCGAAAGGCCGCCGCACGCGCGAGGAACGCACAGAAGATCGCCGAGAGGGCCCGGGACTCCGCAGGGAAGATCGTGGAGATCGCCCGCGCAGCCGCCACCGACGCCGGTCAGGCACACAAGGACGCGCAGGGGGCCGCCGAGAAGGCGAAGACCGCGGCCGAACGTGCCGCGGAAGCCGCGAAGACCGACCGGAAGGCCCGCGACGACGCCAAGGAAATCGCGGACAAGGCCCGGAAGGACGCCGCCGACGTACGGGAGCTGCGGGAGAGGATCCCGGCGGCGGTGGAGCCGGGGAGGACGTCGTCCGAGAACGACCGGAAGAAGGACGGCGACGAGGACGGGAGCCGGGACGAGGACGGTTCGGGCAGCAGCGGCGACCGGGGCGACGACAACGGCAGCGACGGCGAGCGCAACTCCGGCACCGGGCACGAGGACGACAGCAGGCGCGGGGGCGAGGACAGGGACCGCGGAACGGACGGGGACGGCGGACGCTCCACGCGCGGGGACGGCCGGGGCGACCGCGACAGCGGCGACCCGGCCCAGCGCGACACCGACTCGGACACCGACTCGCTCCCGGACCTGACCTCCGACTCGGACTCGGACTCGGACGACAGCGACGACGGCATGTCCCTGGACGACGACTTCTACGGCCCTCCGCCGGCGGTGCGCACGCAGGAGCCGGCTCTTGCCGATTCCGGCGACCCGTGGGCCGGCAACCCCCCGACCGGGCCCGATCTCGGCGCCCTCATCGCCGCGGACAAGAAGAAGGACGACAGGCCCTCGACGGTCGAGGACGTCGTCGCCGACCTCACCTACCGCTACCGGCCCGAGGACATCGGGCACCACACCGCCCAGGACGCACAGATCCAGGTCTTCATGGCGGGCCACCACCGGAGCCGCCACGGCCGCCGCACGGAGGCCGACCCCTCCGAGCAGTACACGGACACCGACGGCTACGAGGCCGCCCCGGGCCCGGCCTACCCCGCCGGAACGCAGGTCTCCCAGTACCCCGCCCCGATCCAGTACACCCAGGACCCCACCGGGACCCACGACTCCTCCGCGGCGGCCTACGACCAGCCGCCCACGGCCCCGACCGAGGAGACCGCGCAGGCCCAGGACGGGAACCAGGACGAGCGGACCGCAGCGCTCATGCTGTGGAACGGGACCTTCACCGGTATCGAGGACCTCGCCGCCACCACCGGATTCGATGTGGTGAGCCAGGAGCAGCTCGTCGAGGACGGCTCCGACGGCAGTACCTCGCTCATGCGCTTCGAGAACGGCGCGCAGGCGGTCTACAAGGACACCGAGGAGACCACCTTCGCCCGTGAGCGCGCCGACGCCGAACAGCTCGCCTCACTGGTGGGCCGCGCCATCGGCGCCAACGTCCCCGGTGTCCTGCGCATCGGCGAGTACGAGCTGTTCATGCACTTCATGAACGGCGTATCCGGGTTCACCCACTTGGACAACCCGCGATCCCCGCTCCTGAACACGCGGGACGGACACGTGCTGGGCCTGCTGGACCTGCTGATCGCCAACGGCGACCGCAATCCGGGCAACTGGCTGGACCAGGGCAACGGGCACGTGGCGGGCATCGACCACGGCAAGGCCTGGTTCAAGTACGAGCACACGCCGGAGGACCCCACCGACCTGGAGGGGCTGGCCTACACCAACGGCATGCGGCCCTTCTACGACTTCGAGGCCAATGCGTGGATCGCCAACCCGCTGACGCGGGCCGACATCCGGTTCCTGCGGACCCGGCTCGCCGGGCTCTACGGCGAGTTCGTCCGCCTGGGCCGGTCCGAGTGGTTCGACGAGATGATGGAGCGCTTCGACATGCTGGCCCGCAACGCACGGGGGACCAACGGCCTCTTCTCAGGAGGCGGCCGGTGACCCGTGTGCTCTATGTCCAGGACCGCCGCACACAGCGGACACGGCCGTTTCTGACGCTGCACGACGACGGCACCCTCACCGGCCACGACCCTGCGACGGCCGACGCGATCCCACGGCTGCGCGCCACGCGCGGCTGGTCCGGCGAGCAGATATTCGACGACTGCGCCGCGCAGTCCAACGCCTACGTCCGCTACTTCGAAGAACCGGCGTGACCACGGCCGGCATCACCCCCACGGCGCGTCGGCCCCTGGCGCCAATGGGACGAACAAGAACGGTTCCTCCGCGAGACCGTCCACGACGCCCTGGGCAACAGGATCATCGCCCGCGAGGAGCACAGGCCCCCGCACGCCTCGCCCACGCCCACGGGACCGGCGAAGAGCACCCCGCCCCCCGGCTCTGAGAAGCGCGACGAGTTCTCCCTTCCTTTCCAGCGCCGGATCGCGAAGAATGCGATTCTCCTCGCAGGCGCACTTCTTCCTGTCCCTCTGCGCCCAGCACCCCAGGACTCCGCCCCTGGCGACACAAAGGCGCATCACGCGAATCGCAGAAGCGAATTCTTGAAAAACAGGATCTGAACGCCCGCCCACTGGCACGCGACCGCCGCTCGGACTCCTCAGCACACGCCGCCCCTTCCGATGCCGCTCCTTCAGAACCGGGGCGGCTCTTTCACGGATGCCACGCCGATGTCGGACGACACGGGCCTACCAGTACCCCCACCTGGCCTCTGGCCCTCCACCGTGAGCGGAACCCCGCCGCGAGGGAAACAGGAAGGGAATACCCGGTCGGCCCCAGGAAAACCGTTGCGGAAATACCAGGCACAGCACCCGAGTGGAACATGTTCCAGAAACACCCCGCTGCTTTCGGTTCGCGCCCATGACCTTCGGAAATCAACCGGAGGAACCTCAGCGAAGGTTTCGGTCAGGGTAATGGGCCACCGATTCACGCGACTTCTCCGGTGCTAGTTTCGTGCCCGCGCAGCGGTACCAGGGGGTAGAGGGAGGGATCGCGTATGCCGTTGGACCACAACATGTCCGACTCCTCACGCAAAGCGATCGAGGTCCTCACCGGCATCCAGGTCCCCAAAGCCGGCATCGCCAACCTCGGCCGCGCCTCGGAGATCTACACCGCCCTGGACCAACGCCTGGCCGTCCTCGAGGACCTGTTCGACCTCAGCCGCAAACACGCCCGCCGCCACTTCGACGGCCACACCGCCGACCGCTACGAACGCTCCCTGGACCAGTTCACCCGCGGCGAGAACAACTACGTCGGCTCCGCACGCGACAACTCCACCGTCATGTCCGCCGAACTCTTCAAGGCCCGCGCCAACGTCGAGTACATGCACATGATGGTCATCGGCCAGTTCGTCCAGCT
>NZ_JBEXSY010000073.1:0-35115 GCF_040613895.1 Nocardiopsis sp. NPDC006198 | reverse complement strand
TACCCCGCGTCCAACTCCCCCGCGACCACCGGACGACCCGTCACCGCCGAGTAGAACGGGATCTCCGGACGCCGCGAGACCACCCCCGCCAACGCGGACGCCAACGACCCCCGCAAACGCTCCACATGCGGGGTATGCGAGGCATAGTCCACCGCGATCCGACGAACACGCACCCCCGACTCCTCATACTCCTTGGCCAGGCGGACCACCGCCTCCGTCTCACCGGCGATCACGGTCGAGGAGGGGCTGTTGACCACGGCCACGTGCAGGCGTCCGTCCCAGGCGTCCAGGTCCTCGCGGACCCGGGCCTCGGGAAGGGCGACGGCGACCATTGCACCGGTTCCGGACAGCTCCAGGACGGCCCGGCTGCGCAGCGCCGCCACCCTCGCCCCGTCCTCCAACGACAGCGCACCCGACACACACGCCGCCGCCACCTCCCCCTGCGAATGCCCCACCACCGCAGCCGGACGCAGACCGTGCGAGAGCCACAGCTCCGCCAGGGCGACCATCACCGCCCACAGCACCGGCTGCACCACATCCACACGCTCCAACGAAGGCGCACCCTCCTCCCCCCGCAACACCGAGACCAGCGACCACTCCACATACGGCGCCAACGCCCGCTCACACTCCGCGATCCGCTCCGCGAACACCGGCGAGGAATCCAACAACTCCACCGCCATCCCCTCCCACTGACCCCCCTGACCAGGGAAGACGAGGACGGGCATCCGGTCGGGGGCAGCTCGCCCCGTCACCACGGCAGGAGTGGGACGCCCCTCGGCGAGGGCCCGGAGCCCGTCGAGGAGGTCGGCACGGCCGTCGCCCAGCACCACGGCCCTGTCGTCGAAGGCCGTGCGGGTGGTCGCCAGCGACCACCCCACGTCCACCGGGTCCAGACCGGGATCCGCCCCCACCCGGTCCCGCAGACGGGCGGCCTGGTCGGCCAGTGCCGCGCCGCCGCGCGCGGACAGGGGCCAGAGCACGGGGCCGCGGACGCGCTCCGCCCCTCCGGGGCCGCTTTCCGCGGCCGGACGGGCGGCCTGGTCCGCACCTGCGCGCACGGGGGCGTCCTGGGTGCCGGGCTCGGAAGCGCCGGACCGCTCCTCCGTGGGCGCCTGCTCCAGGACGAGGTGGGCGTTGGTGCCGCTCATCCCGAAGGAGGAGACCGCCGCGCGCCGGGGGCGGCCGGTCTCCGGCCACGGCCGCGCCTCGGTGAGGAGCTCCACGGCGCCGGAGGACCAGTCCACGAACGGTGTGGGCTCGGCGACGTGGAGCGTCCGCGGCAGCACCCCGTGGCGCAGCGCGAGGACGAGCTTGATGAGCCCGGCGATCCCCGCGGCCGCCTGGGGGTGGCCGAGGTTGGACTTGAGCGAGCCCAGCCACAGGGGGTGGCCGCCCGCCCGGCCCGGACCGTAGGCGGAGATCAGCGCCTGCGCCTCGATGGGGTCGCCTAGCGCGGTCCCGGTCCCGTGGGCCTCGACGAGGTCGACGTCGGCCGGGGTGAGCCTGGCGTCCTCCAGCGCGCGGGCGATGACCCGCTCCTGGGAGGGGCCGTTGGGCGCGGTCAGGCCGTTGGAGGCGCCGTCCTGGTTGACCGCACCGCCCCGGATCACCGCCAGCACCCGGTGCCCGTTGCGCCGCGCGTCCGACAGGCGCTCCAGAGCGACCATTCCGGCCCCCTCAGAGAAGCCCGCGCCGTCGGCCCCGGCCCCGAAGGCCTTGCAGCGGCCGTCGGAGGCGAGGCCCCTGAGGTGGGTGAACTCGGTCAGGACACCGGGAGTGGCCATCACCGTCGCACCGCCGGCGAGTGCGAGTGAGCATTCATCGGCACGCAGCGCCCGCACGGCCAGATGCACGGCCACCAGAGAGGAGGAGCAGGCGGTGTCCACCGTGACGGCGGGGCCGGTCAGGCCCAGGACGTAGGACAGCCGGCCGGAGGCGACGCTGTTGGTGGTGCCGGTGATCGCGAACCCGTCGCCGGGCGCCTCGGTCAGCCGGGGCCCGTACTCCTGCGCGATGGCCCCGACCCACACGCCGGCGTCTCCGCCGGCCAGGGTCTGCGGCGGGATCCCCGCGTTCTCGACGGCCTCCCAGGCCACTTCGAGGAGGAGCCGCTGCTGGGGGTCCATCGCCTCGGCCTCCTTCGGGGAGATCCCGAAGAAAGCGGGGTCGAAGGCGGCCGGGTCGTCGAGGAACGCGCCCTGCGCCATGGCCGACCCGCCCTCCTCCCCGTCCTTGCCCAGGAGGGCGTCCAGGTCCCAGCCCCGGTCGGAGGGCAGGGGGCCCAGTGCCTCGCCGCCGCGCTCCAGCAGGTCCCACAGGGCTTCGGGGGTGTCTATCCCTCCGGGGAGACGGCAGCCCATACCGACGATCGCGATCGGCTCCGGCGCGCGGTCGAGCTCCTCGCGCAGGCGCTCGTTCTTCTTGAGCGCGGCGCGCAGGGCCGCGACGAGCTTGCTGTCCTGATCGTTACTGATAGCCATCAACCGTCTCCTGTTCACCCTCGGGCGCGGTGTCGTCGGCTGCCAGGGCGAGCCCCAGCAGGTCCTCCACGTCCATGTCGTCGATGTCGCTGGCGCCGGGGTCGTCGGTCTCCTTCTCGGTCTCCCCGGTACGGGCCGGTTCCGGCGCCGCCGGCTCGTCGGGGAACAGCCTTCCGGCGATGAGCCGGGCCAGTGCGCGGGGGGTCGGGTGGTCGAACACGGCGGTCGCGGGCAGGCGGAGGCCGGAGAGGGCGCCGAGCCGGTTGCGCAGTTCGACCCCGGTCAGCGAGTCCAGTCCGAGCTCCCGGAAGGGGCGGTCCGCCGGAACACCTGACGCCCCCTCCTGTTCCGCCCGCCCGAGCACGACGGCCGTGTGCGTGCGGACCTCGGCGAGCAGCGCCCGCTCGCGCTCGGGCCCGCTCAGGTCCGCGAACCGGTCGGCCCCCAGGGGGGCCTCCCCGGTCCGCTCGGCGCCGCCCTCGGCGGCTCTCCGGTCGGCGAGTCCGCCCAGGACCTGGAGCACGGGGCCGTTCTCCAGGTCGAGCAGGGCGGGGACGACGTTCTCGTGCCCCAGGTACAGGGCCCGGTCCATCGCGGCCAGTGCGCGGTCGGTCGGCATCGGCAGCAGGCCGTTCCGGCCGAGGGTGTCCAGGTCGCCGCCGTCCAGGTGGCCGGTCATCCCGCTCGCCTCGCCCCACAGCCCCCAGGCCAGGGACGTGGCGGGGAGCCCGCGTTCGCGCCGGTGGTGCGCCAGGGCGTCGCAGAAGACGTTGGCCGCGGCGTAGTTGGCCTGGCCGGGGCTGCCCAGGGTGCCCGTCACCGAGGAGAAGAGGACGAACGCGCCCAGGTCCAGGTCGGCGGTGAGCTCGTGCAGGTTCCAGGCGGCGTCGACCTTGGGCCGCAGGACCGTCTCCAGCTGGTCGGGCCCGAGGGAGAGCACGGTGGCGTCGTCGAGCACGCCTGCGGTGTGCACGACGGCGCTCAGCGGGCGGTCGCCGGGCAGGCCGTCGAGCAGCCGGGCCAGGGAGTCGCGGTCGGCCGTGTCGCAGGCGTGGACGCCCACGCGCGCGCCGAGTCCGCGCAGTTCGCCGGTCCGCGCGTCCTGCCCGTCGGCGGCGGCGCCGCTGCGGCTGACCAGGGTCAGGTCGCGCACGCCGTACCGGGTGACCAGGTGGCGGGCCACCTGGTGGCCGAGGGTCCCGGTGCCACCGGTGACCAGCACGGTGCCCTCCTGGGGGAAGGGCGCCGGCACGCTCAGGACGATCTTGCCGACGTTCTCGCCGCGTTCCAGGACGCCGAACGCCTCCTTGGCGTCCCGGACGTCCCGGACGGTCATCGGCAGGGGTGTGAGGGCCCCGGACGAGAAGAGCTCCATGATCCGTTCGAGCATCTGTCCGATCCGTGCCGGATCCACGTCGGGCAGGAGGAAGGACTGGTAGCCGCGCCCCGGGTGGGCGGCGGAGACCGCCTCGTCGGTGCGGATGTCGGTCCGACCCATTTCCACGAAGCGGCCGCCGGCCCCCGAGGTTCCGCCGGGAGTGGCCAGGAGCCTCAGCGAGGCGTCGACGAACTCACCGGTGAGCGAGTTCAGGACCACGTCCATGCCGCGCCCGCCGTTGGCGGCGCGCAGGGAGGACTCGAAGTCGAGGGTGCGTGAGGAGGCCAGGTGCTTCTTCTCCAGACCGAAGTCCTCCAGGACCGGCCACTTGTGGGGGCTGGCGGTGGCGAACACCCTGGCCCCCATGTGGCGGGCGAGCTGGACCGCCGCCAGGCCCACGCCGCCCGCGGCCGCGTGCACCAGGACGCTCTCTCCCGGACGCACCGCCGCAAGGTCGACCAGGCCGTGGTAGGCGGTCAGGTAGACGACCGGCACGGCGGCCGCCTGCTCGAAGGACCAGCCCTCGGGGATGCGGGTGATGTGGCGGCGGTCGGCCACCGCCATCGGGCCGAAGGCCCCGCCGAACATGCCCGTGACCCGGTCCCCCGGCTCCAGGTCGGTGACCCCGGGGCCGGTCTCCAGGACGATCCCCGCCCCTTCGAGCCCCATCCCGTAGTCGTCGTCGACCATGCCGAGCGCGACCACGACGTCGCGGAAGTTCACGCCGGCGGCGCGGACGGAGATGCGCACCTGTCCCTCCCCCAGCGGCGCGGCCGCCTCCGGGGCGGGCACCGGTGCGAGGGAGTCCAGTGACCCGGCCCCACGGCTGCCGAGCCGCCACAGGGCGCCGGCCGGGGAGGGCGCCCCCTCCTCCTCCGCCGGGGCGAGGCGGGGTACCAGGACCCCGCCCGACCGCAGCGCCAGCTGGGGCTCGCCCAGGTCCGCGACGGTGGCCAGCGCCCTGTGGGAGTCCTCGGAGCCGTCGGAGTCGACGATCACCAGGCGGTCGGGGTGCTCGCGCTGGGCCGAGCGCAGCAGGCCCCACGCCGGGGACGCCGCGAGGCCGCTGAGCCGGTCGTCGGGGTGGGCCACCACCGCGCGCCAGGTCACCAGCACCAGGCGTGCGTGCCCCGTACGCTCGTCGGACAGCCACGAGCGCACCGACCCCAGGGCCGAGCGCAGCCCCTCGCGCACGGCGTCGGGGACCGATCCGTGGTCGGCGTAGACCGCGCGCGGCGGGAGTTCGGCGTAGACCACGTCGGGCACGGGCCCGTCGGGGTCCAAGGCGTCCAGGGAGGCGAGGCCGGTCGGGATGTCCCGCCCCGGATCTGGCGCTTCCAGGGCCTCCCACCGCAGCCGGTACAGTCCGGGCTCCTCCGGCGACTGCGGGAGGGCGTCGGTGTCGACGGGGCGCATGACGAGCTCGTCGACGGTCAGGACGCGCGCCCCGTCACCGTCGAAGGCGGTGAGCCGGTGGCGGTCCCGGCCGAGCGCCTCCCACCGCACCCGCAGCTCGGCGGGCGGTGCGACGGCAGAGACCGTCCGGACCCCGGTCCAGGCGAAGGGGACCAGTGGCACCCCGCCCCCGGAGGAGCCGAACAGGAGCACCGCGTGCAGGGCGGCGTCCAGCAGGGCCGGGTGGGGCCCCTCGAAGGTACCGCGCGTGCGGCCGGGCAGGGCGACCTCGGCCAGGAGCGCTCCGTCCCGGTCGCGCCAGGCGCGGCGCAGGCCCCGGAAAACGGGGCCGTAGGCGTAGCCGCGCCGGGCCAGGCCCTGGTACTCGGCGTCGGCGTCGAACTCCAGGGGGGAGGCGCCGGCCGTCGACCAGGTGGGCGTCGCCTCGGTGGAACCCGTCCCCGCTGCTCCGGCCCCGGCACCCCAGGCACTCGCGTCGTCCTCGGGTTCGAGCATGCCGGAGGCGTGCCGGGTCCACCCCCCGCCGCCCTCCCGGCGCGAGTGGACGCCCACCTCGCGGCGTCCCTGCCGGTCCGGTCCGCCCACGGTCACCTGCACCGCGGCCGCCCCGTTCCGGGGCAGGGCCAGGGGCGTCTCCAGGGTCAGGTCGGTGACGACCGGGCTCCCGGTGCGCGCGCCCGCGTGCAGGGCGAGTTCGGCCAGGGCCGTCCCCGGGAGGATGGTCCGGCCCAGCAGCCCGTGGTCGGCGGTCCAGGGGTGGTCGGCTGCGCCGACCGCTCCCGTGAACACGGTGGAGCCGTCGGCAAGTTCCAGCCCCTCGTCCGCGAGCAGCGCGGTACCGGTCGGGGCGGGGGCCGTGACGGGCGGCGCCCAGTGCCTGCGGCGCCGGAAGGGCAGGTCCGGCAGCAGGACGGGGGCGCCCTCGTCGGAGACCCCCTCCAGGACGAGGTGGGCGTTGGTCCCGCTGATACCGAAGGAGGACACCGCCGCGCGCCGGGGGCGGCCGGTGTCGGGCCAGGGTTCGTTCTCGGTGAGCAGGCGCACCCCGCTGCCGTCCCAGCCCACCCTGCTGGTGGGGGCGTCGGCGTGGAGGGTCCTGGGCAGGCGCCCGTGGCGCAGGGCCTGCACGGTCTTGATCACCCCGGCGACGCCGGCGGCGGCCTGCGCGTGCCCGATGTTGGACTTGAGCGAGCCCAGGCGCAGCGGCTCGGCGCCGTCGCCCCTGCCACGGCCGTACACGGAGATGAGCGCCCTGGCCTCGATCGGGTCGCCGAGCCGGGTACCGGTGCCGTGGGCCTCCACGGCGTCCACCTCGCCGGCCTCCAGCCCGGAGGCGGCCAGGGCCCGCTCGATGACGTCCTCCTGTGCCTTGCCGTTGGGGGCGGTGAGCCCGTTGCTGGCGCCGTCGGAGTTGACCGCGCTGCCGCGGAGCAGGGCCAGGACGGGCCGTCCGGCCCGCCTCGCCCGGGAGGCGCGCTCCAGGAGGAGCATCCCGGCGCCCTCCGCCCACGCGGTTCCGTCCGCGTCGTCGGAGAAGGCCTTGCACCGGCCGTCGGCGGACAGCCCGCGCTGGGCGGAGAACTCCAGGAACATGCCGGGCGAGGACATCACGGTGACGCCGCCGGCGAGCGCCATCGCGCACTCGCCCCTGCGGATCGCCTCCGCCGCCTGGTGGAGGGCCACCAGGGAGGAGGAGCAGGCGGTGTCGATGGTGAGCGCCGGGCCCCTCAGCCCGAGCACGTAGGCGACGCGCCCGGAGGCCACGCTCATCGTCGAACCGGTGAGCCGGTACCCGGCGTCTCCCTGCCCCGCGGGGTCGGACAGCCGGGGGCCGTAGTCGCCGGGCATCGCGCCGACGAACACGCCGACCTGCTCCCCGCGCAGGTCGTCGGTGGAGAGCCCGGCTCGCTGGACCGCCTCCCAGGAGGTCTCCAGGAGCAGCCGCTGCTGGGGGTCCATGGCGTCGGCCTCGCGCGGGGAGATCCCGAAGAAGTCGGCGTCGAACATGTCGGCGTCGTACAGGAACCCGCCCCGGCGGGTGTAGGTGCGGCCGGGGGTCCCGGGTTCGGGGTCGTAGAGGGCGTCCAGGTCCCAGAACCGGTTGTCGGGGAAGTCCCCGACGGCGTCCACGCCCTCTTCGACCAGGCGCCACAGCTCCTCCGGCGAGGACGCGCCGCCCGGCAGGCGGCAGGCCATGGCCGTGATGGCGATGGGGTCGTCCGCGGCGGGCTCCCGGACGGGCCGGACCCCGGCGGACTCCGGCCGACGGCCCGTCGCGGCGGGCCGTTCGGGCCCGGCCTCCCCTGCCGTCGTGATCTCGTCGCCGCCCAGTTCGCCGGTGAGGAAGTCCGCCAGCCCGGCCGGGGTGGGCACCTCGAACAGGAGGGTGTCGTCCAGCCGAACGCCGGTGGCCGCCTGGACCGCGTCCCGCAGTTCGAGCGTCATGACGGAGTCGAAGCCCAGGTCCCGGAACGCCCGGTGCTCGTCCCCCGGGTCGAGCGCGTCGCGGTCCAGGACGCGTGCCGTGCACGCGTACACCAGGCCGGCGACCGTCTCCGTGCGGGGTGCTCCGGCCCCGCCCTCCCCGGCGGCCGGCTGCGGCGGGGCCCAGCTCACCGAGCCCTCGTGGCGGAGCCCGTCGGCCCCTTCCGGCCAGAAGGCCCTGCGCTGGAACTGGTAGGTGGGAAGGTCCGTGCGGCGCGCGCCGGTGCCCTCGAACAGCACGGGCCAGTCGATGTCCACGCCCGCGCTGAAGGCGCGGGCCGCGGCCGTGAGCAGTTGCGCCTCGTCCCCCTCGCCGCGCCGCAGGGTCTTGAGCACGTGGCCGGAGACGCCCGCGCGCTCCAGGGAGCCGCGGACTCCGTGCGCCAGCACCGGGTGCGGGCCCACCTCCAGGAAGATCCGGTGGCCGTCCGCCACCAGGGCGTCGACGGCGTCGGCGAACAGGACGGGGTTGCGCAGCCCGGAGTACCAGTACGCCGCGTCCATGGGGGTCCTGCCCAGTTCCCCGCCGGTGAGCGTGGAGTAGACGGGGATCCGCGGACGGCGCCAGCGCACCTTCCCGAGGTACTGGGTGACGCTGTCGCGGATGCGCTCCACGTGGGCGGAGTGCGACGCGTAGTCCACGTCGACCAGGGCTCCGTGTGCTCCGCCGTCCACGCAGCGCTCCACGGCCTCGCGCACCGAGTGCGGGTTCCCCGACACCACCACGGACGAGGGGCCGTTGACGGCCGCCACGTGCAGGTCGGGCAGGGAGCGGGCCAGTTTCTCCGCCTCCGGGGGGGTGACGCCCAGCGAGGCCATGGCCCCGCTGCCCGCGAGCGCGGTCAGGGCACGGCTGCGCAGCGCCACGATCCGGGCCGCCTCGTCCAGGGTGAGCGCGCCGGCCACGCACGCGGCCGCCAGCTCGCCCTGGGAGTGCCCGACCACCGCCGAGGGCTGCACACCGAGGGACTCCCACACCCGGGCGAGGGAGACCATGACCGCCCACAGCACCGGCTGGACGACGTCCGCCCGTGCCTGGCCGCCGGTCAGGGGCGGGGCCTGCGGCTCACCGCGCAGGACGGAGGTGAGCGCCCAGTCCACGTAGGGGTCCAGCGCGCGTTCGCACTCGGCGACGCTGCGGGTGAACTCCTCGGCCATGGCCCCCTCCCCGTCGAGCAGGTCGCGGCCCATGCCGAGCCACTGCCCGCCCTGACCGGGGAAGACGAGGACCGGTCCGGGTCCGCCCACGACGGCGGGGCCCTCGGGGCGCACGGACTCCAGCTCCCTGGTCCCGCCCTCTCCCGCGGCGAAGACCACGGCGCGGTGCTCGAACACGTCCCTGGTGGTGGCCAGGGAGAGGCCGACGTCGCGGGCCCGGACGCCGGGGTTGGCGGACACGTAGGCGTGCAGGGCCGAGGCCTGGGCGCGCAGCGCCTCCTCGGAGCGTCCCGTCAGCACCCACGGGACAGGGTCCAGGGTGCGCGACGCGGGCGTCTCGGCGGTGGCTCGGCCGGCGACGGGGGCGGGGCCGAGGACCAGGTGGCAGTTGGCGCCGCCCATGCCGAAGGAGGACACCCCCGCCAGGGGGGCGTGGCTCGGCCAGGGCTCGCGTCGGGTCTGCACCGCCAGGCCCAGGGCGTCGAGGTCGATGGCGGGGTGGGGCTCGCTGAAGTTCAGGGTCGGGGGGATCTGCTGGTGCTCCAGGCCGAGGGCGGTCTTGATCAGCCCGACGATGCCCGAGGCGCCCTCCAGGTGGCCCACGTTGGTCTTGGCAGAGCCCACGCGCAGCGGTTCCTCCCGGCCCTCGGCGAACACCTCGCCGAGGGCTGCGGCCTCAACGGGGTCGCCCGCCGGGGTGCCGGTGCCGTGCAGTTCCACGTAGGCGACCTGGCCGGGCTCCTTGCCCGCGTTGGCGTAGGCCGCACGGGCCACGTCGGCCTGGCCCTCGACCGTGGGCCTGGTGAGGTACTCGGTGGCGCCGGAGTGGTTGACCGCTCCGCCGTGGATGACGGCGTGGACGCGGTCGCCCTCCGCCAGCGCACGGCCCAGTGGTTTGAGCACGACGACGGCGCCGCCCTCGCCGCGCACGTAGCCGTCGGCCCGGGAGTCGAAGGTGTGGCTGCGGGCGCTGGGCGACAGGCCCCCGAAGCGGGCGACGCGCTCGGTGCTCTCGGGGACCAGGATCAGGTTGACGCCGCCGGCCAGGGCGAGGTCGGACTCGCCCCGGCGCAGGCTCTCGACCGCCAGGTGCACGCTGACCAGGGCGGAGGACTGTCCGGAGTCCACGGTGAGGCTGGGGCCGCGCAGTCCCAGGAAGTGGGAGAGCCGGTTCGCGATCATGCCCCGGTTGGTGCCGGTCAGGGTGTGGTGGGTGATGGCTTCGGAGCCGCCGCGGTCGTGGAGGAGCGCGTAGTCGGAGTTGATCGCGCCGGCGAACACGCCCACGCGGGCGTCGCGCAGCGCTCCGGGGGCCGTCCGGGACCGCTCCACCGCTTCCCAGCCCAACTCGAGCATGAGCCGTTGCTGGGGGTCCATGGCCAGGGCCTCGCGTGGTGAGATGCCGAAGAACCCGGCGTCGAAGCACTCCGCGTCGTGGAGGTAGCCCCCCCACTCCGGTCCGCGCTCCGCGGAGCCCCCGCCCAGGCGCTCGGGGGGCGGCGAGATCGCCTCCCGCCCCTCGCTCAGCATCCTCCAGAACGCCTCCGGCGTGCCGGCGCCCGGCAGGCGGCAGGATATCCCCACGATGGCGATGGGCTCCCAGGAACTATTGGTCAGGGTTCCTGCAGGTCCGCCACTCACGTTCGCTGCCCTTCACTCTCGACTGTCCTCGATGTTCCGGACACCGCCGAGGGCCGGTGCCCTGCCCGTGCAAATGCACGCCGTGAACACTGGACCGGGGCGGTATTCACACACTGGGGAGTACCGAGCCCCGGAGCTTCTGAGGACCACAAGAACTACCCCAGGAAACACCATTCGGGGTCAAACGGGATCCAACTCGCTAGAGCGTAACCCCTGATTAGGAGCACTGACAATAGAGGGTTCCCTTTCGGACAGATAATTTCGGTCAGGAGAGTAAACGATTAATGGCGAAGCAACAATTCATCCCGTCACCCCGCCTCAGCCGTGGGACACCCCGTGTGATACGCGAAAAGGCCCGGCGCCCGAGAGGCGCCGGGCCTGAAGCACCGGACGTGGGCCGGGATCAGCCGGCGTGCCGGGCCCGGACCTCGCTGATGTACCTCTCGGCGACCACGGGATCGAACATCCACGTCTTGTAGTCCGACGGGCAGTCCCATCCCTGAATCCACCGATCGGCGATCTCGGGAAACTCGGACGCCGCGTTCATGACGTTCATGATGTGCTCGGGCAGAGCCTGCTCGACCATCGACGAGGCGAACTCGGCCCACTCCTGGTTGTCCTGTCCGAATTCCCAGAAGCGGTCGAAGGCTGTGATCATGAACTCTTCGTCGAACACCTGGTCACCGCGTTCGATGATGCTCTCCAGGTAGGCCTCGGCACACCGTGTGGAGTTGTTCCAGCTCTGTCCCACGAACGGGTCCATGGTCACCACCACGTCGGCCATGCCGATGACCTTGCCGCCGGACGGCAGGGTCCCCACCGGGTTGCGCACCTGGGGGGTGAGGTCTTCGACGAGGGTGCTGCGGCCGTCCATCAGGACGGCGTCCTTGGCTCGCTCGAAGAACTCAGGGGCGTACTTGCGCATGAGGTCCTTCATGCGCCGCAGCTGCTCCTCGGGGCCCGGCCGGTCCGGCCAGGCGTCCATCGGGCCGCCCTTCTTGTCCACCAGGAGGATGTTGTGGGCGGGCCCCTCCTGGGTGAGCATCGGGAGCAGGAGGATGTTCCCGGCCTCCTCCGTCACCCCGAACCAGCCGATGTTCGCCGAGTCCCCCGTGTCCGGGGGCCACAGGTCGTAGACGTAGGCCTGGGCGAGAGCCCTGGGCCGCGTCCCGCTGAAGCGGCTGTCGTCGTAGTCGAAGAGCTGGCCCAGCTCGCCGTGGCCGACCGCGACGACGATCAGGTCGAACATCCGGGAGAAGTAGTCCAGGTCGGTCACCGTGACGCCGTGGATCACGACCTTGCCGCCCCGGTCCTCGAAGGACTCCAGCCAGTCGGCCATCTTCACCCGGCGGTCGACCGACACCGAGTAGCCGTTGCCGGGGTCGGAGCGCCCCTTCACGGCCATCACGGGCTGCCCCTCCCTGTACACGGCCAGCTTCTGCTCGCGGATCTGCGGTGAGAGCGCGCTCCAGAAGTCGAGGTCGAACTTGCGCTCGCACTCCAGGGCCGTGGGGAAGGTGAACTGGGAGATGGAGGGTTTGCCGGTCCTGATCTCCAGCGAGGACTGCCCCGTGATCACCGTGACGTCGTAGCCGTGGTTCAGGAGACCGTGAGCCAGGTGCAGGCCGGCGTGACCCGCGCCGACGATAAGGATCTTGCGCATGTTCGCTAACTTTCCTGGGGAATCTACGGGGCCGTGGGGAGGCCGAGGCCTCCCCACCCGTCAGGCGACGGGCTCGCTGGTGCGGTTGTGCTCCAGGGCGTACCTGAGAAGTGCCTTGAGCACATCGCCCCTGGACAGGCGGTTGCGGGCGTCGAAGTCGATGATCGGCACCTCGGGACTGACCTCCAGGGCCTCGCGGACCTGCTCGGAGGTGTAGTCGAGGTGGCCCTCGAACTTGTTCAGCGCCACGATGTAGGGGATGCGCTTGTTCGTCTCGAAGTAGTCGACGGCGTCGAAGGAGTCCGCGAGCCTTCGGCAGTCGACCACGACGACGGCGCCCACGGCACCGCGGACGAGGTCGTCCCACATGAACCAGAACCGGGCCTGGCCCGGGGTTCCGAACATGTACATGACCAGCTCGTCGTCGATGGTGATGCGGCCGAAGTCCATCGCGACGGTGGTGGTCGTCTTGTCGGGGGTGACCGAGGTGTCGTCGTGTCCGACGCTCGCCTCGGTCATGATCGCCTCTGTCGTGACCGGGGGAATCTCCGACACCGAGCGCACCAAGGTCGTCTTGCCGGCGCCGAAGCCACCGGCGATGACGATCTTGCTCGACATCTTCTTGCGATTCGACCGCTTGTCACTGGAAAAGTCGTTCGAGACCACGAAGAGCCCTCTCCAGAACCTGGTTTTCCGATGGACTGCTGCCGGTGATGGTCGGGTGGATGTACACGAGGTCCTGCTCGGCCAGGTCGCTGACCAGTACCTGTGTGACGCCCAGGGGGATGTTCAGCTCGGCCGACACCTCGGCGAGCGACCGGGTCTCCCGGCACAGTTTGTAGATGTTGATCGACTCCGGCATGAGGGTGCCAGGAGGTTCCTGCCCGGGCTCGGACGTCGAGACCAGGGTCTGCACCATCAGCGGATGCCGTGACCGCGTCCGCCCACCGGTGAAGGTGAACGGGCGGACACGGTTACTCCTTCGCCTGCGGAAGCTCATAGCCGCAGCAACCTCATTCCTGCCGAACCGTCACGGGTCACCCTCGTCAGTTCTGGATGACTTCGCGCAGCTGCGAGCGCAGCTGCGGCGTGAGAACGTGGGCCACGTTCTCGACCAGCTTGGCCATCTGGAAGCCGACGAGCTTGAGTTCCGTGCCGGGGGCGGTGAGGACCGCCATGCAGGAACCGTCGCTGATGGCCATGATGAAGAGGTGGCCGTGGTTGAAGCGCACGAGCAGCTGCTCGCACTCACCGCGCTGGAACAGTTGGGCTCCACCGACCGCGAGGCTGTGCAGACCGCTGGCGATGGCCGCGAGCTGCTCGGCGTGCTCCTCGGGGAAGTCACTGGAGTGGGTCAGGACCAGGCCGTCGGACGAGACCACCACGGCGTGCTCGACGCCCCGCACGTCCCGGACGAACCGGTCGATGAGCCACGAGAAGTTCTCCACGCTGTCGTTCACGGATTCAGTCATCGTTGTGTCCTACCTGCCTCGGCCGAGTATCGGGTTCGCTGTGTACGGAGGGTGTGCGTGCACACCGGGGGGTGCTCCTGTGAGCCCCTGGGGAACGGTGGCGTCACTTGTCGTCGCCCTCGATCTCCTCGCCCTCCAGAGCGGCGCGCTCCCCTTCGAGGAAGTCGCCGAGCTCGTCGCGGATCTGCGCGGCCCTGGCCTCCCCCGTCAGCTTGGGCGGGGTGTCGGCGCGGCCCTTGGGGGGTTCCGTGACCGTCCCGGGGCGCGGCATCCTCCGCAGGGGAGAGCCGTGCGGGGTGGCGCTGCGCCGGGGCAGCCCGGCCGCGGTGACCGCGGAGGCCGCGCCTTCCTTGGGGGCTGCCGCGGGGGCCCCGTTCGCGCCGGTGCCCGGGATGGGCCGGGGGGCCGCCGGGGCGACGGGGGCCGCGGGGGCCTTGACCGTCGGGATCGTGGACGTGCGCGCCTGTCCGGGCGTGCGGGGGGTGGCCACGCGCAGCAGCTCCTTGGGGATGATCGCGTAGGCGCTCACCCCGCGGAAGGACCGGGATTCGAGTCTGGTCTCCAGCCCGTGCTTGATCGCGATCCGGCTCGCGACGTAGAGGCCCATGTGGCGGGGCACCTCGTCGTCGAGGACCGGCTGACCGCCCAGGCGGGCGTTGAGCTCGGCCAGCTGGTTCTCGGGGATGCCCACGCCCTCGTCCTCGACGACGATCATGAGGCGGCCGTCGTCCATCTCCTGGCCGCTGATCACGACCTGGGAGTGCTCGGGCGAGTTGGCGGTGGCGTTGTCCAGCAGCTCGGCGAGGAGGTGGCTGATGTCGTCGGCCGCCATACCGGTGATGGAGGTCTGCGGGAGCTTGCCCAGGCGGACCCTGGGGTAGTCCTTGATCTCGGACGTGGCCGCGCGGGCGACGTCGAGCAGGGGGACGATCTCGTCGTGGGCGTCGGACTCGCCGCCGTCGTGTCCGGTGAGCACCAGGAGGTTCTCCCCGTTGCGCCGCATCCGGGTCGCGAAGTTGTCGATCTGGAAGAGCTTGTCGAGCAGGTCGGGGTCCTGGGCGTCGGTCTCCAGTTCCTCGACCATCTCCAGCAGCGCGTCCACGAGCGAGAGGTCGCGCATCGCCAGGCCGGCGAGCGCCTCGTTGAGGAGGGTGCCCTGCTTGCCGCGCAGCGCGGCGATCTCCTCGACGAGCGCGGCGCGCTCGGGGAGGTCGCTGGGGGCCTCCGGCTGCGCCGGGGCCCGCTCCTCCTCGGGGGCGGCGGCCGTGCCGGGCTCGGAGGCCTCGATCGGGGCGGCCGGGGCCCCGGTGACGGCCTTGGGCTCGGGCTCCGCGGCGACCGCGGGGGCGGGCGCGGCCTCCTCCACGGCCCTGGCCCGCTCGGCCGCCCTGTCCTCCCGCACCTCCTCGGCGGTGGTGCGCCCGGCGTGCTCGGCCAGCAGCGCACTGGCGGACTCGGTGGTGATCACCTGCGGCTGCTGCCCGGCGGCGAGCACGATGACGTGCTGGACGGGCTGGCCGTAGGGGTTGTACTGCCCCGGGTAGAAGACCGGCTGGCCGTGGAGCACGTAGCCGGGCGGCTGGAAGGGCATCGGGTAGGGACTCGGGTAGGCGACCACGGGCTGCTGCGGGTACGGCGCCGGGTAGGGCGCGTGCTGCGGCGGCACGGGCTGGCCCTGCGGCGGCGCGTAGGCGCCGTACTGCGGGGGCGGCGGGGGCGCGTAGGCGTCCTGCCGGTGCGCCGGGTAGCCGGCGGGGGCCTGCGGGTGGGGCTGGTACTGCTCGTGCCCGGAGTAGCGCGGCTCGTAGGGGTTGCCGTACTGGCCGCCCCGGGGGGCCTCGCCCTGGTACTGGCCGGCCTGCGGGGCCGGGCCCTGGTGGCGTCCGTCGCCCTGGTAGGGGGCCGCGTACCGGCCGTCGGGGGGCTGCGGGGCCTGGCTCCGGTCGCCCGGGTACTGCTGGCCCGCGCGCGGCGCGTCGCCGTACCGCTGCTCGGAGTAGCGCTCCTGGACGGGCGGCTCGTGCGGGGCGCTCGGCTGCTGGTAGGGGGACGGCGCCGGCGCCTCGGGGCGCTCCGGCTGCGGGGCCTGGGGCCGCTCCGCCCGGGGCTCGCCCGAACCGGCGGAGGGCTGCTGGGGCCGGTCGGCGGGCCGCTGCCACGCCTCCTGGCCCTGCTGCGCCGCCTGGGGGGTTCCCGTGCGGGGCTCGGGCCATCTGGTCTCGGAGGCGGGGGCCTCCTGGCGCTGGGGCTCGGGGGCCGGTGTGTGCGTCGCAGGGGCCTCGGGCCGCTCTGCGCGCTCTGGCGAGGAGGAGGTGTCGGTCATGGTGTCCGTCGTGGCGGGGATGTGCGGGCTGCGCGGTTCGGGCTCGTCGAGCCCGACGCCGCGCCACTGCGTGACCGGGGTGGCGCCGGTGTCGACGTCGTCGACGTTGCTCACCCGCCGGGTCGTGTAGGGGTTGGGAGCGCTCGCCCTGGATGCGGGGCGGTATCCGTTCTCGGCCGATCCCGAGAAGGGCCCGGTGGCGGCGGTGTCTGTCACGGGCGGGAGGGTGTCGCCGCCGGACTCCGCCGTCTCCTTGGCTGCGGGAGCGGCACCGGCAGTGTGCTGGCCGCCTTCCCGGTCCGACGTGCGGCCGGGGGTCTGCGAGTGCGGATGCACGGGATGATGCACGGGATTTCCTTGCTCGGTCTCCGGTGACGGCGGTTCCTGGACCCTGACCATCCGGGAGATGGCCCTGCGGAACCTTCCTTCTCGTTTGGCTCCTTGCCCGTCCTCCGTCGACATCATCGGTCCGTCCCCGCCGGAGCGGGGGCCGGAGCTGTCTCGCGGTGACGGCGCCTCTGCCACAATCTCGTCTCCTCGAATCAGGTGGGCGGATCGGCGGCGGCCCCGCACCACCGCCCCTGAACTGGGAGGTGGCCGCGTCGGAGGCCGAGAGGGCGCACCCGTGGCAGCCGGGTGCCCCCTGCACCGGAGGAACGCCTGGACGAGGGCGGAGCACCCCCGTGCGCGCGGGGACCAGACGGGTGCTGACGCCCAATCCGGCCACAAGTATGCATGCCCCGCACAATTCCTGTACTTCCACCGAGAACCGTCGTTCGGTTCGTCAGACTAACAAAGGTCTCGCGGCTTGGCAGACGAATCGGGGAAGCATCGGAAAGGCGGCAGGACGGACGCTCCTGACGTGCGAGAACGCCGCACATCGTACACCAGATCACTTTTGAGAAGCTTGTGGGCATTTGCCCGATTCGCTCCTCGCAAGTACATGTCCGCACGGTTCCACACGCTTGGCCCGGCGCGTCCGATAGAGGCTGTGACCAGCACGGACACGACCCTGGAGGACTGGTCGTCCACCTGCGCCGACCGATGGGCCACCACCCTCGCCGGTCCCGACGATCTTCGTCACACACAACCCGGGGCGGCAGCGGTACGCGGGACCCGCCCGCGGCGGGGGTGGACCGGGGATGCGGTGCCCCCGGAACCGCCTGCCGAGGAGCGTACCCGCACAAGGCGCTCCCGGCACACCGGGGCGGCCCACCCGAACGACGCACCCCCCGCCGCCGGGGAGGCGGCGGAGGCGGAGACCTCGCGAGCGGGTGGGCGCGAGAGAGTGCCGAAAGGTGCGAAATCCTCCCTCACGCCAACAACAGACAGACCGGAAAATGCCGCACAATCTGACCGAATCCTGGACGGCAATGGTGTGGACGCAACCTGCGGGAGCGCGGCGGCGGCGACCATCGCGACTCCGCGTTCCTCCGGCGGGGCAGCGGAAGAGGAGCCACGGGCCCGTCCGGCGCCCGGCCCTTCGCCACACACCGACCCGAGGCCCCCTCATAAGCCCTGAGCTGGGAATCCACCACGACTTCAGGCCGTTTCGAGGGCAATTCCGAGCCTCCCGGGAACGGTGTTCGCGGTGCTCGTCGGCGATCGGGGAGAAAATCCCGGAACGCGGACGATTGCGTAGGCGAAGGGGCCTTGTCGCCTCCCTTCCGCCGACGTGGCGGGGACCGCCCCTCCCCTCGCGCACGCGTAGGAGCGGTCGGCATTTCACGAAGGGCGGGGACGGGCCCGGACCCGTCCCCGCCCGCCTCCGGCGCACCGCCCGGAGGCGGGCCGGTGCGGGCAGGCCGCACCGGCCCGACGGCTACTCCTCGACCGGCGCCAGGTCGCCCTGGATCAGCGACAGGATGACGTGGTTGTCCTGGTACTGCTCGTTGTTGGCGGCCGGGTGCTCCTTGTCGAAGGACTGCACCCGCACGCCCTCCACCGCGGGGGCCAGGTACTTGTACGTCCAGATGGGGATGCGCGGCAGGAGTTCGTTGAAGACGATGGCCATCGTCTTCAGTGCCTCCGTCTGCTCCTCCTCGGTCTCCGCCTGCTTGGCGACCTCGACCAGCTCGGCCAGGTCGACCTCGCCCTGGGAGGGGCTCTCCACGTTGAGGTCGAACGACTGGCCCGGGGACTCCTCGGTGCCCGAGTTCTCCAGCAGGAAGTTCATCTGGAAGGCCCCCCAGTAGTCGGGGATCTCCGGGTTGCCCCAGTGGCGGACCGCGACCTCGAAGTCGCCGGCGCCCCAGATGCCCCAGGGGTTGTCCTGCGGAACGTTTCGGGCGGTCGTGGTGATGCCGAAGTCGTTCCAGGCCTCCTCCACCTGCGTGGCGGTCAGCTCGAAGTCGCCCCAGCCGGCGACGCCGATGATCTCGTAGCTGGCCGGCTCGCCCTCGGAGGTGTGCCAGACGCCGTCCCGCCTGGTCCAGCCCGCCTCCTCCAGGAGTTCGGCGGCCCTGTCCAGGTCCTGGTCGTAGCGCTCGAACCCGGCCAGTTCGTCGGCGGTGAAGATCTCCTCCGCCTGGAGGTCCACCAGCCCCGCGTAGTGCTCGACCCGGGTGTAGCCCTCGCCGCGGGCCACCTGGCCGACGGTGTCGCTGTCGAGGATGTGCGCGAGGGCCTTGCGCACCCGCACGTCCTGGAGCTCGGGCTTGGCGGCGTAGTTGAACATCAGGCCGCAGCCGTCGTAGCCCGCGTGCTCGATCCAGGTGAAGCCCTCCACCCCCTGGAACGCCTGCTGGTCGGCGGCGGAGGGGGCGAGGGTGGAGTAGTCCACCTCGCCCTGCTGCACCAGGAGGGCGGACTGGCGGTTGTCGCCCTTGTGGATGACGACCTCGTCGAACAGCACCTCCGTGCCCTGGTAGCCCTCCTCGTTGCGGACCAGGGTGATCCGCGCGTCGGACATCTGCTCCGGGTCGAAGCGGTACGGGCCGCTGCAGATGATCTCGTCGGGGTTGAACTCGATGAACTCGGCGTTGAACTCCGTGTGCTCGTCGTCGCCCTGGCGGACGCCGTCGGCGACCATCTGCACGGCGCGCTCGCCGAAGTCGGCGTAGGTGGTCTTGCTGACGATGCGGTGCTTGATGATGCTGCGCTCGATGTTGGGGAAGGGGTCGTCGAACCCCAGGCGCACGCTCACCGCGTCCAGCTGCTCCAGCTCCTGGACCTGCGGGAAGCCGACGCCCCACACCGGGGCCTCCAGGACGCGCATGGCGTAGCTCTGGATCATGTCGTCGGAGGTCAGGTCGGTGCCGTCGCTCCACCTCAGGCCCGAGCGCAGGGTGACGATCAGGTTGTCGCCGTCCCACTCGGTGCCCTCCAGGAGCAGGTAGTCCCACTCGTGCGTGCGCCAGTTGTAGATGCCGCCCGTGCACAGGAACAGGTCCTTGTAGACGGAGTTGAGCAGCAGCGCCCCGTCCTCGACGTGGACGTTGCGCGTCTGGGAGTCCAGGTCGTAGTCGAAGACGCCGGTGAACTGGGTGGCGCCGCTCGACGCCCGGTCACCGCCGGCGCAGGAGGTGAGCAGGCCCGCGCCCGCCGCTCCGGCCGCGCCGAACCCGACCGCGCGGAGCAGGCGGCGCCGGCTCAGGTCCCGCATGAGGGGGTTGTCCGAGGGGGTGAAGGTCATTCTTGACTCTTCCTTTCCAGTAGGACGGCGATCAGTCCGAGGGAGAGCACGGCGAGGCCGATCACGACGGTGACGACGCTTATGACGAACTCGGCTGAGCCGGGGGGATTCAGTACGGCGAGGAGGGCACTGGCCAGGGTGAGGAACGCTCCGGCCAGGAGGGCGAAGCGGCCGACGAGGAGGAGCACGTCCTCACTCCCCGGTGACCACGTGGCAGGCGAGCAGGCGGTCGTGGCTGGGCACCAGCGGCGGTCGGAGGGTGTCGCAGGCGCCCTGCGCGTAGAGGGGGCAGCGCGGGTGGAAGTCGCAGCCGGGCGGCAGGTCGGTGAGGTCGGGGATGTCGGCGCTGCGCAGCCGGACCCGCTCCTTGGTCCAGGCCAGGTCGGGGTCCGGCTCGCACACGGCGGAGACGAGGGCGCGGGTGTAGGGGTGCCGGGGGTCGTTGACCACCTGCGGCGTGGGGCCGTGCTCGACGACCTTGCCCAGGTACATGACGGCGATCTCGCCGTCCCACGCGAAGTACTTGGCCACGGCCAGGTCGTGGGTGATGAACAGGAAGCTGACGCCCAGCTCGTCCCGCAGCTTCCCCAGGGTGTTGAGCAGGCTGACGCGGATCGACACGTCCAGCATCGAGGTGGACTCGTCGGCGATGATCACCTCGGGGTTCATCGCGAGCGCACGGGCGACGGCGACGCGCTGGCGCTGGCCGCCGGACATCTGGTGCGGGTACTTGTCGAGGTAGTCCTCGGCGGGGGTGAGGTCGACCCGCTCCAGGAGCTCGGTGACGGCCCGGCGGGCCTCGTGGCGGTCCTTGACCATCTTGTGGCGGCGCAGTCCGGCGGAGACCGTGGAGTAGACGGTGCGCACCGGGTTGAGGGAGGCGTAGGGGTCCTGGTGGATGTACTGGACGGCGCGGCGGAACACGGAGCGCTCGTGCTTGTCCATCGCGGCGACGTCCCTGCCCCGGAAGAGGACGGAGCCCGCGGTGGGGGCGGCGAGTCCCGCGGCCATGCGGGCGCTGGTGGTCTTGCCGCAGCCGGACTCGCCGACCAGGCACAGCACCTGTCCGGGGCGAACCTCCAGGTCGACCCCGGCGACAGCGGGGACGTCGCCGCGCGGGGTGCCGAAGACCTGGTGGACCCCCTTGAGGCTGAGGACGGGCGGGGCGGCCTCGCGCAGGGCGGCGGCCTCCGTTGCGGCCTCGGCGGACGGGCCGCCTCCGTCCGGTCCCCCGGCGGCGGGGGCCGCGCGGTCCGGCCGGGGCGCGGGTGCGGTGCGGTCAATCACGGGTGGCCCCCTCGAGGAGTTCGTGGGTACGCAGGCAGGCCGCGGCGTGGCTCAGCCCCTCGGCGCGGGTCCGGAGCACGTCCAGGGTGGGGCGGGTGTGCGAGCAGGCGTCGACGGCGTGCGCGCAGCGCGGGGCGAAGGAGCAGCCCGGCGGCAGCGCGGTGAGGCTGGGCGGTCCGCCCGGCAGCGACTGCGGGACGGTGAGGTCGCCCGCGACGGGCGGCACGGAGTTGATCAGCGCCGACGTGTAGGGGTGGCGGGCCCGGTAGAAGATGTCGCGGGTGGTGCCGGTCTCGATCATGCGGCCCGCGTACATGGTGCCGACGCGGTCGGCGAGTTCGGCGGCCAGGCCCAGGTCGTGGGTGATGAAGACCATCGCGAACCGCAGTTCGTCGCGGAGTTCGGCGAGGCGCTCGACGATGGAGCGCTGGGTGAGGATGTCCAGCGCGGTCGTGGGCTCGTCGAGGATGAGGAGCTGCGGCTTCAGGGCGAGGGCGAGCGCGATGAGGGCGCGCTGGCGCATGCCGCCGGACAGCTCGTGGGGGAAGCTCCCCAGGACGCGGGCGGGGTCGAGCCGGACCGTCGTGAGCAGGTCGGCGGACTGCTCCAGGATCTCCTTGCGGGGGCGGCGCCGTCCGCCCTCGTGGGCGCGGAAGGTGTCGAGGAAGTGGTCCTCGATGCGCAGCACGGGGTTGAACGCGTTCATGGCGCCCTGGAAGACCATGGCGGCCTCGTTCCAGCGGAACCGGCGCAGGTCCTCCCGGGCGAGGGTGCGGACGTCGACGAGCCGGCCGTCCTTACGGCGGAAGAGGATCTCCCCCGAGGAGACGACGCCCGTGCGCGGGAGCAGCCGGAGCAGGCCGAGGCCGAGGGTGGTCTTGCCGCAGCCGGACTCGCCGACCAGCGCCATGGACTGGCCGGGGTAGAGGTCGAAGGAGACGTCGCGGACGGCGGTGACCCGGGTTCTGCGCCCGGTCCGGTAGCCGACGTCGACGCCGCGGACGGAGAGCAGCGCCCCTTCGGCGGGGCCTCCGGCCGGGGCCTTCCCGGCGGCCGGGGCGGCGGGGTGGTCGGTCACTGGGCTCACCTGTCCCGGAGTCGTGGGTTGAGGGCCTGCTCCAGGGACCGGGTCATGGTGACCAGGCCGATCTGGAAGAGCATGATCATCACCATCGGGGCGACCAGGAACGGGGCGGCCTGCGGCAGCAGGAAGGCGTTGTTGTCCCAGGCCTGCTGGATCATCAGCCCCCAGTTGGCGGCGGTGCTCGGCAGGAGGCCGAGCAGGTACATGCCGACGACCGCGTAGATGGCGTTGGTGATGGCGATGATGAAGTTGATGAAGATGTAGCCCGCCATGTTGGGCAGCACCTCGACGAAGATGATGCGGGCGGTCCCCAGGTCCTGGAGGCGGGCGGCCTCGATGAACTCGCGTTCCTTGAGGGTGAGCACCTGGGCGCGGATGGACCGCATGAGGTAGGGCCAGGTGACGAGGCCGATGATGAGCGAGACCATCAGCGGGGACGCGGCGCGGTAGAACGAGGCGATGACCAGCATGAGCACGATGAACGGGATGGTCATCGTGATGTCGGTGAGCTGGAGCAGGAAGTGGTCGATGCGCCCGCGCAGGTAGCCGGCGAGGCTGCCCAGGACGACGGCGATGGCGACGGTGATGAGGGCGGCGGTGAAGCCGACCCAGATGGGTTCGCGTCCGCCCAGCACGAGCTGGATGAACGTGTCCTTGCCCTCGTGGTTGGTGCCGAGCCAGTGCTCGGACGTCATCGGGCCCCAGATCTTGGTGACGTCCGTGGGGTTGTCGGTCTCGATGAGCAGCGGGCCGACGAAGGAGAAGAGCAGGACGCTCAGGACGAGGCAGAGCCCGACGAACCCGCTGGTGCTGCGGGTGATGCCCTGCCAGATGGCGCCCCAGACCCCGACTCCGGGGGCGGCGGTGGTGACTGCCATGGTGCTGTCCCCCTGGTTCTAGTCGCGGATGCGCGGGTCGAGGCGGCTGTAGAGCATGTCCGCGACGAGGTTGGCGGCCACCACGCACGAGGTGATGATGATGAGCAGGCCCTGGAGGAGGGGGTAGTCGCGGTAGTTGACCGCGTCGAGGAGGAGTCCGCCGACGCCCTTGTAGACCAGGACCTGTTCGACGAAGATCGCGCCGCCGACGAGGGTGCCGAAGGAGATGGCGATCTGGGCGACCAGGGGCAGCACCGCGTTGCGGCCGACGTAGGCGACGGCGATGCGCCGGTCGCGCAGGCCCCGGGCGCGGGCGACGGTGACGTAGTCCTCGCCGAGCACCTCGGTGGTGGACGCCTTCATGACGAGCATCCAGGTGCCGATGATGGCGAGCACGTAGGTGAGGATCGGCAGCGAGGCGTGGAAGAACGCGTCCCCGACGAACTCCAGGTTGAACCCGGCCTGTACGCCGGGGCTGACGGTGCCGCGCAGCTCGATGGGGTTGAACCAGCCCAGGTACATGCCGCCGCCGACGACGAGCACCATGGCGATGAGGTAGTTGGGCACGGCCCCCAGGACCGAGGCGGCGACGCTGAGCACGTGGTCGAGGAACTGGTTGCGCCGGTAGGCCATGACCATGCCGAGGGCGAGGCCCAGGACCACCGCGATGACGGTGCCGACGCCGATGCTGAACAGGGTCCAGGGCAGGTAGGCGCCGATGGCGTCCATGACGCTGACGCCGGGCCGGTTGATGGTGTTGCCCATGTCGAACGTGACCAGGCCGACGAGGAAGTCCCACCACTGCTGGTAGAGGGGGGCGTCGACGTCGTAGGCCAGCGAGTTCATGGCGACGGCGCGGGCCTCCTCCATCGTCATGCCGTTCTGGGTGAGGCGTCCGGCCATGACGTCGATGGGGTCGCCGGGCATCGCGCGCCCGAGGAAGAAGGTGACGTTGGCGACGACGAACACCACGACGAGGGCCTTGCGGACCTTGACGACGGCGTAGTGGTTCCAGATCCGCCGCAGTGGCGGGGCGGGGGCGTCGGTGCGCGCCGATGTGGCGTCCCCGGCGCCTGGTGGCGGGGAGGCCGCGATTTCGGTGGCCACGGGGCTCCTTCGAGCAGGGGGTGCGGCTGGTGGTCTGGGGGCACCACCTTTTATTAGGAAAGTTTCCTAATAAATCGACACCGTAACCCGAGGGGCGTGGCATGCACCACCCCCGTGACCAAACGGCGCCTTCCGCGCGACATGATCGGCATCACAAAGCGAACAAACAGGAATAAAACAGCTCATTACCGACAGTCCGTACGCACCAACGCGTTGTGCTCTGCACAAAAGTGGCCAGGTCACAGCCCTGGGATCCCGCCGGTTCGGCCCCGTCCCCGGCCCCGTCGGCGCGGAGGCGTCGACGGGGCCGACGGGGCCGGGGTGCCACCGGGCGGGCCGGTGGTACCGGGCGGGTCAGCGGGTGAACACGTAGGGGCGCAGGCCGCCCGGCACCCCGGAGGGATCGACGTCGAACTCCGCCCAGACCCGGGTGCCCAGGTCGGCCCAGGGGGCGAGACGCAGGTGCCCCCAGCGTCGGGTGAGGTTCTCGATGAGCAGGAGGCCGCGCTGGCCCTCCGCCTCGCCCCACTCGTCGTCGGTGCGTCCGTGCGGGACGGCGGGGACTCCCCCTCCCCCGCCGGAGTCGCTGACCGAGAACAGCAGGGTGTCGGCGGACGTGAGGGACAGCGAGCGGATGACCTCGCCGCCCTCCGCACGGCCGGAGTCGGTGTACTTGACGCCGTTGGCGAAGAGCTCGCTGGCGCACAGGACCACGGTGTCGACCAGGTCGGGGTCGAACCCGGCCAGGTCGGCGGCGAGGTCGGCGCGGACCCGGGCCAGCCGGGAGAGGCTGCCGGGGTAGAGGCGGTGCTCCCAGAAGACGAGGGGGCGCGGTGCGTCGGCGGGCGTCGGGGGGGTCACGCGGGCACCCCCCGGCGGTCGCGCCGGGCGGCCGGGACGCGGTGGGCGGAGGGGGCTCGGTGGGCGGCCGGAACGCGGTGGGCGGAGCGGGCGAACCCGTCGAGCGTGCGGGGAGCCGGAAGGGGTGCCGGACCGCCCGCCGGGACGGGCGTCCGGACGGCGGGGCCGGTGCGGGTCCACTGCCGCAGGCGGGCGTCGGCGCGGGCCTGGACCAGGGCGAGTTCGCGTTCGTGGGCCGCGTAGTAGGGGCGGACGAGGACGGTCTCCCCGGCGGGCGCGGCCTCGCTCGGCGGTGCGGGCGGGCGGGACGCGGGGAGGTCGGGGCGCACGGGGCGCGTGGAACCGGCGGGCCGGAGGGGCCGGGCGGAGGCCGTGCCGGCCGGTGCCGGAACGGCCGGCGGCGGGGCGGCCGGGAGCGGGGCGTAGCGGCGGACCCGCGTGGAGCGGCGTCGGCGGCGGAGTGCCCTGGCGGAGTGGCGTCCGCGCGAGGGGGTGAGGAGGGCCTTGGCCGCCCCCAGCGCACAGCTGAGAAGGGCAGCGCTAAACTGGCGCATGCTGGCAATTTCCTTGCGTTTGAAGGGTTGAAGGTTGCTGGCCACGGCCCCGGACGGCGATTAACCGTCGCGGGGTCATTGTGTGGATGGAGTTGTGGGGCCAGAGTAGGGGCAGGGGTGGGGTGGCGGCGTGCTTTTTCGCGAACTACCCCGGGGTAATATGCGGGTCGCCGCGTCACCGCAGGTCGGAGGATGACCAGGGGGTCCGAATCAGGACACCGACCCCTGTCTGGATAATCCGCAATGCCGGAATTGATGGCTTTGATGGAACGGCGCGGTTTCCCGTGCGGGAGTTCGAACGGACGGCCGATGTTCGGGGCACTCCCCCTGCGCCGCGAGTTCCCGTGCCGGGGCGTGCGCCTTTCACGTGTTCGCGGTGCGGTGGTGGTGCCAGTGGCGGATCGCGGCGCCCAGACAAGCGGTGTCGGCGGCGTCCACCTGTGCGCGGGCGGCGTCCAGGCGGGCCTGGGCTGCCGCGACCTGTTGTTGGGCGGCGATCTGGGCCAGGCGCGCCAGCCCCGCGGCGGCGTCGGCCGCCGCCCGCTCCCGCTCGCGCATCGCCGTGTGCGCGCGGTGTTCGGCGTGCTCGGTGTAGGGGCGCAGGAGCGGGGTCCCGTCGCTGGACGGCGCGTTCACCCTGGTCCCTCCCCTCTCAGGGCTGGTGCGGCTGGGTGCGCAGGGTGGTGATGAGGTCGCTGATGCGGGCGGCGGCGGTGGGGTCGCCGTGGGCGGTGGCCAGGTCGCGGACCTCTTCCAGGGCCACCAGGACGGCGCCGTCGCCGCGCGGGGTGGTGAGCAGGGCGTTGATCTGGGTCTGGGGGTAGCGGCGGTGCCCGCCCAGGGTCTTGACCGAGGCGAGGCGGCCGTCCTTTTCCCAGCGTGTGACGGTTTTGGGGTCCACGCGGAACAGGCGGGCGACCTCGCCGGGGGTGAGCAGGGCGTCGGCGTTCTCGACCAGGTCGGGCAGGGGTGCGGTGGGCACGGTGGTTCTCCATCAGCGTGTGTTTGTCGGTTGTGGGTGGTTGATGGCAGGTGAGACGGGGGCCGGGGCCGGTCCGGGGAAGGACGACCGGCCCCGGGACTGAGGGGCGGGGCCGCCGGCCCCCCTTATCGGCGGCGGCCCCGCAGCCCGGTGGTGGTGTTCCACCGGGCGGGGAACCTCCGGGCGCAACGGTGCCGCCCGGAGGGGGATTTCAGGGGGAGCGGCCGGAGGCGACCGTGCGCACCACGTGCCGCATCTGCCGGGACAGCCGGTCGGGATCCGCGTACCGCAGCGGGGCCACCCGCGCAGGGCCGAGGTAGAACGCCACCCACACGCGCAGGGAGTAGGACCACATCACCACCCAGTACGGGGCGTGACGGCGGGCGAGGGCCTCGGCCAGGTCCCGCTGGTCGCGGTCGTGCCCGGGGTGCCACCTCACGGATTCTCGACCACCGCGCGCACGGTCAGCGGCCCCGCCCCGGCGCCCTTCCACGCCCAGTTCCACTCCCAGTACACGGCCAGGTGGTCCACCAGGTGCAGCCCCGGCAGCGGGCCCTGGCGGGGATCGCCCAGACGCGGGTAGGGAATGACGGTGTCGCCCCGGGGGCCGTTGTCGGTCACGGCCACGCCGACCAGGAACGGGTTGACGTCGACGACCACCCGCACGGTCCCGCCCGGGTCCCCCGAGCGGGAGTGTTGACGGGCGTTCGACACCAGGGCCTCGGCCACCAGGAAGACCGGTTTCCTCGCCCGGCGGGGGACCACGGTGGGCACCCAGGCAGCCAGGGCGGTGCAGCCGCGCTCATGGCCCAGGAGGATGCCGTGCCGGTGGGGCTCGCTGAACCCGATCCGGTGCGGGTACGGCACAGCGGGTTCGAGGTCTGCGCTGTCCAGACCCGCGTCGGGCCTCACCGAGCCGCCTCCATGATCCGCTCACGCAATTCCTCGGCTGTGGCCGCCGACAGCCGGGTCGGGGCACCCTCGGTGTCGATGCGGCGGGCACACCAGTCCCTGTTGGTTCGTTGCGCGCTCAGTGCTCGCCAAATGGTCCACTCGCCCGCGAACTCTCCCTGGAGAGCGTTCATCCTTTGGGCATCCGGGTCAGGGACGGGCTCGGGCCAGGGTCCATACAACTGTGCGCTGTCGGAACGGCGGGGCATTTCTCCTCCTGCGATGCGATGAAGCAAACGCTACGGAGAGTCATGAGAAGTGACCAGGAACATGCATTCCGGTTCCATGGAGAACAAGAAGGCGACCGGCACGAGCATGCCGGTCGCCTTGACTGGCCGCGACTACACCGCGCTGCCCACGCTCTCCCCGAGAACGCCCCGAAGCTGTCGCATCTCCGCCGAGGGCCGTGCGGCGTCCGCCTCCAGACCGGCCACCAGCGAGGCCCCGAAGCGCTGATGCCGGAACCACTCCTGGCCGCCGATCCGTACCGCCTGCACCGCCACCCTCTCCGCCTGTTCCCGCTGGCGTCGCATCCGCAAGCTGGCGGCCACGTTGAGCAGGTGCCGCGCCCGCTGGATCGGCAACAGATCGTCGGCCTTGATCTGTCGGTGTGCCTCCAGAGCGACCTTCGGTGACTCGGTCGCTGTGTGGATGTGGGTGGTCTGCACCGCCACCTGGGAAGGCCCGAAACTGACCCAGTAGTCGTGCCGGTCGGCCCTCATCAGAGTCGCCCCGGCGCAAGCTGCCGCCAGGTACTCGTCCGCCCGATCCCGGTCTCCGGCTCCCCCTGCGAGGACTGCGGCATGCATCATCAGCCCACCCCACGCGGTGAGTTGGCGCGGGTCCGTCTTCGGTGACATCGGCGGAGTGATCGTGTCCGCGACCTTCACTGCCAGCTCCTCGGCATCACGGTAGCGGGCCGTATGCAGCATCACCCACGCGTAGGTGCCGAACATGGTCGCCCCCCGCCATTCGTCCGAGTCCTCCTGGGCGGAGGCGATGGCGCGCTCCGACGCGGCCATGGCCGCGTCGGTCTTGCCGGTGTGCACGAGCAGGCACGCCGCGAGCTGCCAGGTGTGCGACAGGGGACCGGCGACATCGTTGGCACTGGTGGCGGCCAGGGTGGTGCGGCAACGCGACAGCAGACCGGGCAGCTCTGCGGCCAAGACCCCGAATTCGCCTGCGAAGTAGGCCCCGTAGCACCGTTCCACATCTCGCCACAGTTCCGTGACGGTGGACGGCTCCCCGGTGACCTCGGAGGGCATCCCGGGCAGGAACGCAGGATCGTGGAGGGCGTTGCGGACGGCGAGGACCGAGGCTTCACCGACGTGGCTGACCCGGTTGGTCTTCCCGGTCATCTCGCTTGGATCGACGTCCATCGCCTGGGAGAGCTTGACGATGGTGCGCCAGTGGAAGTCGTTCTTGGCGGCGTTCTCGACCGCGCGCACGGTTCGCACCGACAGGCCGGACACTTCCGAGAGGTGCTCCTGGGACCAGCCGAGTTCTCTGCGGCGAGCCTTGAGCCTGGCACCGATCCTGGTGATCTCGTCCATGTACAGCCCCGTCCTGTGGCGATCAGGCATCCACCGGTCAGCATAAGACGGGGTCTCATCGTTGTCAGGGCCGCGACGGTTCTGTGACCGCTCGGTCTCCGGCTCTCCCGGAAATCCGACCCGTCATTCACTATTGGCTCCCGGCCACGATCGCCTCAGCCGTCCGAACCGCGCTGTGTGTCGGGCACGGAATCGAGTTCTGCATAAACGTGGTCGTCCTGCCGACCGTGCTCTCGCTACGGTCGACGGACCGCCTACGGCGAATCACGCGCAGGTAGCCTCACCTCATGTGTTGCCGGAAACCCGAGGAGACCGATATGACGGTAATCCCCGACCGCGAGTTCCAATCTGTCCCCACACCCGACGAGGGTTGGCGCAAGAGCAGCTACAGCGGTGCTCGCGGGGACTGCGTCGAGGTCAAAGGGACCTTGGTCGGTTGGCACAAGCCCAGCTACAGCGATGGTGGCGGCGGTAACTGCGTGGAGGTGGCCGAGAGCGAGAAAGTCCTGGTCCGCGACACCCAAAACCGGAACTTGGGGCACCTCGAATTCGCCCCAGACGCATGGGGAGCCCTGTTGGGAACCCTCGCCGCAGAGTAAATGAATCGGACCCCACCAGGTCTTATGGTGAGGTCCGGTTTCGTGTTCAGCGGCGCCAGGCTAACCCGGGTGCGCAACACACCACCAGGACCAAAGACCCCAGCCTCCTACCGTGCGCCCAGGTGCCCCGCCCACGTCTCAGCAGCCACCAGCATCGCCTTCAACCACTCCTCCTCCGGCCTCATCTCGACCAACCACTCGTGCAGGCGCACGTCGGCCCGGGCGAACGCCCTCGCGCTCTCCGGCGAAGACGCCTTCCACGCCTCCAACTGCCCCACCCAACCCTCGGCGGACTCAGGGGAGTGGTGGGCGGCGACGAGTTGGACAGCCAGGTCCGTGGGCATGATGACCGGCGCCCCGTGCGTGGGCCACGCCCAGTCCAGGAGCCACGTCCCGCCCTCGGAGAGGAGGAAGTTGTGTCCGTGGACGTCGGTGTAGGTCAACGAGTCCCCGCGCAGAAGAGCCTTCTCCTCCTCGGTGGCGAACCGGTCCCACCGGGTCTCCTCCCAATCCCGGGCCACAGCGGGCAGGGGGATCTTCGACACCCTGTTCAGGGCCCCCACGACCCGGCCCAGATCGGACGAGCCCGGCAGGAAGTCGGCCGGGCGCCCCTCGACGGCGTCGAAGCCCATCACGAACCAGTGCTCGTCCTCGGCCTGCCAACGCATCGTCGGGGTGACGTCCCGGACGAACGGGTTGATGGTCGCTTCCCGTTTGGCGGAGTCCAGGCGCCCGCCGAGCCGGTTCGGTACCCCTTTGACGAAGAACTCGCCCTGCTCGCTGCTGATGATGGCTGTGGTGCTCCAGCTGTGCCCTTTGTGGACGGGGCGTGCCTGACGGATGTCCCCGGTGTGGGGGCGGATGAGGTCGGTGAACGGGAGCACGGTCCCCTCAGCGGCGGGGTTCGCACACGCTTCCGGGGCCTCCGGGGAAGCACCAGTGGTCTGGTTCTCAGGTGATGATGGTGTGTTCGTCATCGTCGTCTCGTCCCTTGGCTTCAGTGGCCCGGGAGGTACGTGGTGGATCGGACACGACAGTGGTCCTCGCGGCTCAGGTTCCAGAACCCACACCACGGTAGCCACGGCACTGCTGGGACCGCAGGGGAACAAGGAAACAGGCCGACACCTCCACACGGGCGTCGCCCCCTCGGGTTCCGACCGGACCGCCGGTCCTCAGGAGGCGGCGCGGTTGAACTGCAGTCCCCCGGAGGCGCCGGGGTCTCCTTTGCCGAAGAGGATCGCGCCGACGACCTGCTGCGCGTAGGCGACGTGCGGGAGGTCTCCGAGGTCGTGGGCGGCGGCGGGTGCGGCGGACGCCCCCAGGACGACCGTGCTCAGGGCGAGGGCGGCAAAGGTCCGGCGCATGGGACTCCTCAGTGGTGCAGTGATCGGTTCCGACACTCGCGTTGATCCCCTGCCCGGGAGCACAACAACCCTGTGACCTGCGAAGAAGAAAACCGCGGCGTCTCCCCGCCGCCGGATCGGGTCGGCCGGCGGGCCGACACCGTCGGCGCGGACGTCACTGTCCGCATCCGGCCATGGGCCGGATCCATGACATTCGTCAATGTTGCACACGTACGTCCGGTTCGTACCGTGGTGCCTCCGAAGCACACGACCCCGTTCCCCCCGGAACGAGACCGAAAGCGGAGGCCACCCCTGTGCGCCGAGCACGCACGATCCCCTTGGCCGCGAGCGTCCTGACGGCCGCCCTCACCACCTCCCTCGCGGCGGCGTCGCCCGCCGCGGCCGACCCCGCCGCCCCCGCAGACACCGCCCTCGCGCAGTTCTACGACCAGGACGTCGCGTGGGCCCCCTGCACCGAGGCCGAACTCCCCGGCCTGGAGTGCGCCGACATCGAGGTCCCCCTCGACTACGCGGACCCCGGCGGCACGCGCATCACCGTGGCCGTCAGCCGCGGGACCGCCGACGACGCCGAACGGCGGCGCGGCATCCTCCTCACCAACCCCGGTGGCCCCGGAGGCCACGGGCGCGCCGCCCCCCTCTCCCTCGCGGACAACCCCGCAGCCGGCTGGGCCCTCGGGGACACGCGTGCGGCCGAGGTGTACGACATCATCGGCATGGACCCCCGCGGCACCGGCGCGTCCTCACCCCGCGTGGACTGCGGTGCCGGCCCCCTGCCCTTCTTCACGCGCCCGACCGACGCCGAGTTCTCCGCCATGACCAGGGCCGCGGTCGACTACCAGCGCACCTGCGAGCGCACCCAGGGCGACCTGCTCCCGCACATGAGCACCGCGAACACCGCCCGGGACATGGACGTCATCCGCGCCGCGCTGGGCGAGGAGAAGCTCAACTACCTGGGCGGCTCCTACGGCACGTACCTGGGTGCGGTGTACGGCACCCTCTTCCCCGAGCGGATGGACCGCAGCGTCCTGGACTCCGCCACCCGCCCCGAAGGCGTGTCGCGCGACGCCCTCATGGGCCAGGCCCCGGCCTTCAGCGCCAACATGGACCGGTACGCGGCCTGGCTCGCCGAGCACGACGACCTGTACGGCTTCGGCGCCACCGCGGAGGACGTACGGGAGACGCTCGACGCCACCTCCGCGCGGCTCCGGGAGGAGCCGCTCGGCCAGGACTCCCCCATGCCGGGGTACGAGAACAACTTCTTCGACATGGACATCGGCTTCCACGCGCGGTTCCAGGCCTCGTGGGACGCGTTCGCCTCGTTCCAGTGGTTCCTCGTCAACGACGAGCCGCTGCCCGAGGGCTACGAAACCCTGAGCATCGCCTACAGCTCTGTGGTGGGCGACACCTTCACGCCGGACCTCCAGACCGCGGTCCTGTGCGAGACGGAGTGGCCCGGCCGGCTCAGCGTGTACCGGGAGGACAGCCGCGTGTACCGGGAGGAGCACCCCTACGGGAGCGGCGCGGGGTGGGCCTCCCCCCACCCGTGCGCCTTCAGCACCGTCGACCGGCCCGAACCCGCGGTCGACGCCGAGCGCGACGGCTACCCGCAGGGCCTGGTCATCGCCGGTGAGCTGGACGCCAACACCCCCTACGAGGACGGCGTGGCCATGGCCGAACGCCTGGACAACCCGCTGGTCACGGTGGCCGGGGACGGCGGGCACGGCTTCTACCACTCCTTCGGCCTGCCGTGCGTGAGGGACGCCGTGGACGCCTACCTGGTGGACGGCGAGGCCCCGGCCGACGTCACCTGCCAGGGCCTTCCGCCCGCGGAACCGGCCCCGGCGGCCGAGACCGCCGAGGCGTTCGCGCAGGAACCGGCCGAGCCCGTCGCCCCGCTGCTCCTGCCCGCCACGGGCGGCGCCGGGGTCTGACCGGGGCCGGTCCCGGGGGCGGCCGGTGACCTCCTCCGGAGAACGCGAACGGCCCGCACCGTGCGGTGCGGGCCGTTCGTCATACGGTGCGGACCGGGACCGGTAAGGGCCGGGTCCCGTGCTCGTCGTGCGCCTGCCGGAGGCATGTCCGGGGCCGCGGACGAGGTCCGCCGGGAAGGATCCTGTGCTTGTCGCGGGGTTCGTCGCAGTTGCCCGCGACAAGGACAGGAGCCGGGTCGTACCGCCGGACCGGAGCGCTGTCCGGTCCCGGCTCTAGTAGGCGGCGCCCGCGAGGGTGCCCTCGACCTGGCCGGCCATGTCGTAGGCCAGGCAGAGGACCTCGCGGTCACCCAGGTTCCAGCCCTCCTCGACGGGGTACAGCGGCGTGTAGTCGATGCCGGACTCGGCGTAGGCCATGCCCACCCAGGCGTCGAAGGCGTCGAGGCAGATGGTGTTGGCGGCCTCCTGGACGGCGGTGTCGCCCGGGTAGTCGCCCGACTCCGCGATGTCCTCCACGTGGTAGACCTCGTAGTCGTGGGGCTCGGCGCAGTCGATGATGGGAACCTCGGAGATCTGGTCGTCCGTGTTCTGCGTCATCTCGTTCAGGCAGTCGCCCAGACCGACGTTGAAGACGTCCGTGTCGGAGGCGCCGGCGGGCTCCTCGGACTCCACGGGCTCCGGGGCGGGGGTCTCGGTGGACTCGGTGGTCTCGACCGGTTCGGGGGAGACCTCGGCCCCGCCGGTGAGGGCGGGGGGCAGCAGGGGAAGCTGGCCACATGCGGAGAGGGACAGCGAGGCGCCGACGGCCAGGATCCCGATGGTGATGCGGCCGAGCAGCGGGCGGCGCGTTGCGGACATGAGTAGTACTCCACCAGTTCGAGGGTTGCTTGCTACCGACTTGGGGGAGGGTCGGCGACATGTATCAAGATGCACGTGACACGGAGAAGGTTTCAGCCCAAGAAGGGGCGAATCAGAATTTTTAGATTCTCCGGTCGCGACGTGCTCTCCATCGCCGCAGGTGAACAGCGGCGCGGGGCGGCGCGGGCTGGAGCAGGGCCCGTCACCGGAGGTGCGCGGTACTCGCGGGTCCAGCGGGTCTAGCGGTTGGCGCCGGAGAGGGTGCCGGTGACCATCTCACCGCTGGTGGTCAGGTAGCAGGCGACCTCGCGGTCGTCCATCTGGTTCCAGCTCTCCTCGGTCGGGAAGAGCGCGCCGGCGTAGATCTCGGACTCGTCGTAGGAGACGCCGACGAAGTCGGTGAAGTTGTCCCCGTAGCAGATCTCCTCCGTGGAGGCGTTGACCGACTCCGTGCCCGGGAAGTCGCCCTCGGGCAGGTCCTCGGTGTAGTAGACCTCGGCGTCGTGCTCCTCGGCGCAGTCGACCAGGGGGACGTCGCTGACCTCGCCCGTGGCGAAGGCCGCGTCCATCTCGGACTCGACGAAGCAGTCGCCGACGCTGATGTCGAAGACGTTGCCGCCGCCGATGAGGGAGGTGATGGCGCCGCAGCCGCTGAGGGCGAGGACGGAGCCGAGGGCGAGCGCGGACAGACCGGTGGCGCGCAGGACGGGGGAAACAGACATGGGGATTCTCCGGGGTTGGTACAAGGGGTTCTTGCCTCTCCGAGAGAGGCGGCAGAAACGCAACATTTCCCCACCAGGGGATTTATGTCAATCTCATTAGGGAGGTCACCCCATGAGGCCGAACGGTCACGATGCGCACTGCCTGAGCTGCGATGCCGTGGACCCAAGGGGATCTCGGGCACCGAACGCAGGAGACCATCCGGCTACGACAGTTCGAGGTGCCGCACATCACCACCGACCGCCGCCGGAAGCGGCGAACGACCCCCCGAAAGGGACGCCGTTCCGCACGGGACGCCAGGGCACAGAATGCGTCAGCGCGAATTCGGGGAGTAGGGAAAGGAGGACGCGAAAAAACAGGGAAAGGGCGATCGGCGAATTCGGTCCCGGGAAAGCACGAGACCCCGATCGGAATCGATCGGGGTCTCGGATCGTGTGCGTCATCAGGGACTTGAACCCCGAACCCGCTGATTAAGAGTCAGCTGCTCTGCCAATTGAGCTAATGACGCCTGTCGTCCCGCGCGGGCTCTCGCCCTCGTTGCGACGGATTGAACTCTACCGGAACCGTGGAGCACTCCGCGCCTCCGAGGCCCCGATGTGGGGCACACCACCCGGCGGAGCCGGGGACCTCGGAAGCGGTCGGCCCCGGCGGGAGGTGATGCCTCCCGCCGGGGCCGACCCGCTGTGCGTCATCAGGGACTTGAACCCCGAACCCGCTGATTAAGAGTCAGCTGCTCT
>NZ_JBEXSY010000072.1:0-35326 GCF_040613895.1 Nocardiopsis sp. NPDC006198 | reverse complement strand
GCGCGCAGCCTTTCGTGGACACCCCCAACGACGTGCTGCGGCGCGTGTTGGAACTCAACGTTCACGCCAAGGCAACGAAGGAGAACCCATCCACACCTCTGACATCTCCCGCGGTCTCGGACAACGAACACGACATAGGCGCCCTGGCCGAGATGATCAGGAAGGGAGACCTCACGGTCGGAGAGAAGTTGGTCTGGGCACGGCCCAGGCTCGGCCGGACACACTTCACCACCGTGACCGCGGGAGGGCGGATGCGACTCGACGGGGGGAACGTTCCCCCCTTCAAGACGCCGTCCGGCGCAGCCCAGGCCCTCTCCGGGCACGCGATCAACGGGTGGCTCCAGTGGCGCCGTGCTCGGGACGGAGTGCTCCTCCAGGACCTGCGGTAGGGCGCCGCAGGCTACGCCGAAGATCCCATGGGCTCCACTTCCGCGGAGGAGCCTCTACCGGTGGAGCCCATGGGGTCTCATCCAAGGACGGCGGAACGACTATCGATGCGCCGACCATGGTGTCCCGGAGCGACAAGGAAAGCGCCGACCTCCCGAGTGGATCCCTCCGTGGAGGAGCACGACCACAGTTCCGGTCGGCCTGCCTCAGCGGACGTGGTGTCCCTGCCAAGGACCGAGGACCGAGGTGTACTCCCGGCCGTCCCGCAGCGGTCGGTCGAGGGCGACGCCTGCCGAAGCCATCCGGTCGAAGGCCTCCAGCACGAGGTCCTTGGTGCGATAGGTGCCGTACCGGGCGATCTCATTGTTCTTCAGCCCGCCCCTGCCGGTCTGGAAGGTCTCCAAGATGTAGTCCACGTCCTCACGGCCTATGCCGTAGAGGTGGAGGCAGTAGGCGTCCAGTTCTGCGCGGATGAGGGTCCTGCGCTCCGCGTCCCACTGAAATGGTGGGCCTTCATGGCCCAGATCCCGGGCCAGGTGCTCCATGTCGTGAGCGGTGTAGACGAGTTCGAGTACCCGGGGAACGAGGAAACCGGTGTGCGGCTCCAGGTCGGCGGGAAGAGGAACAGGCAGCTGTTTCCAGGTCGAGAGGGCCATGTGGATGCCGCTGATCTTCTGCCTGCTCACGTAGTCGAAGACCAGGGAGCTTTGGACGGCACACAACGCCGCGACAAGCCTGGGGGCCTTAAAGGAGAGCATCAGCGGAAAGGTGTGCCCGACACCGCCACGGGGCAGCATCGCCGGGATGGAAGTGCGTTCGTCCGTGGCCCGGCAGACATCCCTCCACCCGTAGAGCCATCCCCGGTCCCAACCCACGGCGGACAACCTTGCGGCCACCCCCTCCTGAACGGAGGGCCGTCCCGCGCGATCGGTCCCGCCGGTCGGCACGTCGTGTTCGGGCACCCAGTAACGGGGCCGGGCGACCACGGTCGAATCGCGCTTCTCCTCAGGAGCCAGAGACCGAACGCTGTCGCTTCCCGTCCCGGTGAAACTGTTCCACCGGTGGTCGAAGTGGTGGGCCATCTTGCCCTCGTACAAGGGCAGCATCCGCTCACCGTCCCGCACGAAGGTGTTGCCCTCCGGCTCCCAACCATCGACCTCCAGTTCCTCCCGGGTGTGAAAGAGGCCGGAGTCATCGGTCATGTGGAAGAGCGTCGCCTTGAAGCGCAGTGCCCAAGCGTTACCGTCCCGCTTGGACTCGTCCCACAAAGCCGGGAACCGACGGTATACGGACATGGTGAGATCGGCGTCACGGCGGGAGCGGAAGACCGGCAAGGTTCCGGTGTTGGGATTGAGGAGGGAGACTTCCTCCGGGCTGAGCTCGAACACCCTGCGAGCGTCGTCGATCTCTGCCGCTTGACTGAGAAGGAAGGCGATCCTTGCCACGGGCACCGGCGCACTCCTGCCCACCAACGCCAGAAGGCAGAACTTGTGGCGTGCGTCAACAGCGGGAAAGATCTTTTCGGTGTTGTCGAAGTCGTACAGCGAGGCCAGCGACTTCCGGTCGACGAGGCCTCGGAAGAGGTGTTGCCCGCCCGCTCCGGTGGCGACCGCAGTGGGAACAACCGCCCCGACCCTTCCCTGACGATGTGCGACGGCGGTAAAACGTTCAAGGAAGAGGTGATCCGTCTGTAGCGTGGTCACCCCCTTCACGCTCAGACCCTTCGAGCACTGCGCGTAGGAACCGGACCTCGCCGCAAAGTGGAAAGTGGACTTCACCTGACGCCGCGCCTGCCGATAGCGCTCCCCCATCTCGGGAAATTCCTCCTGCCACTCGGCGATACGCCGCCTGCGCGCCATTCCGGTCATGAGCCCGATGGAAGGTTCTGCCACCGCGAAATACTTCTTGTCCTCGAAGTCGACCTTGTCCCAGGGCGGGTTGGACAGCACGACGTCGAAGCCTCCGTCCCATCCGGTCTCCGCGTCCACTCCAAGTCCGTCCTCGGGCACCCGGAACACGTCGGGGAACTCCAGGTGCCAGTGGAAGAAGCGGTAGCGCTCACGCAGGCGGCCGATCTCTTCGTGGGTCCGGGCCGACGCCGCGGCCCTTTGAGGGTCGTCCATGGCCCGGAAATTCTCGGCCGTCACCGGATACGGGGCTTCCGTGGTCTTCTCCCACATGAAATTCGCGCACCAGGCGTCGGCGACGTGCACGTCCCACAGGTAGTCGGGCGACCGGCGCCAGACCTCGTACACCTTCTCCTGGCGGTGGACGTCGCGCAGGCTTCCCGTGCGAATCGCGTAGATCTCGTTCAGGCCCTCGGCGAAAGTGGTGTTGGCGACCTTGACTGCCCCGTCCCCGGTGTCGAAAAGGGTGGCCTGCCCCTCGCGCTCGCGGGCATTGGCCTGCATGAGCGCGGTGGCGACCTTGGGATCGTCCCCCTCCACCGCGACGAAAGCGGCGTCGGGAACACCCTCACGCAGTTGCTTCGGGGTGGCGCCGAGAAGGGCGTTGCCATGTTTGAGGTGGGGGTCGAGCAGGTCCAGGGGGCGGCCGGGCTCCATCCCCTCCAGCCACAGCGCCACCTTGGCCAGATCGATCGCCATGGGGTTGATGTCGACGCCGTACAGGCAGCGGGCGACGGCCTCGTGCATGGCACGGCGGAAAGCCTCCTCCGACGGTTCGGGGGTGTGCTCGCGCACCGCGGCGACCCGTTTGGCGATCCTGTGGGCCGCAGCCACCAGGAAGTGGCCGGAGCCGCATGCCGGATCGCACACGGTCACCGAGAGCAGTTCCTCGGCTATGGTCTCGTCGGCGTCCACCTCGCCCCACTCGGCCGCCTTGGCCTCGCCCCGTTTGACCGCGTCGTCCAGAACCGGATCGAGCGTGGAGTCCAGGAGGCGCTCGATGAGGGAGGTCGGCGTGTAGTAGGCGCCGGTCCTCTTGCGTTCGTTGCCCGCGCGCGCGACGAGGGTGAAGGACTGCTCGGCGACGTCGTACTCGGGCACGGTCTCCAGGAGCGCCTCGTAGACACTGCCCAGTTCCCTGGCGGAGAGCGAGGCGTAGTCGACCACGCGCCACCGCCGGCTCCGCGGATCCCATACCTGGGTCAGGTGGCGCACCGCCTCCAGCAGGGCGTGGTTGGCCAGGTGCAGTCCCTTCAGGGGTTCGTCGTCGCGGGTGTGTGTGAACAGCCCGCCCAGGCCGGAGAGCCCCAGTTCGGGACGGCCCTCCTCGTCACCGAGCGCATCGAGCACGACATGCAGGGTCTCGTACAGGTCGTGGTGGGAGGTACCCGCTCTCGCCCGGGCACGACGGCGCAGTCGGGCTGAGGAGAAGTAGGCGGCGTAGCGCTCACGGGTCCGCTCATCGGATCCGGGCGGATGCAGGAGATCCCGGTCCTCGATGACGAACCAGAACAGCAGACGGTAGGTGAGCCGGAGAAGGGCCCGGTGCAGGGTGGCGGCGTCGGTGCGCCGGCGGAGGGCGCTGTTGGCCGGGTGGCGCAGGAAGCCCGTGCCCAGAGCGGTCAGGGCACACTCGACGTTGTCCCTGAGGGCGTCCAAGGCGCGAACACCCGATCGGGCCGCTTCGACACGCCACTTCTCCATCCAGCAGGATGAGGGCGTCTCTCCCGCTCCCACCTCGAAACGCGAGGCGTGGAGCATGCGATACAGCAGGACGAAGTCACTGAAGAGCTCGCCGTCGAAAATCGCTTCGAGGTCGAATTCCACGTACGCGGACATGGAAAAGGAGTTGGAGTCCCGCATCAACCGAATGGCCCGGCCGTTGGTCAGCATTCCCCACTGGTGTGCCCGCGTGCTGTTGAGTGCTTCCTGGAGCACGGACCGGGGCGAGGGGACGCCCCGCCGCTCCGGCCTGTCCAGGCCACTTCCCCAGGCCACGACGTGGATCGGGACATTCTGCCACCGGTAGCCCACGGGGAACAGCCGCCCCGGGTCGTCATCGGCGCGAATGCCCTCGATCCGAAGAGCGCCGAGACGCCCGAAGCCCAGCTCCTCCAGGAGCGGAGCGATCCACTCGTGGACAGCCGAGCCCATCGGGTCGGACCGGTTCTCTCCCTCACCGGCCGGCGGGAGCCTGCGGCGGAGCTCGCGCCAGGCGCCGAGGAGGTAGTCCCAGTGCCTCTCGGCCTCGTCCGAGACCGATCTGGCACCGACCACGCCGTAGTCGACGGGGGTTCCACCCGGGATTCCCCTCCCCTCCCCCACTCGAACGAGCATGTCCTCCGGCAGGAGGGCGCCCATGCTTCGGACGGACGGAAAGGAATGGCGGCGGGGGACAACCGGCATCGAAGGACCTCCGACCAGGTCGTGAGCGGGGCAGGGAACACGGCAACAAGAGTCTCGAAGGCGCGCGGGAATTAATCAATCCCGAGGGGGTGGTTTATTTTTCAAGCGAAATCGACTCCCGAAAACAGCCGTAACATCGTCCCCTTCATCATCATCCAAAACAGCAAAGCCACAAAAATGCCAAACATGAGTTCGATTTTCCCAAGTGGCAGGTTCACACCGAAAGAAAAAGAGACTCAAAGCGATCCGCCTGCGCTCGGTATGCCTGGCGACCCGGCTCCCGCTCTTCCCGACTCAACACAAGGGGCAGGTTCCGAAGCCCCGTTCCCGAGCGCGTACTCCCGGATCCGGGGAGAGCTGTGGCTGTCGGCTGGCCGTCAGGGACACGGGGCGGCCTCGGGTTCCGGAGCCGTTGGCACCCTGTGGAAGGCGGGAAGCCGAGGTGTCCGCTCAACGACTGGAGGCCGACAGACAGGGGCGCACCCCCGGTCTCAGGGCGCGGGGTTGGTCGAGTAGGCCTGCTGCAGCCTGGTCAGGGTGGATTCGGCGAGCACACCGTCGTCCAGGGGAAGGAAGCCACGTCGGACGATGAGCGGGTGGCGGGCGGGGTCTGGGCAGATGAACAACGACATGAATCGCATGAGGCGGACGAGATTGGCGAAGTCACCGAGGAGAACGTACCCGGCGCACTTCCAGACCGCGGTCAGCGCGACCTCCGCGACGTGGTCCTGCACCTGCCCCCAGCCCGGTGGCGTCTCGCCCTCGGACAGGAGTTCCGCGGCGAGTTGAGGGACCCGGTCCGAGTAACGCTGGACGGTATGCCCCGCACCTGAGAGCTGGACCAGGAGGGAGCACTGTCTTGTTCCGCTCTCACCGGTGCCGGTTTTCCGGAGATCAGCCCCTGCCTCAGTCCGCTCTCCAGAAGGCCGCCGTCCTCATAGACCTCCACCTGCATCCGGCCGGGTCGTGTCCCTCACCGCGATGCCCCCGCCCACCACGTACGTGATGTAATCCCCCAGGTGGTACGCGAAACGCTTGGCGATGGCCGGGTCCTTGACCAGCGCCAGGGTCTCTTCGATCCGCCCCCGAAGCAGGGCTCCCTCCTCCGTCTCCACCGAGATCCGGTCGCGGTGCAACGCGCCCGCCACCTCCTCGTAGCTCTCGACGAGTTCCTGCGCCCACTGCCGCGGGCTCTCGGTTCCCTTCGGACCTCCGTACTGTTCGAGCCACCAGGTCAGTCCCAGTCCCTGGGAGAGCACGCGCTCCCGGAACGCTTCCAGGCGAACGGTCCGCTCCGTCTCCTGCAAACGCGCTGACTCGGACACACGGAACCGGGTGCGGGCCCGGGCCTCCGTGTCCGCCGTGAGGCCCAGACTCACACGTCCCCTGACGGTGACCCGGTCATCGGTGGTGATCTCCTGCGACAGGTTGCCGTTGGCCGCCCATTCCGCTTCCTGGACGTGTAGCGCCGGGTGCTCGATCGTGGCGGCTCGGACGGCCCCGACGAGGAGGCTGCGCGCGACCTCGTCGGGGTGCAGAATGCGGTCCTGTGCTCCGGCCGTGAGCGTCCACCCGTAGGTGATGGACGCGTCGAAGTACAACCCGGCGTCCGCGCTGCCCACACGTGCCGTGCACCTGCGGTCGAACATCCGGTGCTCCGAGGGCGTACCGTTCCGCTTTCTACCCCGGAACACCTGAGGGTTCCCCCTCCCGCCGTGCTCCGGTCTGTGCCTTCCTCCAGAAGTCCCTGCGCAGGAAAACGCCGGCCCTGCCCTCTCCGCAGATGATCCTGTCGACGTCCTCGTCGAGTCCGCTGGCTTCGTAGGCAACGGAGATCACGTCGCACGCCCGATCGAACGGAAGCTCCCCCGCGTCGGCAGCGGCCCTCCACCCGACCAGTACATGGCTGGTCGAGACACGCAGATCGGGGTGGTTCCAGGTAGCCCTCCAGGCCCTCCGGAACAGTTCGACGGCCGTGTCTCCCTCCTCGCCCGCAGGGGTGAGCAGGCCACGAGCAGGGTCGCCCGATGTGTCCGTGCCGGCTGCCCCGGTCCCGCCGAACAGGTCCAGGAACAAGCGGCCTCCGACGAGCGCAGTACGCTCGTCCTCGATCCAGTCGACGAGGACCTCCAGCGCGGCCGAACGGTTGGGACGGCGGGGATCGAAGCGCTCGGCCACCGCTTCGACGGCTTCCGCGCGCAGTTCCGGTGTCTTGGCGTTCTGCACCACATAGCGCAGGCGCATCAGCGCCTGTTCGGGGTAGTCGTCCCCGAACTTGCCCCTGCACACGGCGATGACGGCCTTCTGCCGCTCCGGAGAACCCGAGCCCTTGGCCCAGTTGCGCAGATCCACCACACGCACCCGAGGGCCGAGGTCCTCGTGCTCGGTGAGCCGCTGGAGAACCTCCACCACGAATCCCATCCGCTGGGCGGCGTCCTGCTTCAGCCATGTTGCCAGCAGAGCGAGGACGGTGGCGCTCCCCTGCGCGACCGCGACCTCGGTCAGCACCGTCGAAAGGCGGCCCAGGCAGTCCTTGGCGGCCCCGTCGGAGGCGCTGATCTCGGACAGCCACTCGGTGATCCGGTCCGAGACCGATCCCCGACGGTCCCAGAGGTAGCGGATCAGCGCGAAGTCGATCCCCTCACGACCGTCGGTGATGTGGACGCATCCGTCGCGGAAGACCAGGCCCGCGTCACGGCAGCGCACGTGGTCGTCCGGGGCCGCAAGGGCCCCTCCCCAGAGTTCGAAACGGTCACGCACCTTCTGCGGGAGGAGCTCATCGGCCGCGCTCAGAACCGCGGGCGCGGACTGCCCGTCGAGAAAGGCAGCCGCGATGCGCAGGCTCCTGCGCTCCGCGCCCTTGGCGTTCGCTCCTCGGACGTCGGAGGAGAACCACTCCTGGATCTGTTCCTGCCAGTCCGAGAACGGACCCAGGACGCTCGTGTCGTTCTCGTGCGCAGCCTTCAGCACGGCCTCGGCGAGTTCGATTCCCCGTGAGGGAGGAGCGTCGCGTGACACCAGTCCGTGGAACGCACCCCCCTCGGTGTCGAGCCACTTCTCCCGGCCCTCTCCTCCAGGAAGCTCAGCGGCCTTGATCTTGAGCCTGGCGACCTCGACAGCGTCCGGGCGTCGGTGTTCCCGGATCACGACCCCGTCCCGCTCCCCGATCCGGGAGAGCTTCCTGCCCACCTCCTCGTCTCCGAGGACGATGAGCAGAGTCCCGTGTCCTTCTTCTCGGGCCCGGGCCTGCTTCGCGTACTGGGCCAGATCCTCGGTGAATTCCGCACTGAGGGCCTCGCCCATACCGGTGAGGTCGAGCAGGTAGCCGTGTCCGGGGTCGTTGGGGACACGGTCCATGTCCGGCTCGTCCCAGTCCGGCGGGCGGAACTCGCGCAGCGCGGCCTTCTCCGGAAGCGCCCCCAGGGCCCGCATCCCGACCGTGCGGCGTCCGGTGCCAGGAGGACCGATGAGCGCGTACACACCGCTCCCGATGTCCTCGGTTCTCCCCGCGGGGGAGAAGAGGTCGTCGGACAGGATCCCGTCGCGGTCGATGGGGCGCGACCTCAGCAGGGAGGGACCTTGCTGGTAGCGAGTGGTCTGCTCGGTGACCTTGGTGACGTTCCCACCCGCCGCGATCACGTCGCCCCCGGCCTGGATGTCCGCGAGAACCGCCCCCGCACCGTGCACCGGTTCGGGGGTGTTCTCCCGCCCCGGTTCTCCCGACGGTCCCGGTTCACCGCTCTCCTCGGCCTCGGCCCCGGGCGCAGGGCCGGGGACCCGGGTCTCGGGGGAGGGCGCCTCCGCCCTCGGAGGCGGAGGCTCGGCCACAGGATGTGGGTCGTGTGCCACCGGAACCCGGATCTGCTCCTTCGAAGCCGGTCCACCGCAAGGAACAGGCCCGCCCGGCACCTCCGCGTCGGTGGACAGGTCTTCGTTCTCGTTCGGCCGGTTCATCGTCGGTCTCCCATGTTCACGTTGTTGCCGGCGACGATGACGTCCCCTCCCGCACGAACGTTCTCGACCGCAACCTTGGTCTTCGGCTCGGCGGTGGCCGTGCGCTCGTTCACTTCCGCGACAAGGTCACGGAGCTGTTCTGCGGCTTCGGGTGAGCGCTCCAGCAACGCAGCGAGGTCGTCTGCCGTGGTCCTGGCATACGCCTCGGCCGTTGCCTGTCGGGCCTGGGAGGGGACGGCGGCGAGAGCTCGGTGGTTGGCGTCGAGGCCGGCCACCGCCAGAACTTCCTCTCCTCCGCTGAGGTAACGGCGGAAGAAGGTCACGCAGTGCTCGCGGATCTGCGTCCAGGCATCGCTCGTCATAGCCGCGACGATTCCGGCTGCGGCTTCGGTAGCGAGTTCCAAGGGGCTACTCATATCGGTCTCCAACAGGGGTTTCTGAGGTCAGCGAGTTCCTCGGTGCCGTTTCCCGAGCACGACAGGAGCAGGCAGGGAGGCGTGGACGCACAGGCAGCCGGCAAGCTGCGGGACACAGTCCTTCGTGTGCGAACAACCTCAGTGAACAGTATGAAGAAAGCTATGTCAACAGACATACACAAGGCCCCACGTGAGCGCTCTGGGTGAGTGCTGTCCAGGTTCGACGGCTTCAACATCCCGAGTCTTGATGCGAACGAGAACCAACTGCTGTGTCTCCAGGTCCAGGGAAGGTGGCGAGGACGGCGTCTCATCAAAACGGCCTCGTGGGGGAAGTTCACGCTGTCGGCCCCGACGAGGAGTGCTCCGCCAAGCTCGGGAACCTGAGTCCGAAGCCGGAATCCTAGGTTGTGTCCCTCGTTCAGGGCCTGGGGTCTCTGCTCCCAGCACCGGCAGTACGGGTACATGTCCGGGAGGGCACCTCATGCACGGCACCACGAACGAGGGCAGCAGATTCACACGGCATCAGACCTGAGAGCCTCGGAAAGGCCGGGGCCAAGGCTCCGTGACGGACGTACCCCCACCCGACCGCGAATGGGCCGGCGTTCCCAGGACGTCGTCCGCGTCTTCTGAACCTCGTTGACGACCGCGAGAACGTGGGTGCGGCGTCCGACCTGTGTCGGCGAACGGAATGCCGACCGTCCGCTGACGCTTCACCCTCCGAGCCCACGCCGGCCTCCCGGACGCGAGCAGGGTTCCCACACGCCCCCGGGGTGAAATGGTCACCGTCGCCCAGCGCACATGCCCCGATCCGGATCTGCCTCGTAAAAAGGGCCGCCCCGCGACACAACCGGTTCACCGCATGACCGGACCCGGCCAACCGGGCTCGGCCCCTACCGGAGCCGCCAGCCCGCTGCTATTCGTTCTCCATGACCTACGATCACCGGTTGGTCCAGACCGCGACTCTCGGCGGGCGCCGTTCCGATGAGCCCGTGTTCCTCCCCATGGAACGTCACCTGGCCCTGGGCTTCAGGGACCGGCACCAGGACGCCACTTTCTGGTGCGGCGAGCTGCTCGGCGGTTGCGGTGGCCAGGTGGGGGTCAAGATCTACCGGGAGAAGGTGGCGCACTTCGCGCACCACTCCAGCACCAACCAGTGCGCCCGCCAGCACGGTGGGTTCGACAGCGCCGACCACCTCTTTGCCGGCAAACACGTCAACCGCTGGCTCAACGCCCAGGGCCTGCCCCGGCGGAAAGCGCTCTTCGAGGGCGACTTCGAGAACGGTGGCACCTGTGACCGGCTCACCCTGCCGGCCACCGGCAAAGGTCCGGCGATCCTCTTCGAGTTCACCGAGCGCATCGGCCCCGGTGTCCGACGCCTGCTCGACCAAGGGGCCGACATGCCGCAGGCCTGGTTCGTGCGGGACAACAACGATCTGGTCCACCGGCTCGCCCGGTCCGAGGGACACGCCCTCCGTTTCCGCATGCGGACCGAGGGCTTCGAGCGAAAGGTCGATGTCGGAACGACCTCCCTCGACGGCCAGACCTGGTGGCGTCCGATCGAGGAGTGCTCCCTGGAGATGAAGCGGCCCACGGAACCGCCTGCGGTGGCACTGCCCGGGAAAACGCAGCAGGCCCGGGACGTGCCGGCCCCACGGTCCTCGGGGGCGCGCACTCCCGGCGAGGTCCTGCCCCACCCGTACATCGGCCGTCTGCGCACAGCTCTGGAGGAACGGAAGTGGCGGGACGTCCGCGAGTACAGCACCCGGCTCAGGCAGATCCTGAACACCAGCGACATCGGCATCACCCGGTACCGGCACGAGGCTGACGAGCTGCTGGAGGTGAGCAGGAAGGCTCTGAGAGGACTGCTGCCCAAGGCCGTCCTGGTCCAGAAGCCGACGGAGAGATCTACCTTGCTGCGCGCTTCCCAAGCGCACGAGGCTCCGCTCGGCCCTCAGGTGCAGGAGGATCGTGCCCCGTCGCGTGTTCCCCTCGTCCCACGGCAGGGACGGCCAGTTCCTGCGACGGACAAGGCCTCAAACGAATCGCGGCGCAGCGGAAAACGGAAGCAGCGTGGGAACCCGACCCCCGCGGTACTCGCCCAGCGCTCCGGGGTCGCCTCCACCGTCGATGAGAACACCCTGCGACAGCTCCAGGAGCGGATCAACACCCGACGCCTGTGAGGCCTCGGTCGGCACGGGCCGGTTACAGCGGTACCTCGGACACGGTCAGGTCCAGGTCTCGGACCATGACCTCGCTGAGCTGACGCAACTGCATCGCGCTCACCTCGGCCCCGCGCAACGACACCAGCCCCGACAACCCCGACAGGTCGCAGCCCCGCAGGTCCGCGCCGACCAGAGAAGTCCCCTGCAGATCCACGCCGAAGGCACAGTCGTCGAAGACCGCATCCCGCAGATCGCACCCCTCGAAAACGGTCTCCTTGAACGAGCAGCCCACGAACGCCACATCGCTCACGGCCCGGACCCGGGCCCAGGTGGCGTAGTCGAACTGACAGCCCTCGAAGACCACATCCCGCAGGGACACCCGCACCAGCGACACCCCCATCAGCCTCGACGTCCGAAACCGGCACCGATCGACGGCCACGTCCACCAGGCGGTGTGAGGACAGGTCCACCGACCGGAAGTCGGTGTTGGCAACCCTCTCCTCCTCCAGCGGGTTCGGATACGTCCACGAGGCCACCGGGGCCTCGTCGTCGCTGGGCAGGAGCACCTTCGCGCCCCGCACTCTGGCGGTCTCCATACTGACTCCCTCACCGTTCTTCCAGTTGTCCCACGTGGAACGGCTGACGGACGAGCCTTCGGGGGCGTGGGTCGGGCGCGCTCGAGAAGTTCGCCGACTTTGGCGAACACTTCCACTTCTCTTCGGGGCCTCTACCCGCTCAGCGAGCGGATCGCGTTGACCATGCGCCGAAAGGATCGGCTTCGCTCCACCGCCAGGTTCAGGTCCATCACAGCGGTGAACTTCGCCTGGTGAGGGTCTCCTTGTAAGACTCGTTCATGATGCTGCGCAGCTGAGTCTTGGCGTCGCGCTTGCCTTCAGGGTCCTCAGGAGCCTTCGCGTCATCGTGGACCGAAGGGTGCGAGCGCAGGGATTCTGCGGCGGCCAGAAACCATGCCTCGTACTCATGGCGGGCGATCACGATTTCCACGGGCACGGTGACCAGATCCGGTTCCGGAGCCAAGGACGCAGCAAGTTCGACCGGGCAGGTGATGTCGGAGTCGTCGCCGTCACGAAGCACGAGGACACCTCCGCGGTCTCGAACCCGCGCCGACTGGAACCTGACCGCCTTGGCCAGCTCCTCGGGTTTACGCATCTTCGCCGAATCGAGCCGGAACGGCTGAGTCACCTCAACGTAGGTGCCCATCAGTTCAAGACTGATCCGGTCGATGAGGGTGCGGATCGCAGGCATCTCCCCATGACCCTCGACGATGGGGGCGACCGTCACCTGCGGCATTCAGTCCCCCTTCGACGGCGGGGAGAGCTGTTCCGGCTCGGGGAGCAGCTGGTCGGTGCGGAGCAGTTCGCCCGGGGTGTAGAGGTGTTCGCGCATCGCCATGGCGCCGGCCGTGTCGATCGGGCCGATTCTCGTTTCGCCTCCCACGGAACGGACCGCGCAGAGCTCTTCGATCCCGAAGTCGTCCCGGTCCAGCAGGTCCGGGCTGTGGCTGGTGATGATGACCTGCCGTCGTTCGCTGGCGTCGCGCAGGGCGTCCAGAAGAACACCGGCAGCCGCTGGGTGCAAAGCGCTCTCAGGTTCCTCGATCCCGATGGTGCTCAGTGTGTGTCCGGTGTCGGCGAAGAGCGCGACGAGGACTCCCAGAGCACGCAAGGTGCCGTCGGAGACGGACTGGGCCGGAAAACGCCACGGGTTGTCAGAGCCTTGGACGTCCTGGGCGAACTCCAGGGTCTCCCAGTTGCCGAGGTCCTTGCGCGACACCCCGCGCATCCCGGGGACGATATGCCGCAAGTAGTCCTCGATGCGGCCTTGCGCGGTGTTCTCCAGCCGGTGCAGGACACTCGCGACGTTGGACCCGTCCCTGCGAAGGAATTCCCCCGAGTCCGGTGTCTGGGGATCTCGCATGGCGTCGGGGTTGAGGCTGAAGACGTTGATGCCGACGAGGCCTTCGAAGACCTGCTCGAAGATGCCGATGCCCGCAGCGGAAACCAGGTACAGCCGCTTCTCACTCGAGGGAGGCATGACAGGCTCGGACTGCTCCGTCAGCTTCCCACCTCGGATCTTGAAGTATCCGTGTCGGGACTCGCCCTCACCGGTGGTGTGGACGCGGCACTCCTCGCGAGTGATCCTGAAACCGCCGCCCTGGACAGCGCCGACCTCGAAGCCGTACGAGCCCGAGAAGTCAGGCCCCCGGAACTCCAGGTCGATACCGAAGTGGTTCGGATGACCGGTGGAACGGCGACGCACCTCCGCCACCCCGCCCCGGCTGCGCAAGGCCTGGTCGAGCGAAGTCTGGAGAGCTTCGGAGAGCAGCCTCAGCGCGTCGAGGAAGTTGCTCTTGCCCGAGCCGTTGGGGCCCACCAGAAAGAGCAGATCCCCGAGCCTGATGTCGGTCTTCGCGATGCTCCTGTAGTGCTTCAATCGCACCCGGGTGAGCGAGAATCGGTTGTCCTGCATGGGTTCAGTCTTTCAGGATCTTGAACTCTGGACGCCACCACGACCCGCGAGGCCGGGCAGCGGAAGCCACCCGGCCTGGGGCGTGTCGAGGGTCAGAGGATGAGGGCGGACAGGTGGTGGGCGAGGGCGCCGGCCGCGGCGGCGAGGGTGTAGGCGGTCAGGCGCCAGGTGGCGCGGGCCCGTCGACGCGGCTTGCGGTGGCTGTGCGGTCGGCGGGGCAGAGGCGGTCGTGTCCGGCGCGGGGCGGGCACCGGTGACGGAGGTCCGTCGTCGGAGGCGGGTCGTGGGCGCGGCACCGAAAGCACGGCCGGACGGGACGGCGAGGGCGCGGTGGCCGAGGGCCTCTGGGCCAGGCGTGCGTTCTGGATCTCCATCCAGGCGGGCAGGACGCCGTGTTCGAGGCGGTAGGCGACGCGGGGGTTGTCGCGCATCTGGGCGAGGAGCCGCTGTTCGCGGGCGCTGCGACCGGTCGGGGCCGCAGAGCGTGGATGGGCCGCTCCGGGGTGGGCGGAGCGCTGTCCCCGAGGTGTGTCCAGGGCCCGCCGGACGCGTGTAGAGGGTTCGGCGCTCATCAGCACCCCGCCGCGAGGCCGGAGGAGCAGGCGGTGTGGGTGAACTCGGCCCAGACGACCGTGCCCAGCGCGCCGCAGAACCGGAAGTCGACGACGGCGCGTGTTCCCCACGCCGTGGCGAGGTGGGAGACGAGCAGCAGGCCCCGGCCGCACTCGGCGTCCTCCCACTCCTGGGTGGTGCGCTGCACCGGGATGTGGGGGACCCCGGCGCTGTCGTCGGGGAGGCCGTCGTCGATGACGGACAGGCGCAGGGTGGCCCCGCAGTCGGTGGCGGCGGGGACGGACAGGGTGCGGACGACCCGGCCGTCGGCGCGACCGGAGCGCGTGTGGTTGACCGCGTTGGCGAACATCTCGCTGCCGCACAGGAGGAGGTCGTCCAACAGGTCGGGAGCGCTTCCGGCGAGTTCGGCCAGGTCGTGGCGGAGGTCGTCACGGAAGCGGGCGGTGGTGGCGAGGGTCCCGGGGTACAGGCGGGCGTTCCAGGACCGCCCCGGGTAGGCGGACGGGGCGGTCTGCGGCACAATGGCCATGTCAGTGTTTCCTTTGGAAGAAGTGGTTGACGCTGGCCGTGCTCTGGGGGTGCTTCGACCCACCCGCCAGAGCTCATTCATGCCCGGCCAGGGGCACGTGGGGGATGGAACAGGGGTCAGGGAGCCATCGCTCTCCGGACGTCTGGGCCCGGATCTGTCAGTGACCGAACACGTGCGCCGGAACGTGTCCCGCGGTCAACGCCCGCAGCTCGGCTTCCGGAAAGGTTTTGCCGGGGGACGGCTGGGACGGCACGTTCGCGCCGGGGCTCGGAGCCGATGCGGGGGGTGCGAGCCGTTCGGCGGCCTTCTCCAGGAGCCGGACCGACTCGTGGGCGGGCAGGGCCACGCCCTGGAGGGTCGCGAAGAGGTCGGCGTAGCCCTTGACCTGGACCGCGTCCGTGACGAGGTGGCCGGGTCCGCGCGGGTGCGGGGTGTAGGCGAGTGCGTGCCGGGGCGAGAAGGACAGCGTCCAGAACGCGCCGCGCAGGCCGGGGTGGTGGGTGGCGTCCTCGCGGATGACGTGGAGGGCGACGCGTTCGCGTGTGGTGAGCTCATGCAGGTGTTCGAGCTGACGCCGTGTGACTCCGGCGTCGGCGACGACGCGGGTGAGGGCGGCCTCGTCCACCACGAGCCCGAAGTAGGGCGGTCCGGAACCCGCGGTGTGGTGGCTGCCGATGCGGGGGCGGTCCTTGAGCCTGCGGTGGTCCTCCAGAGGGCGTTCGATCCGGTCGAGGGCCCCGGAGTAGTCGCCGATGAGGAAGGGTTCGGGAATCACCAGGGGTGCGTAGGCACGCAGCTGGAAGACCTGCTCCAGGAGGTCGGCGACGGTCGCGCCCTCCTTGAGCCGCGCGGTGATGTGGGTCTGCGCCCACGCGTCCCAGAGGACCCCCTCGGCGTTGAGCGCCCGGTCCAGACCCATCGCCGTGCGCAGGTCGGGGATCTGGTCCCCCTCCTCGATCCGGCTGATCTTTCGGTGGTCGGTGACCATGTCCGAGCCGATCTGCTGGAGGGAGATCCCGGCGCTCTCCCGCGCGGCCCGCACCCGTGCCCCGAACCGCGTCCAGGGGTCCGGAGGCGCACCATCGGCGCCTCCGCCGTTCCCGTGCTTACGTATCCGCTGTTCAACGGTCATGACAGTCCTCCATGAAGTTTCTGTGTGCTCGCTCATCGCCGAGCCCGACCAACGTCCGTCCGGGCTCCGCTTCCACTCCTAAGCTAGATACAGGCCATCAAACTTACAAGGCCTGCATTTAAAGTGGCCCGCATTATGAACACATGTCCTCTTTGGGTGCGGTGAGATGATGTCCCCGACCTACGCCGACCGGCGCGACGTCCATGGAACGAAGGAGGCTGCCGTGGCCCAGGGCTCCCCCGTCCGCAGGCACTACCTGGTGAGCCAGCTCAAGCGGCTGAGAGCTCAGGCCGAGCTATCTCAGGAGCAGGTCGCCGACGAACTGGGCTGGGACACCAGCAAGCTCTACCGAATCGAGAACGGCAGGTTCGTCCGTCTGACGACGGAGGCGGTGGCCGCACTCTGCCGCCTGTACGGCGCAAGTGATGCCCTTCGGGAAGAGCTGGTGGAGATCGCCAAGGCCGCTCGCAAGCAGAAGCCCTGGTGGTTCCAGCACGAGGACGTAGCGGGAAACGCCTTCTACAGCCTCGAGAACGAGGCGCCCAAGATCCAGCAGTATGCGATGGGCGTCGTTCCGGGACTTCTCCAGCACCCCGACTACATCGAGGCCTTGATGTCACGCGGGTTCGTAGTGGACCCGAAGGAGCGACAGAAGCGCGTCGCAGCCCGGATCGAGCGCTGCACCAGCATCCTGGATCGCGACAACCCACCCCGGATCTGGGCGATCATCGACGAATCAGCGCTTCGCTGTCTCGTCGGCGGGCCAGAGGTGATGCGAACCCAGTTCCAGCACCTGATGGAGCTGAACAAGCGCCCGAATATCGACATTCAGGTCCTGCTACTGTCCAAGGGAATGGCGCAGCCATGCGGCTACACCCTGCTGCATCTCGGCGAAACCGACCGGGTCGGATACATCGACGTCCTTCCGAGCGGACACTTCTTCGAAGGACCCAAGGAGCTGGCCGATCACGAGAGCAGGTTCGAGTACATGCTGGCCGCTGCTCTGCCGTTGGACGACACGCAAGACTTCATCCGCGACCTCGCGGACGATCTGGAGAAGCCCTGATGACTGAGCAGGAAGCCATCGAGACGAGCTTGGTTCACACCACCCCCTGGCATACCTCCAGCTATAGCGCTGAGCGCGGCGAGTGTGTTGAGGTCTCGGAAGGTCCGGTCACGTGGGTCCGGGACACCAAGCACCGCGAACTGGGCGTACTCTGCTTCGCCGCTGACGAGTGGCACGCCTTCCTCGGCACCGCCAAGGACGACCTTCACTAACACTCCCCCAAGAGCGTTCGTCCCCGCCTGCTGTGAGCCAGCAGGCGGGGCCTCGCCTCGTGCTTGGTGGGTCAGGCTGGGACGTGGCGGGGGCCGTGACCGGGCGGCGGGGTGAGGGCAGAGATAAAGTTCTCGCCGTCGATCAACGGGGTCTCGGGCGAGACGCCGGCCTGGGCCATCCGATCGTAGATCTCCAGGATGAGGTCCTTGGTCCGGTAGGTGCCGTACTTCGCCTCATCTTTCCGCTTCACGATCGGGAAGGTCTCCATGATGTACTCAACGTCATCGCGGCTGATCCCGTAGAGATGGAAGAACAACGCGTCCAGCTCGGCCCGAATTATGACCCTGCGCTCTTCATTCCACCGGAACGGTGCACCTTCGTCTCCTAGATCCCGAGCGAAAAGTTCCATGTCGCAGGCAGTGTAGGCCATCTCCACAACACGCGATTCTATGAATTTTTCAAAACCCCGTAGCCTCTCAGGAGGGACAATCGCTATCTGAAATACAGTGAAGAATTTAAGATGAGTTCCGGCAACTTTCTGGCGGGCAACATAATCAAGAGCAAAGGAAGAAAGGCAGGCAACCAAGCCAGAAATTGGACCCACGCTGGGCATCATGAGCAAAGTACCATCGGGAGTTGCAACCCTCGGAAAGACGCTGCTAATCATAGTCCGTTCATCAGTGGAGCGACAGATATCCCGCCACCCCAGAAGCCAATCTTTTTCCCAACCCAGAATGTCAAGCTTTTTTCGCACACCAGGAATGACTACTGGAGAACCATTGTTTTGCACTTCTCCACTCGGAACGTCAGATTCCGGAACCCAGTATCGCGGAAGAACTGCGAAATCCGCGTTTCGTTTCTCCTCCAGATCAACGTCACGAATTTCCCCATCCTTCGAGTAAGTGGCCCACCGATGATCATAATGACGGAACATCTTAGCTTCATAAAGGGGTAGCATTCGTTCAGAACCGGACGAAAAAACATTTCCCCTCAACATCCAACCCGAAGATCTCAGATCTTCATACGATCGAAACAATCCAGAATCATCCGTGATATCAAAAAGACGCTTAAATTTGATATCCCACGGATTTCCATTCGGATCAGACTTATTCCAGATTACGGGATTCCTCCGGTAGATGCTCGCGGTTATTTGAGCATCTCTGGCACCTTGAAATACCGGAAGAGTTCTAGTATTTGGGTTAATCTGCCTAATGTCTTCAGAGCTGAGCTCAAAAAATTTTCCCCCGGAGTCAATTTCTTCGACCCCCTGAAGGAAGAAAGCGAGTCCGGTCTTAGGCTCCCTAAGCCCGATTCCAACCAAGGAGATAACGCAAAATTGATACCTTGAGTCCACGCTCGGAAATAGGCCTTTTCCGTTCTCGAATCCGTACAGAATCCGAATCGCACCTCGCCTAGCAAGGTCTCCGAATAGCTTTTGGGCGCCGGCACTCGTAGCTACCGTCGTCGGGACAATCGCTGCGTACCGACCTAGCTTCTTCGCAAGAAAACCAAACCTCTCCATAAACAAATGATCCGTTTGCAGAGAGTTGACGCCCCCAACTTTCAACCCTTCCGAACATCGAGGAAAAAGGCCTGACTTGTTAACAAAGAAGAAGGTAGACTTCACCTGACGCCTGGCCCGATAGTACTGCCTCCCCGATTCCGGGTGCTCCACAACCCACTCCGAAATACGAGCACGTCGAGCGATCCCAGAAATTTCCGCAATGCGAGGCTCAACTACACTGAAATATTTCTTGTCTTCAAAATCCAACTTGTCCCACGGCGGATTCCCCAGCACACAGTCAAACCCTCCCTCCCAGCCGGTATCCGAGTTGATTCCAGCTCCACTCTCGGGGACGGTGAACACGTCCGGAAACTCCAGGTGCCAGTGAAAGAATCGGTACTGGTCACGCAGATTAGCAATCTCCTCATTCATCGCCGTTGAAGCTCCAGCGCCCGCCGGGTCCTGCAAAGCCTGGAAGACGCCTTCCGTGACCGGGCGAGGTTTATCAGCGGTTTTGACCCACATGAATGCCGAGCACCAAGCATCTGCGAGATGCAGAGCGCGAACGTACTCACTTGATTGAGACCAGGCGCCGTATGCCTCCTCCTGACGACGGACATCCCGCAAGGAGTCAACCGAAGACATGGTGATCTGTCGCAGGCCGCTCGCAAAAGTGGTGTTGGCAACCTTCACCGACGCACTCTCGATGTCAAAAAGACTCTCCTGGCCTCCGCGCTCCTTCATGTTGATCTTCTCGAAAGCCTTGGCGTGCTTCTTGTCGTCGCCTTCCGTGGCGATGAAAGCAGCGTCAGGAATGCCGTCCTTCATCAGCTTCGGCGTGGCACCGATCAGGGCATTGCCGTGCTTGACGTGGGCATCCAGGAAGTTCAGCGGCTTGCCCGGCTCCAGCGCCTCCAGCCACAGCGACACCTTGGCCAGTTCCACGGCCATCGGGTTGAGGTCCACGCCGTAGATGCACCGCGCCACCACCTCGTGCATGGCGTGGCGGACCGCGTCGAGCGTGGGCTCGGGGTTGCGCTCACGGACGGCCGCGACCCGCTTCGCGAGCCGTCGAGCCGCCGCCACCAGGAAGTGCCCGGAGCCGCACGCCGGGTCGCAGACCGTCAGCTTCAGCAGCTCCGCGACGATCGTCTCGGATGGATCAGGTTCCCCCGCCTTGGTCGCCTGCTCCTCACCGCGCTTGACGGCATCATCGATGACCGGGTCAAGGGAGGAGTCCAGCAGGGTCTCGATCAGTGACGAAGGCGTGTAGTACGAACCCGTCGTCTTACGGTCGTTCCCGGCCACCTCCACCAGCTCGAAGGTGCGGTCGACCGCACTGTGCCGGGGTACCAGCTCCAGCAGGGATTCGTAGACCGAACCGAGTTCCTCGGCGTCCAGGTTGCGGTAGTCCACCCCGCGCCAGCGACGCGACCCCGGGTCGCGCACCTGGGCCAGATACCGAACCGCTCCGAGCAGAGCCTCATTGGACAGCTCCAACCCGCGCAGCGGCGCGTCGGCCTCTGTGTCGGTGAACAGGCCACCGAGAGCGGGCAACGCCAGCTCAGGGCGCCCGTCCTCGTTCTGCTCACCATTTCCGCCCAGGGCGTCGAGCACGATCCGCAGCGCCCGGTACTGGTCTCCGTGCGTGGTCCCCCGACGCTTGCGCGCATGGCGGCGCAGCCGCGCTGAGGAGAAGTAGGCCGCGTAGCGCTCCTTCGCCTGTTCGGGGGCGTTCGGCGGGTGCAGTGCGTCCCGGTCTTCGGCCACGAACAGGAAGAGCAGCCGGTACACCATCCTCAGCAGCGCTCCGTGGAGCTCCTTGGCGTCCAGGTTCTCGCGCAGGCGGCTGTTGGCGGGGTGCTTGAGGAAGCCGGTTCCCAGGGTGGTGATGGCCTCCTGGACCCCCTTTCGCAACTGTTCCAGGGCGCGGGTACCCGAGGTGACGGCATCGGTGCGCCACTTCTCCAGCACGCAGCCGGACGGGGCGGCGTCCTCGGCGACCTCGAACCGCGAGACGTGCAGCAGCCGGTACAGCAGTACGAACTCGCTGAACAGCTCGCCGTCGAAGATCGCCTCGAGGTCGAACTCCACGTACGACGCCGTGGCGAGCGCGCTGGAGTCGCGCAGCAGCCGCAGCTGGCGGCCGTTGGTGACCACGGCCCACAGGTGTGCGGAGGTCCGGTTGAGCGCTTCCTGCACCAGCGACTGCGGCGGCACGGTCCCGGCGCCGCCGGGACGCCTGTCCAGCTCGGTCCCCCACACCGGGACGTGGATGGGCACGTGCCGCCAGCGGTGGCTGAGGGGGAAGGTCTTCTCGGGGTCGTCGTCGGCGGTGATGCTCCCGCCGGCGACGGTCGTCAGGACTCCGAAGCCGAGTTCGCCGAAGAGCGGTTCCACCCACTGGGTCAGGGCGATCCCGGTGGGATCGGAGGCCGGGGAGCCGTCCTTGTCCGCGGGCAGCTGCTTGCGCAGGTCCTTCCACACGGACTTGAGATACTCCCAGTGGCGTTCGGCGTCGTCGTTGACCGACCGGGAGCCCACCACCTTGTAGTCGGCGGGTTTGGCCCCGGGCACGTCCTTGCCCTCGGCGATGCGCACGAGCATGTCGGCGGGCAGCAACCCGCCCACGGTGTGCACGGCGGAGAACACCTGGTTGCGTGCGATGGCGGACATCAGGCGTTGCCTCCGGCGGGTGTGGCGGTTGCGGTGGAATCGGTCGGGGCGGGCATGTAGACGTAGACGCCGAGGATGTCGGCGGGTTCCTGGGCCTTGACCCTCAGACCGCGTCGGATGTCGCCGGAGGCCCCGCGCACGCGGCGGTGGGAGTCGGCGAGTCCGTCGGCCAGTTCCCGGCCGTACGCAGCGAGGTGGTCGGCGGTGTGGGCCAGGCCGTCGAGGGTCTTGGCCATGGTCCGCTCGCCGTAACCGGGGTCGGTGTTGGCGTCGGCCCGGGCCTCCAGCAGTGTCAGGGCCTGCTGTGGGTCCACCCACACGGCGCGTTCGGGCGCGCCCTGGAAGGCGACCAGGCGGGCGTCCTCGGCGACCAGCTGACGGGTGCCGTGCCGCGAGGGCAGGGTGAGGTGGAAGCGATACCTGACCAGCAGCATCGTCGTGCGGGTCTCGACCGCCCGGGTGCGGACCACGCCGCAGCGGCGGGCGGGCCGGGGCCCGGCCACGGCCTCGTCCAGGGCGGTGTCAAGCACGTGGGAGGCCAGGGCTCCCACGGCCGGGTCGGTGCGCACCAGGGCGGCCTCGCCGCGCGCCACCGCGGCGGTGTCGCGGAACGGGAACGGCTTGCCGTCCTCCACGGCGGCCGGGCCGATCACGGGCGCGAGGGCGTCGCGCAGGCCGGCGGGGGTTCCGGAGACGTCCGCAGTGAAACCGTCGGCCCCTCCCCCTCCGGGGCTTCCCCCCTCGCCCAGGGGACGCAGCAGCGCCCCCAGGGCGCGCAGGGACTCCTCGGCGAACGCGCGGACCTCACCGGTGCCGCCCAGCACCTCGCGGACCGCGGCGACCTCCCGTGCCACTTCTTCGGGGTGGATGGAGCGCTGCGCGTACTTGGAGCGGGACAGCTTCTCCCGGTCGGCGGCCGACTTCCACTCGGCCTCCAGCGCGTCGCCCTTCACGCTGACCTCGTCGGTGCCGAACAGGGCCTCCTGCTCGCCCTGGCGGGAGCGCAGGAGCACCCACTCGACGATGGCGTCGGTGACGCCGGAGGACATCTCGTCGGGCACGGACACGGCGATGCCCAGGTCCTTGCGGATCTGCCGGTACTTGCGCAGCAGCACCTCCAGCACCTTGCCGTCGATGCCGTTGTCGTCCCCGTACAGGGTGATGACGCGGACCTCGTCGCGCTGCTGGCCGTAGCGGTCGACGCGGCCCTCGCGCTGGTCGTGGCGGGTGGGGTTCCACGCCAGGTCGTAGTGGACGACGGCGTCGAAGTAGTGCTGGAGGTTGACGCCCTCGGACAGGCAGTCGGTGGCGATGAGGACCCGGCGGGCGGCGGCGCCCTGCCCGCCCTCGGCCAGGCGGGCCGCCTCGGCGGCGGTCTCCTCGGCCAGTTCCTCGATGCGCTGGACGCGCTGCTGCGGGGACAGGGATCCGGTGACCGCCTTGACGGTGGTCTTCCAGCCCCCCTTGCCGCCCTTGTTGAGCAGGTTGCGCCCGCTCCTGCCCTCCTCCTCGAACTCGCCGGACAGGTAGGAGGCGACGTACTCGGCGGTGTCGATGTAGTGGCAGAAGACGATGGGGTTGTACCCGTCGGCGAGCAGCCCCTTGAGGTGCTTGACCAGTGCCTTGAGCTTGGCGTCCTGGTCAGTTCCCTCCAGCGCGGCGGCGCGGGCGGCCAGCTCCTTCAGCTTGGCCGCCGGGCTGCCGTCGGGCCTGACGTCGGCGCCGGGGGCGGTGTCCATTCCCTCCAGAGCGTCGGCGTCGGCGGAGTCCCGCACCAGCGGCGCGCCGAGCTCGTCGGCCTCCTTCGCCGTCTTCGCGGCGGCCGTGGCCGACCGGGTGGTCAGGGTCTTGGCTGCGGCGCGGGGCGAGGAGACCAGGGAGCGCAGCATGGCGATCGCGGACCACCAGGCGACCCGGTACTCCCGATCCCCCAGGGTGCCCGCGTGCTCGACCCGCTCGCCGGCGTAGGCGATGGCGTCGTCCAGCAGGGACCGGTAGGCGGGCGAGAGCTTGTACTTCTCGTCCTTGAAGGCGCGGTCGGAGGGAAAGGCGGTCTTCTCCGCGAGGCTGTCGTCGACCAGGCCGTCGCCTTCGCGGGTCAGGTACTGGCGCACGTCGGCGCGCTTGCGCTGGACGAAGTGGCGGGCCAGCAGTTCCCGCCCGACCCTGGTGTCGAAGTCGGCGGTGGCCAGCTCGGGGTTGACCAGGCCGAGGAGGTTGCGGAAGGCCGACTCCTTGCCACTGTGCGGGGTGGCGGTCACCAGGAGCAGGTGACGGTCCTCATCGGCGGCGACCTTCTGGAGGAGCTCGTAGCGCAGCTGGTTCTGGTTCGTCCTGGCCTCGTCGGAGGACACGCAGGTGTGCGCCTCGTCCACGATCACCAGGTCCGGGCAGTGGCGGACGAAGTCGTCGCGGTGCCGGGTGGACTTGATGAAGTCGGTGGAGATGATGACGTGCTTGTGCCTGTCGAACAGCGACTGCCCCAGGTCCAGGCCGCGCTCCAGGCGGGAGACGGTGGAGGAGAGCACGAGTTCGGCGTCGATGCCGAACTTGGTGCGCAGCTCCTCCTGCCACTGCTCGGCCAGCGCCGGGGAGCACAGCACCGCCAGCCCGCTCGCCTCGCCCTGGGCGAGGAGTTCGGCGGCGATGAGACCGGCCTCGACCGTCTTGCCGATGCCGACGTCGTCGCTGATGAGCATGCGCACGGTCTGCTGGCGCAGCGCCATGAGCAGCGGGACGAGCTGGTAGGCGCGGGGCTGCACGGCGATCCCGCCCAGGGAGCGGAAGGGGCCCGCGCCGGAGCGGAAGCCGATGCGCAACGCCGAGCGCAGCAGCCCCGCGGCGCGGGAGTCGCCCAGGTCGGTGGCGTCGGGCGGGGCGAAGCTGGCCGCCTCCACGGGTTCGAAGGCCGGGAAGAGCGCGGCCACGTCGTCGTCGCTGCCGCCCAGGGGGCGCAGCACCAGCATGTCGGCGGCGCTCTCGGGGAGCACCACCCATTCGCGGCCCCTGGCGGAGACCAGGGAGCCGGGGGCGTACGCGGTGGTCATGCGGAGGGGGTCCTCACGTCGTGTCGGGTGGTCGGGAAGAGCGGGACGGGTGGGGCCGACAGGGGCCGGTGGGAAGCCTGTGCCGGCCCCTGTCACGGTGACCCTGTACTTGTAGCGTGCCCGGGCGTCGGACCTCGCCACAAGTACAGGATCACGTGGAGGCGGAAGGAGATCAGCGAAGGTCAGCGGCGGGATCCGGGGCCGAAGAAGGATTCGTAGCGGGCGATGATCGGAGCCCACTCCGCGTCGTGGGGGATACGGACGACCTCCCAGCCGGCGTCCTCCAGGCGCTCCTCGGCCTCGGCGTCGCGTTCGGCGACCCTGGCGTCCCGGTGCACGGGACCGTCGACGAACACCGCGACCTGGGCGCCGGGGAGCCGGTAGACGAAATCAGGCTTGGCCGAGGCCTCGGCGACGAGCACCTGGGCGTCGTCGGGAAGGCGGTGGCCGTGGTCCTTGAGCCAGGTGACGAAGTCCTGCTCCAGGCTGGTGTCGGACTCGAAGCTCAGCCGCTTCATCTGCTCGGTGCGCGAGACGCCCTGACCGGTCGGCAGCGTCTCGGAGTCGGCCAGACGCAGCAGCAGGTCACGGATCAGGCGGCGGTCGATGTGCTGGTGGTGCCCCTGGTTTCCGTAGGTGAGCAGGCAGTCGTAGCAACCGCGGGCACATGCCGTGCCGGTGTCGACGCCGGCCTCGTCCATGTGACAGATGCCCAGCGCCGTCCGGGCGGCCCTGGCGAGCTTGTCGGGTTCGGCCTGGAGCTGGCGCAGCACACCGGCACCGCCCTCGGCGGCCTCGGTGAACAGGATCCGGTCCCGGGGACCGTCTTCGGGAGGCAGCAGCTCGCTGGTGAGTTCGGCGTCCTCCAGCTCGAAAGCCGCCTCGATCCCCCGCTCCAGGGCGTACATGAGTGTGAGGGCCTGCTCGCGGGGCAGGGCCTGGTCCAGGTGCAGGACCACGATGTTGCGCCGATCCTGGACGAAGGGGATCACACGCTTGCGGTGGCCGCGCTCCTCCCCGCCGTCCTCGATCAGCGGCAGTTCGTTGGTGTCCCCGACAGCCTTCTTCGCGTCCTGCTCGTTGAGCCACTTGCCCGTGCCCGGGTCCATCCAGAAGCCGTCGGGCTCGTTGTCCTTGGCCCGCAGCCGCCCCAGGTTGGTGATGCGCACGGTCGCCGAGTCGCCGTAGTGCAGGGTGGCCAGGGCCCCAGCCGGATCCGCGACCTTGGCGTCCTGGCGGCCGAGCCGCTCGCCGTGGTCCTGGAAACGGTAGGAGGTGACCAGGCGGAACCCGGCGCGACGCCGCTCCTCCTCGTCCGAGGAGATCTTCTCCCGCTTGGTCGTGTACACGGTGTGCAGCTGGAGCAGGCCGTGGGTGGAGGCGCCCATCGGATGGTCGCACAGCTCACAGCGGTCCGCGAGCCTCTCCGGTTCGTGGTGGTAGCCGCAGTGCTCGCAGCGTGCGGCCGTACCGGTCGCCAGGTCGCCGGTGGAGTCCGGCGGCAGCTGGATGCGAGTCACCTGGTACCTGGAGCCCTCGTGGTAGATGAGGGCTCCGGGGCCGAACTCGCGGATCGCCACGAAACGGGGCCGCTGGAGGAAGTCTCCCTCGTCGAAACGGGTACGGCGGGTGGGGATGTAGGCGGCCAGGGGCAGACGCGGGAACGAGTACCCGGGCAGGAAACCCTCACTGGCCAGGTAGCGGTAGGGGTTGAAGTCGCTCAGCAGGGACTTGCTGTCCTGGCTCTCGTTCTTGAGCAATTTGATCTGTGTCTCGGCCTCGGCCCGGCGACGTCCCGCGTTGTGCCGGTCCCGCTCGCTCAGGCTGTGGTCCAGCACGCGCCGGTTCTGCTCGGCCTGGTCCACCAGGGCGGCCCGGAACAGGCCCCGCCAACGGTCGAAGGCCCGGTCGAAGCGATCGGGGGCGCTCGTGACCAGACGCTCCAGCCACGCATCGTCCCACCAGACCATCTCCTCCAGCTGAGGGAACACGTCGGTGAACACCACTCGCGCGGCGGCAACAGCGCGCCGCTGGGCAGCCGGATCGTCGATCTTGCTCTGCGGGTCGTCCTGGAGCCGGAGCACCGGATCGGGGACGCGCTGTGTCTCGTCGTAGTCGACGTCCACGACCTCCGGGACGGCCCGGCCCAACTTGATCCCGGTCTCGGCGAGCCAGATGGCCTGCAGGTGGGCGGCGACCAGGTCCTCGTTGGCCAGATCCAGGCGCGGCGGCTGCACCACGCCGGCGACCATGCGGTCCGACCTGCGGAAGTAGTACTGGTCGTGACTGTTGCCCGTGGCGCAGTAGGTGGTGATCAGCGCAGGCTGTCCGCTGCGGCCGCCGCGCCCGCTGCGCTGCGCGTAGTTGGCCGGAGTGGGCGGGACGTTGCGCATCATGACCGCATTGAGCTCCTTGATGTCCACCCCCAGCTCCATCGTGGGCGAACAGTACAGGAGCTTCAGCTCGGCCTCGCTGAACAGCCCCTCGCGCTCCTCCCGGATCTCGGGCGGCACCTGGGCGGTGTGCTCACGGGCGACCAGGCCGGTCAGGGACGCGGCCGCGCCGCGGTACAGATCGCGGAAGAAGACGTTGACGCGGGGGCCGTCGCCACTGGCGTAGGTGCGGGTCAGCGGATCCTGCGCACCGAACCTGCCCTCCCCCGCCTTCCAGACGAGGCAGGCAGCGTCCACCTGGTACCCGGTGACGGAGTCACCGTCGGTGCGGCGGAACCGGTTGTGGCGGCCCTGCGGGGCCTCCCTCGTCTCATGGACCAGGCCCGCGCCGGCCAGAACCCCCAGGAGTTGAGCGATGATCTTCTGGAGTTCGTCGGCGTGCAAGCCCTTGAAGTGCATGCGTCCGAGGTACTTGGCGTACTTGCCCCGCCCGGACAGGAAGAGGCCGGTCCGGTTCATGCCCGGGCTGGAGGGGCGCGGGTAGGCGACCCCCACCCGTGGCCGGTCGCTCCTGGACAGCACCCACGGGTCGACCAGGCGGGTCTCGCTAGCGCTCTGGAGGGACTCGAAGGCCTCGTCCCGGAAGTAGGGGGTGTCGATGGCCAGCCCACGCCGCATCTCGTCCATGAGGGCGCGTAGGACGACCCTGCGCACATGGGGTTCGGCGCCGCGCAGCTCGGGGACAGTCTCCTCCCAGCGGTCCTCCTGCTCCGCCACCCAGTCCAGGTCCGCGTAGTCCACGCGGAGCAGACCGGTCTGCTCCAGGTTGGGCATGGTGACCCGCCAGCCGCGTTCCAGGTCCAGGTACAGGCGGAAGGCGATGACGTCGCGCAGGGTGCTGGCGGCCTGGCCTGCGAGCCGGGGAGGAGGATTGGCGCTCTTGGAGTAGTCGGCGGGCTTCAGCGCCAGGGTCTCGGCGACGCGGGAAGCCAGGTGTTCGGAGGTCAGTCCCTCCTCCCCGGCCTCCACCAGAGCCCGGTACAGGCCTCCTCGCAGCTCGGTGACCTGCACGAAGTCGTTGAAGTGGCCCGCCTGGAGCGAGGCGTCCTGGCGGTTGTCGACGAAGGTGAGGAGCTTGCGGGCCGCCTGGGGCAGGGAGTCCTCGGGCACGGCCTTGAGGGCGCGCACGATGGTGCCCGACACCAGGGACGTTGCGGAAGAACGGCCCTCCTGGTCCAGGCTGGCGAGCTTGGCGAAGTCCCTACCGCGCTTCTGCTCGTAGCTGATACCGCAGTGAAGGCAGAACAGGAAGGGTGCGGGGATGAAGGCGGCCTGGAGCTCTCCCCGCCCCTCGACGCCCTGCGCGTCGACCGTGACGGCGCGCGGCACGTGGGCGCGGAAGTTCTTGCGGACGTTCTCCTGGTGGTTGTCGTCCACCTCCAGCCAGGACTCCGGCAGCAGACGCCGATCAAGAACCGTCTCCATGCTCGACGGCCACGGGGCGTCCGGGGAGACGTACAGGTAGCCCTCTGCGGCCCCGTCCGCAGCCGCGGTGGTGTCGCGCCTGGACTGGTAGACGGTGCCGGTCGGCTTCTCCACCCGCCACACGGTCATGTAGTCCTGGCCGCACTCGCGGCAGAACGCCAGGGGCAGCAGGACGTGGCCGTCCGTGCCGGGCTGTTCCAGCTGGTACTCGCGGGTGAGAAAGCGGGTCTCGGTGTCTTCCAGCGTGACGTGGACGGTGTCGCCCTTGGACAGGAACTGGTGCAGCCTGAAGGCGAACAAAGGACGGCGGTTGCCGGGATGGAAGGCCTCGGCCCCCGCCTCCAGGGTGCGCCGGATCGCCTCCACGCACTGCTCCTCCGGGACACCGCTGTCCCGGGAGAGCTCGGCGGCGGCCGTTTCGACCCGAGTGGGCTTCTGGCGGACCAGGCGTCCCTTGGGGTCGGTGGTGAGGCCGAACGTGCTCTCGATCCACCGGGCCAGGGGGTCACGGTGCAGATCGTCGTAGGAGCGAGGGGCGTCCGGCGCGCTCAGGCGCTCGGCCTCGACCCGCGCAGGGGCGTATGCGGTGGCACGGACCAGGGTCTCGGTGATGACGTTGTCGGGCCGTACCCGGGTGCCGAAAATCTTGGTGGCGACGTCGGCGACCACCTGCTTCTGGTCGTCGGCCGTCCCTTCGGAGGACATGGTGGCGGAGGTGCCCACGCACTGCACTTCCGGCGCCTCGCACGCCTGGCGGACCCGGCGGATGAGCAGGGCCACGTCGGCGCCCTGGCGGCCGCGGTAGGTATGGAGCTCGTCGAAGACGAGGAAGTCCAGTCCCCGGGCCATCTTGATGAGGGAGGTCCGGTCGCCCGGCCGGGTGAGCATCAGCTCCAGCATCACGTAGTTGGTGAGCAGGATGTCCGGCGGGTTGTCGCGCAGCTCCTTGCGCCTGGCTTCGCTCTCCTGGCCGGTGTAGCGGGCGAAGGTGACGGGCTCCCGTCCTGCACCGTAGCCGTTGACCAGGAACTTCTCCAGCTCCTTGAGCTGGCTGTTGGCCAGGGCGTTCATCGGGTAGACGATGATCGCCCGGACCCGGTCGGTCCTGCGGCCCTCGGCCTTCTCGCGGTCGCGTTCGCGCAGGACCCGGTCCACGATCGGCACGATGTAGGACAGCGACTTGCCGGATCCGGTACCGGTGGTGAGGACGTAGGAGTCACCGGTGCCGGCCGCCTCGATGGCCTCTCGCTGGTGCCGGTGCAGGGTCAGGGGACGTCCCTCGCAGACCGTGCTGCCTTCGGCCTTCCCGCTCTGGAAGATCTTGGCGCACTCCTTGTGCAGCAGGCCCTCGTTGACGAGTTCGGGGACCGTGCCGCCGGAGGCGAAGAAGGGGTTGAGGGAGAGCCAGGGGTCGGGCCACTGCGACTTCGCGTCCAGATTGTCCTTGAGGAAGGCGGCGATGCGGTCGTCGCGGATGACCGTGCCGCCCTCGGTGAAGGCCCGGTACTCCTCGATGACCTGCTGGTGCAGGGAGAAGACGTCCATGACGCCGAGCGGTGCGTCGTGCACACGCCGGCCCGTGGTCGTGTCGGACAGCACGGCCGCGGGAGTGGGGGCGGGCAGGTGGGAGCGCGGGTCGAAGTCGGCCCAGCCCTCGACCGTGCCTTCACCCACGGCCAGCGGGCGAAGCGCCTCGCGAACCTCGGCGGCGCTCGCCGGGCGGTCGGTCGGCTTCTTCTCGAGGAGCTGTTCGAGCAGGTAGGTGAGCGGCGGGGGGATGTCCCCTCGCAGGAGTCCCAGCGGGGGGACCTGGTCGAACTTGTGCTTGTGCCCCAGGTCGTAGGGGCTCGTGCCGTCGAAGGGAGGGGCACCGGCGAGGAGTTCGTACAGGACGCATCCCAGGGCGTACAGGTCGGCGGCACTGGAGACCTTGGCCCCCTCGAACTGTTCGGGGGCCATGTAGCGGGCGGTGCCGACGACGGTGTCGGTGCTGGTGATCCGGCTGATGTCGGGGTCGTCGACGATCAGACCCATACCGAAGTCCAGGACCTTGACGCGTCCGCCGTGGACGATCATCACGTTGGCGGGCTTGAGGTCGCGGTGGATGATCCTCTCCCCGTGCGCGGCGTACAGGGCATCGGCGATCTGGGCTCCGATCGCGGCCACCCAGGAGACGGGCAACTGGGGTTCCTCGTCCCCGAGGTCGCGCAGGGTGCGCCCGTCCAACAGCTCCATGGCGAGATAGGGCAGGTGGTCGCCACCGGTCGTGTCCACCCCGCCGTCCACGATGCGTGGTATACCGGCGTGGTCGAGGCGGCGCATGATCTCGACCTCCCGGGCGAAGCGCCGCACGGACTTCTCTGCAGGGTCTACCGGCGCACCCGAGCGACGGCGCAGAATGAGCTTGACCGCAACATCGTGTTCTGACACGTCCTCCGCGGTACCGGTGTCCTGAGCGCGGTGGACCTCGCCCATGTTGCCCCGACCGAGGATCCCGCGCAGGCGGAACCGATCCGCCACGTACTGCCGTTCCATCGCTCGTCCCTCGCGTTCTGCCGTGTCCACACCCGCTTCATGGCGGCGCTCCATGCTCCCAGAGCCGAAGATCCACCCACATGTTCACGGAGTTCCGTTACATGGATAAGGATGTGCTGTTTACTTTGCCAACATACATGTCGGACGCGGGAGTGGACAACCCCGACGAAGAACGCTGAGACATCGGACGACAGGATGAAGAGGTAGCTATATCGACCACGCCCGAACAACAGGAGGGACGCCTGAGGCACCGGAGCGGATTACCAGGACGACATCCGCAACTCCGCTCTTCGTCCCGTTCCCGGGAAATCAGCGCCTTCAACAGGCCTTTGGTCCCTGTTCGCATGCACCGAGGACTACACCAGCAGGAAGCCCACCCGCGTGGCCGGCACACGGAGCATGCCTTCCATCCCCCACCCCTGGAAGCGTTGACGACGCAAACACCCTGGCGCAATCCCCCCTCGAAGCTCGCGTGTACTGTGAACGCATGGATTCCAGCGACCAGTCTGTCAGCGACGAGCAGCAGGTCACCGCAGCCGACGTCGCCCGTCTCGCCGGTGTCACCCGTGCCGCCGTCTCCAACTGGCGGCGTCGTCACGACGACTTCCCCTCCCCGAGCGGCGGGACCTCCTCCAGCCCTCTCTTCGCCGTCTCGCAGATCCGGGCCTGGCTGGACAGCCAGAACAAGGGCGTCGAGGAATCCACGGAGGTCCAGCTGTGGCAAGCGCTGCGAGCCGAGTACCCCGCTCACATGCTCCGGGGCCTGGCCGACGTCGCCGAGTACCTGGCGGAGGGACACACGGAGGAGCTCGGAGAGCCCACCCTCCGACTCGTACGGTCCCTGGTGGAGGAGACCTCACCGTCCCACGTCACCTCCGCTCTGACGACGCGTTTCCTCAATTCCCACGAGCGCTCGGGAACCGCGTCGGCGTCCACCACACGGTTGACCAGGGCGGTGGCCGCCCTCACCGACCGTTCGGCCACCAGTGTCCTCGACCCCGCCTGCGGCACCGGTTCGCTGCTGTTCGCAGTGGGCGCCCCATCGGCCTCGCGCACAGGGCAGGACATCGACCCCGATGCCGTCCGATTCGCACAGGCCCGTTCTGCCCTGGAACACGATGAGACGGCCGATATCCGCGTCGGGGACTCTCTGCGCTCCGACCAGTGGCCCGACCACCAGGTGGAACTCGTGGTGTGCGATCCGCCCCCGGCGACGACCGACTGGGGTCGCGAGGAACTCCTCATGGACCCGCGCTGGGAACTGGCCCTGCCCCCCAGGGCGGAGAGCGAGCTGGCCTGGCTCCAGCACGCCTACGCGCACACCGCTCCCGGCGGCCAGACCGCCGTGGTCATGTCCACGTCGTGCGCCTACCGGCGCACCGGCCGCCGCATCCGCGCCGACCTCGTGCGGCGAGGTCTGCTCACCGATGTCATCGCCCTGCCCGCCGGCCTGGCTGCCGCGCATGCCCAACCCGTCCACCTGTGGCTGCTGAGGAGACCGGTCTCGGACAGGGACAGCGCGTCCGCCGTCCGCATGTGGGATCTGACATCGGCCCCGCCCGACGGCCCGTGGCAGCTGCCGGAGGAGCCGGACGCGGAGGTCCCCCTCATCGACCTGCTCGGCGATGCGGTCGACCTGAACCCGGCGAGGCATGTCACGCCCGATGTCAGCGACCTGCCGAACGCCTTCGCCGACGCGCACGAGAAACTGCGTGCCCTGGCCGGCCGTCTGGGCGACGGCCTTCCCCCGCTCACCGCGGGAGGGCCGGCCGTGGCCGAGAGCCGGGTCCGGATAGCCGACCTGGTCGACGAGGGCCTGGTGAACGTGGACGGGGACTCCCTGCGAGCGGTGGACGACCAGCTGGACACCGACTTCCTCAACGGGTTCCTTCGCAGTGCGTCCAACACCCGGCGCTCCACCAGCACCAGCGGTACCTTCCGCACCGATGCCCGGGCCTCGTACGTCCCGAAGCTGAGTGTGGAGGAGCAACGCCGGTACGGGGCCGCCTTCCGTGCCGTCGCGGACTTCGAGCGTCAGGCCCGGGAGTTGTCGGCGCTCGCCGCCACTGCTGCGGAACTGGCGAGGGAGGGGCTGACGAGCGGGGTGTTGAGGCCGGACACACCTGCCGCGCCTGAGGACACCTCCGCTCCGGAGTGAGCGGCCCAGCGACGGGTGCGAGGATCCGGACGTCCGGCCGCCCGTACACCGGGCTCCGAGGGCGCAGAACCGTCGGTCGGGGCCGTCGTTCCTTCGCGTTGCCAGTGACTTGTCACCCCCTGTAGCGTGACCTGCGCAACCAACCGATCACCCGTTGGGCGGGAAAGCCTCCCCTTACCGAGTCACGCCGGGAGCGAACCGTTCTGGTCCGGCTCGAAGCAGATGATTACAGTGCCGCTCTGGCCGCCCATGCCCGGGGAACCGTGATCGAGGTCGAGGGACGCCTGAGTACCGAGGGGAGCAGGCGTGAGCTCATCCCCTCCCGAGTCCTCATCGACGGTCGGCCTCCGGACGGACGTGACCCCTGTGTCAGCGCCCGATACGGTGGCCTTCCTCCGGCGCGGCCGGGCCTCGACGGCGAAGACCCGCCCCACAGCCTCCAGACCCGTTCCCCAGAAATGACGACGGTATGAACCCGGCCCCCTCCTCCAACAAGCCCCGCTTGCTCGCGGGCCGTTACGAGCTCGGACGGGCTCCCCTCGGCCGCGGGGGCATGGGACAGGTGTGGGTCGGTCACGACATCCGCCTCGACCGGGAGGTGGCCGTCAAGTTCCTCCACTTCCCCCAGGGGGTGGAGGACACCGACATGGTGCGCCGCTTCCACCGGGAGGCGCGCATCACCGCCGGCCTCCAGCACGCCGGGGTGCCCGCGGTCTTCGACACCGGCACCGCGGACGGGCTTCCGTACCTGGTGATGCAGCGCGTCCACGGCATCGGCGTACACGATCTCATCGCCGAGCAGGAAAGACTGTCGGTGGGCTGGGCCGCCTGCCTTACCGCGCAGGTGTGCTCGGTTCTCGGCTCCGCCCACCGGGCCTCCCTGGTCCACCGGGACCTGAAACCCGGCAACCTGATCCTGGAACCCGAGGGCAGCGTGAAAGTCCTGGACTTCGGTCTGGCCGTCGCTCTGGGCCGCACCGACATGTCCCAGATCACCCGGAGCGGGGACATCCCCGGCACTCCGGCCTACATGGCGCCCGAGCAGCTGCTGAACGGGGAGAGCACGGCGCACAGCGACCTGTACTCGCTGGGTTGCGTACTGCACGAGATGCTGACAGGACGGCGGCTGTTCACGGCGTCCACCGCGTTCGCCCTGGCGTCCAAACAGGTCGGTGAGAAGCCCGAGCGGGTACGCGACCTGCGACCCGAGGTTCCGGTCGAGCTGTGCGAGATGGTGGCCGCGTTGTTGGAGAAGGAACCGGGCAACCGACCCCGGAACGCGATAGAGGTGTACGACCGCGTCATCGGTTTCGTGACGGACCTCGAACCGATTCCCGGGGTGCTCCATCCCCCGTCGCTGCCGAGCCCGCACAGAATGTACGGGTTCGCCCTGGGGCGGGTCTTCCGTTGAGCAGATCGTCGCAGTCACCCCCGGGTGAGTTCCCCGGACACCGCACGGCGCCTCCGAGGCGCATGGAAACTCGAAGGCGGACGAACGAGAGCGCCCGGGTCATTCCGGATAACGAGTGGGCAACCGGGACGAGAACACCCAAGCAGTGAAAGCTCGGAAACGTTAGGTTGAGGAGGCACGTTCTGGTACTCGGAACCACCAGCTCCGGTTTCCGTCGTCCCCTCCCGGCAAGGATCCGTTTCATGCGCCGCGGCATCCCCACCCCTCGGTCCTCCGACGGGCCGCCCCTGCCCCGTGCGCGGCCTCCACTGCCGAGCCGCCCACCGCCACGGCCTCCACTTTCTTTCTCCCCCAGACACCCCCGACGCTAGGACACCAGCCGTGGCCCAACTCGCCCTCGACAAGGATTTTCTCCTCGAGTTCCCCAGTCTCGAAAAGCAGGTCAGGGAACGTGTGGGCGAGGTGTTCGCCAAGTTCGAGCACGCCACCCACGCCGGTCTGCACCTGGAGAAGATCACCGGCGCCCGCGACGACCGCATGCGCACCATCCGCATCGACCAGTTCTGGCGCGGGGTGTTGCTGGCCCCGCCGAACGGCGACACCTACACCCTGCTCAAGGTGTTGCCGCACGATGCCGCCTACGACTGGGCCAAGAGGCGCAAGGCGTCGGTGAACACAGTCACCGGCGCCATCGAGATCCGTGACATCGCAGCGCTGGACGCGAGCATCCCCCATATGAAGCGGATGGCGGAGTCCGTTCCCGAGCGCCTCTTCGAGCATGTCAAGGACGCGGACCTGCGACGGCTGGGTATCGACGAGCACACCCTGCCGCTGGTCCGGGTGCTCACGGCCTCCTTCCAGCTCGAAGCCGCACGCGGGCTGC
>NZ_JBEXSY010000071.1:0-35679 GCF_040613895.1 Nocardiopsis sp. NPDC006198 | reverse complement strand
GGCGCCCCCGGGGCGGGCGCGGGGGGCCCGCCGGGGGGGGCGCCCGGGACCCCGGGGCCGGCCCGCCTCGGGGCCGTCCCCTCGGCGGACCGGCCCCTCGGCACCCTAGGCGTGGGCGGTGGAGACGCCCGCGTCGTCGAAGGTGGCGACGTCGCGCAGGACCCGCGCGGCGCCCTGGAGCAGGGGGAGTGCCAGCAGTGCGCCGGAGCCCTCGCCCAGGCGCAGCTCCAGGTCGACCAGGGGGCGCAGCCCCAGGTGGTCCAGGGCCAGCGAGTGGCCGGGCTCGCTCGAGCGGTGCCCGGCGAAGCACGCGCCGAGGGCCTCGGGCGAGATGGCCGCGGCGGCGAGGGCGGCCGACCCGGCGATGACCCCGTCCAACAGGACCGGAACGCGCAGCGCGGCGCCGCCCAGCACGAACCCGGCCAGGGCCGCGTGCTCCAGCCCGCCCAGCGCGGCGAGGGTGCCGATGGGGTCGGCGGGGTCGACCGGGTTGGCGGCCAGGGCCCGGCGCACCACGTCGACCTTGTGCTCGAACGTGGCGTCGTCCACGCCGGTGCCCCGGCCGGTGGCCCGCGCCGGGTCGGCCCCGGTGAAGGCGCAGACCAGGGCCGCCGCCGGGGTCGTGTTGGCGATCCCCATGTCACCGGTGACGAGGCACCTGTTGCCTGCCGACACCAGGTCGCGGGCGACCTCGATGCCGCCCTCCAGGGCCTGGAGGGCCTGCTCGCGTGTCATCGCGGGCCCCCGGGTGAAGTCCGCGGTGCCGCGCGCGACCTTGCGGGGCAGCAGCCCGGCGGCTCCGGGCAGGTCGCCGACGACGCCGACGTCCACCACCGTGACCCCGGCCCCCACCTGCCTGGCGAGGGCGTTGACGACCGCTCCCCCCTCCAGGAAGTTGTGCACCATCTGGGCGGTGACCTCCTGGGGCCAGGGGGTCACCCCCTGGGCGTGCACCCCGTGGTCGCCCGCGAAGACGGCGACCGCGGCGGGCTCGGGGATCGGCGGGGGGCACTCCCCGGCCAGCCCGGCGAGCTGCACCGAGATGTCCTCCAGGACCCCGAGGGAGCCCGGCGGCTTGGTCATCCGGTCCTGCCGGTCCCGGGCCTCCTCCAGCACCCGGGTGTCCAGCGCTCCGATGGCGGTGATGGTCTCCTCCAGCAGGCTCGTCGGCTCCTGGCCGGGCAGACCTCGGTGGCCGTAGCGGTCGTGGTGCACCGCCCAGGAGAGGGGGCGTTCGTCCGCCCAGCCGGCGGGGGCGGGCTCGGGCTCGGCGGGGGGCTCCTCGACGAGCCCGACGCAGAGGTAGGCGACCACGCCGAGGTACGAGGGGAGTTCGAGGGCGCGGGCGATGTCGGGTGCGTCGACGTGGCCCACCCAGGCGACGCCGAGGCCCTCCGCCCGGGCGGCGATCCGGAGGTTCTCCACCGCGAGCGCCGCGGCGTGGGACGCGCTCTCGGGCCTGGCGTGGCGGCCTCGGACGTGGTGGGCGCCGCGGGCGGGGTCGACGGTGACGGCGATGTTGACCGGCGCCTCGAGGACGGCCTCGACCTCGGCCCCGTCGAGGGCGCGGGTTCCGTGCGGTGCGTCCGCCAGGGCCTCGCGCCCGGCGAGGGCGAGGTCGCGCACGCGTGAGCGCAGGGCGGGGTCCTGGACGACGACGAAGTCCCAGGGCTGCGAGTGGCCCACGCTCGGCGCCTGGTGGGCCGCTTCGAGGACCCGGGTGAGCACGCCGTGGGGGACGGGGTCGGGGCGGAAGCGCGTCCGGGCGTCGTGCCGCCCGCGGAGGGCGCGGTAGACCGCGGCGCGCTCGGCGTCGTCGAAGGCGGGGGCCGGCCGGGGGTCGGCCCCCGCCCCCTCGGGTTCCGGGTGCGCCCGCGGGTCCCGGGGCTCCCCGGTCCCGGCGGACGCCGGTGCGGGGGCCGATCGGGCCCGGGCCGGGTCGGAGGCGGGCCGTGACGGCCCGGTGTGCTGCGGCCCGGGAGGGGGCGCGGCTGCTTCGTGTGCGTACATGCCCTGTTCCGGCTCGGTGGTCGCGGGGTGCTGGTCCGCGTGTCCGTGGTTCGTGGTCGGCCCGGCGGGGTCGTGCGGCCCGGTGGCGGCCGGCTCCGCGGCCCGCTCGCCCCGGAGGGGGATCACGTTGGGCCGGAGCGGGGGTCCCGAGGGCGGGGGCATGTCCGGGGAGGGCTCGCTCGCGGCGGGAGCCTCCCGGGGCGCGGTGGTGTGCCGGTCCGCCACGTCCTCGGTTGGGGCTCCCGGCTGCGGCTCCGCCGGGTCCTCGGCCCCGGGCTCCTCCGGGGGCGGGCCCTGCGGCACCGGCTCCCCCGCCTCAGGTCGCGGCGGGGGCTGCGGGGGCGCGGGCTCCCGGAGCCGGAACGGGTTGGCCGGCCCTCCCGCCGCGTGCGGCGCACGCGCCTGGGTGCCGCGTCCGCTCTCGGGGAGCCCGTCCAGCAGGCCGCCGATGCGGGAACCGAGCCCTGGAGCGGGTTTTCCGCTCCTCCAGCGGGGCGGCTCGTGTTCGCCGTCCCCGCCGCTCCGGGCGTCCCCGCGGTCATCGTTGGTCATGATCGCTCCCCGAGAGAGGTGTGTCGACTGCCCGTTCCGCTTGCTCCGGCGCAGACCGGTAAGCGTAGTCCGCGGTGTTCGTCCCCCGCGAACGGGTTCCCCGGACCCGGACGGTCGGCCCCGGCTCCGTCGCCGGGGTCCCCAAGTCACCACCAACTGTGCCAGAGACCGCGCGGGCACGCGGGGGGTACGGGGTCCCACTCCCCTTCCGTCCCGGGCCGGGGCGTGTGCGCCCGGGCCGGTCCGGTGGAGCGCCGCCGCGGGCGTCTACGGCGAAGTCCGGGAGCCCGTCGCCGACCTCGGCGTCACCGTGGGTGGCGCAGCTCCGCGCGGGGCGGGGCGCCGCCGGTGGTCCGGCGCCCCCGGGGCCGCCCGCCCTCTTCACGGACGCCGCGTTCCGCCACGTCCGAGAACCACGCACAGGACGACATGTCAGACATCCTGCCCGCCGAAGACGTCCTCGGCCTCGTCCTCCGTCCTGTCACGCGTGCCGCGGGAAGCCGTCTGTGCCAGGGTGTGCGCACTCCCCCTGCCCCCGGCGGGTGCGATCCGGAACCGACCGATCCGAACGGAATGGACACACGATGCACAGGCGTACCTTCCTCACCAGGGCCACCGCCGCCGCCGGCCTGGCCGCGCTGGGGACCGCTCTGCCCTCACCCCGCCCCGCCCTCGCCGGGACCGCGTCCGACGGCACGGCCCCGCGGGTCCTGGCCGAGCGCTCCTCCTCCGCCGGACTGGTCAGGCCGGAGAGGCGCTTCGACATGGTGGCGGTCACCGGCGCCCCCGGCGGCAGGGACACGGCGATCCGCTTCGAGACCGCCGACGGCCTCGGGCCGTGGCGCCCCGTCCACCTGCACACCGGGGGGCGTGACGACCGCGAGCCGTCCGCCGCCGCGCTGGTGCGCGCGCCGGAGGGCGCCACCGGCTACGAGGCCGGGCCCGGCGGGCGCACCGCCGCCGTGAACCTCACCGACGGCGAGGAGCTGCGCCTCGGCGGGCCCGGGCGGGTGACGCTGTCCCCCGGCTCCTCCGCCGCCCGCGCCGGTGTCCCCTTCCGCACCCGGGCCGGCTGGGGCGCCGACGAGTCGTGGCGCTTCGGCGAGGAGGGTGAGGACCTGTGGGCCCCCGAGTTCCACCCCGTGCAGGCGCTGACCGTGCACCACACCGCCATGCCCACGGGCGACGACCCCGCGGCGGACGTGCGGGCGGTCCACTACCTGCACGCGGTCGAGCAGGCGTGGGGCGACATCGGCTACCACGTGCTCATCGACCCGGAGGGGACGGTCTACGAGGGACGCCACTCGGGCGGGGACGGCGTGCCCGTCTTCTCCGGGGTCCCGTCCCCGGGCCGGGCGCGCGCGGTGACCGCAGGGCACGCGTTCGGCTTCAACCACGGCAACGTGGGGGTGTGCCTGCTCGGCGACTTCACCGAGGAGCTGCCCACGGACGCGGCCCAGGACTCCCTCGTCGCCGTGCTGCGCCTGCTGTGCGCCGTGACCGGCGTCGACCCGTCGGAGAGGATCGGGTACGTGAACCCCGTCACGGGCGCCGTCACGCCGGGCGACGCGATCTCGCGGCACCGGGACTGGCTGGACACCGAGTGCCCGGGCAACGCGTTCGCCGAGGCCTTCGACACCGCGATCCGCGACCGCGTCGTCGGCGGCCCCTCCTAGGCCGGGGTCCGCGGCGGCGGGGAACACGAGCCGGGCGGTGCGGCCCCTCCGGCGCGTTCCGGTGGACCGCGCCGCCCGCCTCACCCCAGGGGCGGGCCGTCCGCGGCGCCCGCCTCGCGCGCCGCGCGTTCCAGGCGGTCCCGGTACCCCTCCCACCAGGCGCGGTCCACGGCGGGCAGGTTGTCCCCTCCGGCCGCCAGCCCGGCGGCGCCGTCGATGAGCTCACGGAGGATGTCGGCGTGCCCCGCGTGCCGGTCGGTCTCCGCGATCAGGTGGACCAGGACCAGCCGCACCGTCACCTCGGCCCGGTCCTGCGGCCACCAGGGGACGCGGCCGACCGCGTCCGCCCCCAGCTCGGCGACCGTGGCGTCCCCATGGGCCCACACCCGCCTGTACAGGCCCACGATGTACTCGCGCGACTCGTCGGGGGTGGCCCACATGTCCGTGTTGGGCTCCGCGTCGGGGTCGGCCCAGGGCACCGGCTCCCCGAAGGGGCGGCCGAACACCGTCCCCAGGTAGTCCGACTCGACGGCGACCAGGTGCTTGACCAGGCCCAACAGGTTGGTCCCGGTCGGTGTCACCGGTCGGCGGACGTCGTACTCCGAGAGTCCGTCCAGCTTCCACAGGACGGCCTCCCGGGCTCCCCGGAGGTAGCGCAGGAGCTCGGGGCGGGGGTCTGTCGCGGTCATACGGCAACGCCTTTCATGAGGGGCGCCCCGCCCGGACGGGCGGGGCCGAGGACTGTTCTGCGCACCACCGGCCCGCGCGGGGGAGCCCGCACCCGGCGCGCGGGCGTGACCGGCACGGACCGGTCCCGGGTGCTCCTCGCGGGCGCGTATCGTGAGCGCACTCCGCACCGATGTCGAGGGGGAACAGCGGCATGTCCACCGTCCAGCAGCACCCGATCCTGCCGTCCGTGATCCTGGAGACCGAACGCCTGCGCCTGCGCGCGTTCGTCGAGGCCGACATCGACGACGTGCACACGAGCTGCACCGACCCCGAGCTCCAGCGGTGGATCCCGATCCCCGGCCCCGGGCGGCCCTACACCCGCGAGGACGCCGAGCAGTGGTGCCGCGAGGTCGCCCCGGGGATGCGCACCGGCGGCGAGGGCCAGCAGTGGGCCGTCGTGGAGAAGGGGTCGGGCCGCCTGGTGGGCGCCATCGGCCTGGTCCGCACCCTGTGGCCCGCCATGAACACCGAGGTCGGATACTGGGTGTCCCCCTGGGGCCGCGGCCGGGGGTACGCGACCGAGGCGGCCGTGGCCGTCTCCCGCTGGGCGGTCGACCAGGGCTTCCTCCGCGTGGAGATCAAGGCGGGCACCGGGAACACCGGCTCCCGCCGGGTCGCGGAGCAGGCCGGATTCACCTTCGAGGGCGTCGAGCGGAGCGCGATGCCGCTGCACGAGGGCCGGACGGACCTGGCCGTGTACAGCCTCCTGCCCTCCGACCTGGTCCGCGCCGACGGCCTGTAGCCCCGGGCACGCGGGCGTCGGGCCGCCTCCCGCCGCGCGGACCGCGCCCGGGCGGACGCCCCCGGACCCGCCCGCGCCGACCGCCCCCGGGCGGACGGCCGCGGGGCCGCCCGTCCGGATCCGCGCGGGCGCCGGGCCGGCCGGGAGCGTCCGCGCGAGAGGCCCTAGCCCCACACGCGGGAGAGCAGCCAGGTCCCGCTGGCCGTGTCGTGGCGCAGTTCGTACACGCCCTGGGACCGGGACGTTCCCGCCTCCACCCTCCAGTGCCTGCGCTCGGGCACCTGGGACCCGCTCACCGGCGTCCAGTCCATACGCAGCGTGACCCAGTGGTCGAGGATCCTGCGCACGCCGTACACCCTGCCGTTCCACGTGAACCGGGCCGGGCGCCCGTCATCCTCGACGACGGTGACCTCCGCCCCGTAGTAGCGTCCCACGACACTTCCCCTCAGCATCATCCGCCTCCTGAGCCCCAACGCATGTCGCCGGGACACCCACCCGTGGGGAAGTCGCGGACGAGTGTCGAACATGTGTTCTAATCCTAGCGAAATCAGCGGCCCCGTGGAACTGTTTCGGGAAGTTCCGCATCCCCCCATGTGACGACCGGTCCGGCCCCGCGCGGAACCCCGGCGCGAGCACCGGGCCGTCGGCGCACTGTTCGATGGCCGCCACCCGAACGGGACACACCCCGGTCGACCTCCGGCCCTCCCCACCACCGCGTTCGGCGTCCGGCCCCGCCCCGGATCGGCCGAGCGCCGAACCAGTTCAGAACGCGTCGGCGTGTCGGCCTCGGTACGCTGTCAGGCGCGCAACACACGAGCCACTACGAGGGACCCCCTACTGTGACGTCGAACGGACACGAGAGCGGCAAACCCCTGCGTGCGGGGGACCCGCGCGAACTGGACGGCCACCGCATCGTGAGCCGCCTGGGGCGCGGCGGCATGGGCACCGTGTACCTCGCCGAGGACCCCTCCGGCCGGTCCGTGGCCGTCAAGCTCATCCATCCCGACCTGGCCGACGACGAGTCCTTCCGCCTCCGCTTCGCACGCGAGGTCGAGTCCGCCCGCCGCGTCGCCCGCTTCTCCACCGCCGGGGTCCTCGGCGCCCGGCTGGAGGGCGAACCCCTCTACATCGTCACCGAGTACGTGCCGGGGCCGAACCTGGACGAGGCGATCCGCTCGGGCGGGCCCATGGGCGGCGGCACCCTCGAGGGGCTCGCCCTGGGCGTGGCCGCCGCCCTCACCGCCATCCACGGGTCGGGGGTGGTCCACCGCGACCTCAAACCCGCCAACGTCCTGCTCTCCCCCGTGGGCCCCAAGGTCATCGACTTCGGCATCGCCCGCGCCCTGGACGAGGCGGGCGGCGGGGTCACCCGCTCCAGCCAGCTCATGGGCACCCCGTCCTACATGGCCCCCGAACTCCTCCTCGGGGAGCAGGCCACCGCGGCCGCCGACATCTTCGCCTGGGGCTGCCTCGTCGCCTTCTCCGGCACGGGCAGGACCCCCTTCGACGCGGCCACCGTGCCCGCCGTCCTCCACAACATCTCCTCCGCGCCGCCCCGCCTCGACGGCCTCGACCCGGCCCTGCTGGACCTGGTCCGGGCGACCCTGGACAAGAACCCCGCCAACCGGCCGTCCTCCCAGCAGATCCTGGCGCGCCTGACCGGTCAGGCGGAACCGGAGGAGGCGGAGGTCCGCCGCACCATCACGGACTCCTGGGCCCCGCCCAGCGGTGTGCCCGTGGTCGGAGCGCCGCCGCAGGAGACCGGCGCCGGGCCCGCGCACAACGGACCGGCCGGAGGCGGGGCCGCCCCCCCGGGGCCCCGCCACACCCCCCGGCGGACAGCCCTCCGAGGCCGGGGGTCCCCTGCGGCCGGGGACCGCCGGCGCCCACCCCTTCCAGGACCCCCACGCGCAGCAGCCGCCGGTTCGACCGGTGCCGCCCACCCAGCAGGTCCCCCCGGACCGGACCCCGCCGACCCGGCAGATGCCCGACGGGCGCGGGCACCCGCCGTCCGGCCCCCAGCCGGCCCAGGGACACCGGGCCGTGTACCCGAACCAGCCCCCGGGCCGGGGGCAGAACCTCCCCGGCCACTACCCGCCGCCGGGCCCGGGAGGCCCTTCCCTCCCTCCGCACGACCGGCGCCCCGGCACGCAGCAGGCGAACTTCAGCGGCCCCGGCGGACCGGGAGGCCCCGTGGGCCCGGTGGCGGCCGGCGCCCGCCCGAACCCGGGCGGGCGCCGCAGGACGGTCGCGATCGGCGCCGCCGCGGCCGCGGTCGTCCTCGTCGCCGCCGTCGGCGGGGCCGTCCTGCTGAACGGCTCCGAGGAGGTGCCGCCCACCGTCTCCCTCTACGAGATCGACTTCACCACCGACCCGGACTGGGGCTCGGTCTACGACCCCGGCACGGAGGACGGCTACTGGCAGGAGGAGCGCGGCTACCTCCTCCAGCACGACCCCGGGACCAGCACCTACGTCAGCCGCGGCACGAAAGCGGCGATCACCACCGAGAGCGTGCTCCCCGACAGGGTCGTGGTCAGCTCCACCGCCTACGTCGTCGAGGGCCCCGAACAGGCCGTGTTCGGGGTGCGGTGCTGGGACAACGACGGCGAGGAGTACCGCACCCACTACGAGGCCCTGCTCCGCTACGACGGCAGGCGCGCGGAGATCCGCCGGATGAACGAGGAGGACGGCGACCGCACCCTCGCCGAGACCACCGAGGTCTCCGGGTTCGAGCCCTACCCCCTCTTCGACGAGGAGGTGCGGGACGGCGACTACGACCCGGACCGCCCCTACGTCTTCGAGGCCGACACGGTGCCGACCAACACGGTGACGCTCTCCTGCCAGTACTACGGCGAGGACGCGGAGGACGGGGAGGGGGAGCGCATGGAGCTGTCGATGTGGGTCAACGACGAACACGTGCTGACCACCGTCGACGACACCCCGCTGCCCGACGACGGGGAGGAGGCCGGGGACCGCCGCCAGGTCGGCGTCGTCACCCGCCCCGGGCCCGGCAACGAGCCCCTCGGCGTGCTCTTCACCGACTTCTACCTCGGCGAGGTCACCGAGGAGGGGTAGGGGCGCGCCGCCGGGCGGCACGCCCCCGCACCGGGGCCCTCTGCCGGGGCCGGGTGAACCCGGGTTCAGTCCTCCCCGCGCGGCTCCGGCGGCGATCCCGGCAGGCCCGCGCCGGCCCGGCGCACGTCGTCGCGGGCGTCCGCCACGGCCCGTTCGGCGGCCTCCGCCGCGTCCATGGCGGCCTGGGCGGACGAGGACCGGGCCGGGTCGGGAGCCCCGATCCGGGCGGGCCCGCCCTCCTCGCCGCCGTGGCCCTTCTCCGTGGACGGCTTGCGGTCGGCCGCGTCGCCGGCGAAGGCGTGGCTGACGTTCTTGACCGCCTCGGTGAACTCACCGGGGATGACCCAGAACGTGTTCCCCTCGCCCTGCGCCAGGCTCGGCAGGGTCTCCAGGTACTTGTAGGCGAGCAGCTTGGCGTCGGCGTCGTTGGCGTGCACCGCCTGGAACACGCGCTCGATCGCCTTGGCCTCGCCGTCGGCCCGCAGTATGGCGGCCTGCTGTTCGCCCTGCGCCTCCAGGATGGCCTGCTGCCGCGCCCCCTCCGCCTTGAGGATGCGGGACTGCCGCTCGCCCTCGGCGTGCAGGATGGCCGCCCGCTTGTCGCGGTCGGCGCGCATCTGCTTCTCCATCGCCTCCTTGATGGTGGGAGGCGGGTCGATCGCCTTGATCTCGACCCTGTTGACGCGGATGCCCCACTTGCCGGTGGTGTCGTCCAGGACCCCGCGCAGGCGGGTGTTGATCTCCTCGCGGGAGGTGAGCGTCTGCTCGAGGTCCATGGAGCCGATGACGTTGCGCAGGGTGGTGACCGTGAGCTGGTCGATGGCCTGGATGTAGTTGGCGACCTCGTACGCCGCCGCCTTGGGCGCGGTGATCTGGTAGTAGAGGACGGTGTCGATGTTGACCACCAGGTTGTCCTGCGTGATCACCGGTTGGGGGCGCGAGCTGAACACGTGCTCGCGCAGGTCGAACTTGGAGTTGACGCGGTCGACGCCCGGGATGATGAAGTTCAGGCCGGGGCCGAGCGTGCGGATGTAGCGGCCGAAGCGTTCGATGTTGTACGCCCTCGCCTGAGGGACGATGCGGATCGCGGTCAGGGCGATCGCGACGAACAGGACCGCGAGAATGATGAGGGGGATGGCCGGATCGATCATGTCAGCACCTGACCTCGGGGTCGTGGCTGCGGTTCAGGACGTGTGCTCGGGTGCGCCCCCTGGCAGGGCCTCGCGCGGATAGACCACGGCTGTGGCTCCGTCGATCTCCACGACGTCGACGCGTGCGCCGACCGGGATCACCAGGTCCTCGTCAATGCACCGTGCCGACCACTCCTCTCCGGAGAGCTTGATCCTGCCGCTGTCGCCGTCGACCTCCTGGAGGACGACGGCGGAGCGCCCGACGAGGGCCTCCGCGCCCGACCGGGCGTCGGGCCCCCTGTTCAGCTGGCGCCGCATGAGCGGGCGCACGAGGTAGATGCCCGCCGCCGCGGTCGCGGTGAACCCGATGATCTGCGCGGCCACCGGGAGTCCGATGGCGCCGAGCAGGGCCGCGACCAGCGCCGCGACAGCCAGGAGCCCCAGGACGAAGGTCAGTGTGAGGATCTCGACGATTCCCAGGCCGACGGCGAGGACGAGCCAGATCAACCAGGCATCCATTCCTGAGACCCTCCCCCTTCGTTCCGGGTATTCCTTACGCTACCCATACAAGCCCGGCGAAGCACGCGATCCGGCCCGGGTATCCGTGGCGGCGGTCCCGTCACGGACACGCGAACGCGGCCCCCGGTGACACCCGCTCAGGGTCACCGCGGACCGCGTCCGCCCCGCCCGTCCTACCGTCCGCCGGAGAACTGGTAGACGAGCTGGTACGTCGGCCGGTTCTGCCAGGCGATCGGCCACATGCCGATACCGCCCACCGCCTGGTGGATCACCGTGTCGGCGCAGAGCTGGTCGCCCGCCGGGCAGTGGTCGTCGCCCGGGTAGACCTCTCCCGCCGGGGTGGCCGCCGCCTCGGCGAGGGTGTCCAGCAGGACCGTCCGGCAGGCGTCCAGGTCGCCGCCGCCGCAGTAGGCGCCGCCCAGCGACCCCTCGACCTCCTGTCCGAGGACGGACCGCAGGTCCTTGTCGACGTACGACCACCAGCCGTACTGGAACGAGGAGCCCTTGTGCGGCTGCCCCTGGTTGACGCTTCCCGGGGTTCCTCCGCCGGTGGCGCCCGAGGGGGACTCGTCGGTCTGGGCGGCCCTGGTCAGCTGCGTGTACAGGTCCTCTCCCAGCTCCGGCTCGAACTGCGCCCGGACCAGCAGGGGCCACCACGCGTCGAGCGTGCGGATGGAGTCGGCGTACGAGTAGTACCCCGCGTCGCGGTGGGGCTCGCGGCGCAGCGAGCCCGCCTCGTTCCACAGCCGCAGCTCCTCCACGGCGGCGGCCAGCTCCGGGTCCTCCACCGGGGCCGAGTCGATGACCTCCAGCATCAGCGGGAGGACCTCCTGCGCGCGCAGGTCGGCCACCCCGGCCTCCATCATGACGCCGGTGAGGGAGGCGGTGGTGAACTCGTGCCCGCTGCCGACCAGCGCCGCCACCCGGCTGTCGAGCAGGTCGCCGCGGTGGACCGATCCGGTCGACCAGCCGGAGGTGTAGCCCTGCGCGGGCTTGTTGTTCCAGTTGACGATGTAGTCCGGGTCGACGGCCTGCGGGTGGTCCTCCTGGGGGTGGTAGTCGGCGCTGTTCGTGGCCGGGTCCCAGCCCGACCAGCCCGCGGCCGAGTAGGCGTCGATGGGCAGGTTGGGGTTGGTGCCCTCGACGCGCACCGGGTTCGCGCCCGAGTTGATGAACGCGATGTCCTCGTCGTCGACGTAGTGCCAGTTGAAGGCGTAGCCGATGTCGCCGGCGGCCTCCGTGAAGGTCTCGGCCGAGGTGACCTCGCCCGGGTCGTTGAACCGCTGGAAACCGATGATGGAGTCGACCTCGCGCATGTACGTGGAGCGCAGGGACGTGAACGCCACCGGGGCCCCGTCCACGGTGGCGAACGACTGCACGAGCCCGTACTCGGAGCGCAGCGACGTCATCGTGTACCCGCCCGCCGGGGTGCCGTCGGCGACGGTGGGCGACCACTCGTTGGTGACGCTCAGCTCCTCGAACGCGGTGCAGTCCCCCGAGGTGTCCACGTAGGCGCGCGAGGCGGTGCTCGGGGCGGAGCCGTCCGTCTCGCAGAGCTCGACCGCGAAGGTGTCGGTGATGTCCTGGCCCGCCGAGGTGGCGCTCCAGGCGTAGTCGACACCGCGGCCCATCTGGACGTAGAAGCTCACACCCGCGAACGACGCGCCGCGCGCGCTGATGCCCGGCCCCTGGAGCTCCTGGAGCATGAGCAGCTGCGGTGAGAAGTAGCCGGTCTGGGGGCCCATCACGGCCACCGGGTTGCCGCTCTCGGTGTGCTCGCCCGAGACGAGCAGCGCGTTGGACATGCCGCGCGGGTCCATGAAGCCCTCGGGGAGCACCCCCTCGTCGAACACGCCCTCCGCGGCCGACAGGTCGCCGTCCTCGACCATCTGCTCCAGCTCGTCCCGCTGTTCCCGGGGCAGGTCCTCGACGGTGGGGGCGTCGGCTCCGTCCTCGGGCCCCCCGACCGCGTCCGCGAGCGGCGCGGGCGCCTCCGCGGTCTCACCGCTCGCCGCCGATCCGTGCTCGTCGTGGACGATGTCGTAGGGCTCGACGGAGCCCGGGTCCGGCGCGACCTCGCCGACCGGGGACTCGGGGGTGCCGGTGTACGGGAACTCCCCCTCCACGCTGACCACGGCCTCGGGGTCGTTCTCCATCCGCCAGGCCCGCCAGAGCTCGGCGCCCTCCTCCGCCCCGTAGCGGTCCTGGAAGTTGGCGAGGACGACGGCCGCCTGGACCTCGCCGCCGCCACCGCCGCCGAAGATCCCGCCGACCATGGCGGCGATGCCGACCACGTCGGTGGGGGTGAAGGGCTCGATCTCCCCGCGGTTGGTGATCGCGTCCTTGTGCCCGGTCAGGACGTACTCGCCGGGGAAGTAGCGGCCGCTGTCGGCCTCCTCGATGTAGGAGTTCACCCCTTCGAGATAGGCGTCGACGTCGGCGAGCGCCTGCTCTCCCCGCTCTCCCCCGGCGGCGACCCGGTCGATCTGGGCCTGCTTGTCCTCCTCGGTGTAGGGGGCGGTGCGCCACAGGTCCTGCTCGAGTCCGCGGTTGCCCTCCGCCCCGCCCGCGAAGGAGGTCAGCTCGCCCCGGCCGACCCTGCGCAGCACGTCCATGAGGAAGAGCCGGTCCTCCGCCGCGGCGTACCCGGCGCCGTACATGGTGCCCTCGCGGGTGGTGCCCTCGATGTGGGGGATGCCGTGGCTCTTGTCCCGGGTGATGGTGACGTCCTCGCGCGGCTGGTACCGCCGGTCCACGTCGCCGGGGTCGACCCCGAAGGAGGCGTCGACGAAGAAGTCGTCCAGCCCCTCCTCCGTGAGTCCGTCGTAGTGGTGGACGAGGTTGTCGTACATGTCCAGCTGGCTGGAGGAGTGCTCGGGCCGCGTCCCGAAGACCTGGTGGCCGAGGATCTCGACCAGTGTGGCGCTGCCGTTCTGGCCGGGGGGAAGGATGTCTCGGCATCCCTGCGGAGCGCAGTAGTCGGCGAGGGGTTCGGGTTCGGCCAGGGCCGGGGACGCGGGGAGGGCGGCCGCGGTGGCGGCCGTCACCGCCAGCGCGAGGCCCGAGGCGCCGGTGCGTAGCCGTCGGCGGAGTGAGGGGAACAAGAGCTGTCACCACCTGGGGGTGCGGGCGATGGATCAGCGAATGTTACGCACGGGTAAGGAAATTGCGAAAGAGTTTCATGTTTGGCGCGCGGGCCGGCCAGCGGAACGAGCACATCCGGGGTTTGGAGTGACCGGCGACACACGCAGGGCAAACCCCCGGGGGGATCCGCCCCGCCGGGCGGACCGGGCGCCGCGGCGTGGCCACAACCGGCCACCGGCCGCCGCGGGTTCCGGTGCCCACCCGGTTGTCGGCGCGCGGGACGGGGAACGGGAGCACACCGGATCCGCCGTCCCCGTCCTCGTCCCCCACGGGCTTTGACACAATCGCGGCATGAACCAGTACCCCGACCCCGGCCCGGGCGAGCCCTGGCACCAGCCCGACGGTCAGACCCCCGGCTGGGGGCTTCCCCCCGAACAGCACCACGGCGGGGTGATCGAGCCGTACGGCGCCCCCACCGGCGGCTACCAGCCCATGGGGCAGCAGCCCCCGCCCGGAGCCGAGGTCCCGCTCGGCACCGTCGGCGAGATCGCGTTCTCCCAGAGCACCGTGATCACCCCGATCGGGCGCTTCCCGATCAGGGGGACGGTGTGGACGGTGAACGACATGAGCCGCACCGAGAGGACCACCCCCACCTGGGCCGTCGTCGTGGCGATCCTCGTGTTCTGGTGGACCTGCCTGCTGGGCCTCCTCTTCCTGCTCGTCAAGGAGCAGAAGACCACCGGCCACGTCCAGGTGAGCGTGCAGGGGCACGACAAGCACTACACGACGTCGATCCTGGTGACCCATCCGGCGGTGGTGGGCCAGATCCACCAACAGGTGAACTACGCCCGCAACCTCGCCTGAACGCCGCGGCCCCGACCGGCGCGGTCCGTGGCGGCCGCCGTCGCGGCCGCCACGGCGAGCGCGCCCAGGCCGACCGCCTTCGCCAGCCGGACCGCCCTCCGGATGTCCCCGACCCCCGGAGGGGGGCCGTCCCCCATCGTGGGCCGCCGGTCCTCGCGTCCGGCGTAGACGTTGGCCCCGCCCAGCGTCCTTCCCAGCGCCCCGGCGAACGCGGCCTCGCACTGCCCCGCGTTGGGACTCGGGTGCCGGCCGCCGTCCCGCCGCCACACGCGCCACGCCTCGCGTACGCTGCCCCCGACAACGGGCGCCGCCAGCGCGGCCAGCACCGCGGTCAGCCTGGCGGGCCCCCACCCGGCCACGTCGTCCAGGCGGGCCGAGGCCGCGCCGAACCGCTCGTAGCGCGGGCTCCGGTGGCCGACCATGGCGTCGAGCGTGTTCACTGCGCGGAAGCCGGCCACCCCGGCCACCCCTCCCAGCGCGCCCCACACCAGGGGGCCCACGACGGCGTCGGAGGTGTTCTCCGCGACCGACTCAACGACCGCCCGCGCGACCCCGGCCGCGTCGAGCCCCGAGGGGTCCCGTCCGCACAGGTTCGGGAGCAGTGCACGCGCGCGCTCCAGGTCTCCACTCTCCAGGGCGTCGGCGATCCGCCCGGCCTCGCGCCCCAGCATGCTCCCGCCCAGGGAGACCCAGGTCGCGGCCGCCGTCGCCGGCGCTCCCTCCAGGAGGAGCCCCGCACCCACGACGGGCGTCACCGCCCCGGCCGCGAACAGAGCGCCGGAGGCGACCGAGTCCCGGTAGACCGCCCTCTCCCACCGCCCCGCCGCACGCCCGTACAGGGCGACCGGATGCCCCCGCCGCGGGTCGGGCACCACCATGTCGAGCAGGAACCCCGCCGTCAGTCCAAGAGATCGCACCCGACCACGTTAGCCGCGTCAACGGCAACCCCAACGGACACCAAACCGAGGCAAACATGTGTTTGCCACGCAATGTATTCGCCCATACACCCAGGGCACCTTACAGTCGACGGCGAGGGAGACTCCGGTGCTTGTCGGCTGGGTATCGCTGTCGGTCCTGCTGGGGCAGTGGTGGATCTTCTGAACCGCCACAGCCGCCGCACCGCGGCACACACCCCGCAGGACTTCGCGAAACGCCAGCAGCGCAGCACCGCACCCGGAGTTAATCACCGGTAACGTGGTGCACGAGGCCCATAGCAACCGATTTGGTGGAACCCGCGTGGTAACGAGAAGCAACTACGAATCACCGTAGTTGGTCAGACTTTGACCAGGTGTGGGCGACATCGCACGTATACCCTAGAATGTCTGCCCAGGACGCCAGCGGCACCACGACACGGGCCCAGCCCGACCGTAGGTCCACCGGCCGTCCCCGCCCCCGCCCCGGCGCGCAGCATCCCACCGGAACCACGGGTCACAACGTGGTCTCGACCTGCCCTGGCGGGCGACAATTGAATCGAGCACCCGTAGCTCAGTGGATAGAGCACCGGACTTCTAATCCGATGGCCGCAGGTTCGAATCCTGCCGGGTGCGCCACAAAACCCCAGGTCATACGGGGTGTTCGAGGACCTCGAGAGGGGTCCTCGTCGTGTTCGGGGGCCATGTGTGCTCCGTGTGTGCTCCCCGGTACAAGGTGAGTGCAGGTGGGCGGGGACCTCGCGGAGCACTTTGCCGTTTCGTGCCCCCACGGGCCCACCCGTGCCCCGCCGGGAACATGCCCCGGGCGGACACGGCCCCGCAACGCCGCATGCGCCCCAACGTCCCACACCCCTACCCCGGAGACCGTCCGGCGTGTCAGCCGCCCACACGCCCCGACATGGGCGCCATTCCGCACAACAACAGCGCGGTCGCTTTCACCACATCCGGAAACACCGACTGGACCGACTGGTACGTGTCCTGCATGAAATGGACGATCGCGTAGCTGAGTTCGCCCGAGACCGCCTTCACGTCCGACCCCGCCCCCGCCGCCAACGCGAGCGAGGAGCCCCGTGGCGCAGCCCGTGCAACGTGGTCGGCGGCAACCCCTTGCCCTGGAGGTGTCTTGTTCCGGATGTGATGGAGGCTCTCAACCCTGGGAAGGATGAGAGACATGCCAGCACCGAGGAAGTATCCGCCTGAGCTGCGCGAACGAGCGATCCGAATGACAGTGGAAGCTCGCAGGCACGCGGCCACCCGCGACGGAGCCATCGCCCGTACCGCCGACCAGCTCGGCGCCAACCGCGAAACGCTGCGCAACTGGGTCGCCCAGGCTGAGGTCGACGCCGGCCACCGGCCCGGCACCACCACCGACCCACGGCCGCGCGCCGGCCCTCTTCCTCCACCTGTTCACGCGCCCACCGGGCTCCCGAGGCGCGGCATCGGTTCCCGAGGTTGGTGTTCTGTTCAGTACAGGAGGTTGTACGTGATGGCCTCGACCAGCGCGATACCAAAGAGCACAACCAGGATGCCCGGGTAGAGACGGATATTGTCCCTGATGCCAGCTCGGTACCCAGCCCAAGCCGACGGGAGCTCACGCCGCCGGTAACCGAAGGTCGACTTCCAAAGGATGACGGACCCCAGCATCGCCAGAACATAGGCCTGGAACTCGATCACGAGAACAGGGGAACTGGCGATGACCGCGATCGCCTCTTCAGGCGACGTAGGGGAGAACGGGATACCGATATATACGGCACGCCATACCGTCGCGGCCACACCGAAGAAGGGGATCACGAGCGAAGGCAGGGTCGTCGTCAGCAGAGCGGCGAACAGGAGGTTCGCAAGGAACGTCAACAGCGTTGTTGTCACGATGTCGCCGCTCTCATAAGCATCGACGACCATGGAAGCGCCCGGCGCCTCGAGGAAACCTTCGATGTTCTTGAGCCCCCACTCATACAACCCGGGAACGAAAGGGGTCACGATCATTGTCGCAGCGAGGGTACCGTAGACGGCAGCATTGACCAGGAGGTAGTCCCTCCAGTTCTCGCGGAGGACGGCTCGGAAGTTTTCGTAAATTCCCATTAATTAATATCCTTATATGCGTTGGAAACGAATCGGCGAACGGCGACTTGATCGCAATGGTGAAAACTGTGCCACGTTGGGAGTCGTCGACGTTCTCGATGAACGCGAGCCCGATGACGGCGTTCATCGAGCCGCCACCGAGGCCGACGATCACTGCTCCGGCGAAGATCGACCACACCGGGCCGAGAACGCCGATGACGGAGAAGCCCGCCGCGACGAGAACGAGGCCGGTGATGAACCAAACACGATGCGGGATTCGATGACCCAGAGCCGCGAAGCTTCCGCCGCCGACCAATAGGCCGGCCGTGAGGGCGCTGAGCACGAATCCAACGAACTGGGGCTCATCCTGGAAAGCGAAGTGGAACGGAATCACCATGCCCTGCGTCGCGGCCAGCACGATGGCCAGGGCCATTCCCAGCAGGACCAGTCCGCGCAGCAATGGTGACCGAACGATGACCCCCAGACCGTGGAACATGGACCTCGCGGGCCGTTTTGTGGAGGGCTCCGTGTGATCAGGGCCGCGACCGTTGCCAGGCCGGAGGTGATCCATAGCACCGTGACCGGCTCGAAAGCCGAGACCAGGATCCCCGCGAGGGCCGCGGGCACCGCAGCGGCGATCGCCACGACACCCGCGCTCGACGGACTGCCGGTGGTGAACAGCACCACCAGGGGCAGAGCGATCGCGGTGATCGAGTTGCCCAGCAACGAGGTGCCGAAAGAAGTCAGGTAGAAGAAGACGATCCATTTCACAGGACAAGCTCAAACCATGACGTCGCGTCGGGGTCAAGTCCGTGCCGACGCTGATTCCGATGAAGGCTCAGATCGGGGTCGAAGACAGAACCACTGATGGCAGAGAGGCCGCCAACCTCTCCTGAACTCATGTTTCAGGGGAACACGAAAAGCGACCCGACTTCCCCCTGAGCCACTGCACGAGAGACTCCCGCGCTCAGCCCCTGGCCTGCTCGTTCGAGAAGCAACGAAGGGACTTTTCAAAAATGGCGGATTGACATTTCTTCGGACCAAACGGACCATCGAACCTTTGATCCGATGGTCGAACGACCCTTGGAGTGAGGAAACCCCAGGCCAGCGGGTGTGAACCCTTGCGCTGCCCTGGGGTCGTCGGTGCCGTGCGGCTCCTGGTGTGCTCCCCGGTACCGGCTACCGCACCGGCACCAGCCCACCGCCCCGGGCCGGGGTACCGCGCAGCAACGCGGCGGTGGCCTCGGCCGCGGCCTTGGCCACGTCCGGGAACACCGTCTGGTAAGTGTCCTGGGTGAAGTGGGTAGTGGAGTGGCCCAGTTCGACCGAGACCACCTTCACGTCGGTGCCGGCGGCGAGCGCCATCGAGGCGGCCCCGTGGCGCAGCCCGTGCAACGTGTCGGCGTCCAGGGTGATCGTGCGCTGACCGGCCGCGCTCTTGGGGGTCGAGGTGATCGTCTCCCAGGACAGCTGCACCACCTGGGCGCGGATGTCGATGTGCCCGTCGCTCGGACAGGCGAACAGCACGGCCCGGATCCGCGGCGAACGCGGATCCGGGCCGCTGTCATCCAGACGTCAGGCCTTCCCGGAACCAGGATCCATTCGTCCCAGAAGCGCTGACATTCTTTCCCTGGTCTCGGTGTGCGGTTCCTCGGTCTCGGCCGAGCGGAGCACGGATGTCGCCTCCGTCGGCAAGGACCCGTCCGGCCACGCTTCCAGAGCGGCGATCGCTGCCGAGCGGGCCCCGATGCAGCGATTGCGCAGGCCGGCGCGGATGAGCGCCCAACCCGATCCCGGAGCCCGGATCAAACCCCGCAGGACACTTTCCAAGGCACGGTCGTTCTCGTACCCGGGTCCTACCGACGACGCCTCGGACGGTCCTGTCGACAACTCGTCCATCGGCAAGAGGGCCCCGGCGAGTCCCACGAGCTCGTTCACACGCTCGGGGGCGACCCATCGGAAGGCCCAGTGCCAGGCGAAGGAGTCCTGTGGTGCGATGTGCAGACGCCGTAGGACATCGTCGAACGGTTTCATCCCCAGGCGGTCGGCCGCCCCCAGCGCAACGGCGAAATCCCTTGCCTGCGGGTCGGCCAGACCCGCACGGACCTGCGCTTCCCATGCGGGACGCTCCAGTACGCGGGCGAACCGTCGGCCGAGTTCGGCGACCTTGTCGGCCGGGTGCGCCAGTCCCTCGGGCCCGGCGCGCAAGTGGTCGCGGATGACAGCCAGGCCGGTGAGGCGCCCCAGGGTGGCGGGCGCGGTATCGATCAGTTCGGCGTAGCGCTCCAACGCGGCCAGTGCGTCCGGGTAGTCGGCCAGTCCTTCGGCCGGGCCGCCCTCGGACAGGGCCATGGCGCTGAGGATGCCGCCCGCGCCGTCGAGCAGTGCGTCGTCCACGTCCCCTTGGGGCCCGTCGCCGGCAAGGGCCTCCACCAGCCCGCCGTTCACCGCGGCGAAGTGGGCGAGGTACTCGTTCATGACACCGTTGCGGAACCCCTCACGCAGCAGCCATGCGCGTACGGCGGGGTCGGTGGTGCCCTCCAGCCGCTTCACCGCGTGGATGCGGCCCCACCCCGTGGCCCGCCGGGCGAGACGGAACAGGTCCGGTTCGGGGTCGGGTACGGCACGCCGCAACGCGACGGCCGCGTAGAGGGTGAACTCGTCCAGCGATCCGAGTAGGAGGAAGAGGTCTCGTTCGCGTTCGTCTCCGCACAGTCCCAGCAGCGCGAGCGCGATCTTGATCGCGTTGCGGTGGGTGCCGTGCTCGACCGTCCACCGGGCGAGGACCCGTGTACGGCGACGGGACACCTTGCGTGCGGCAAGTGGTTCGAGGAGATGGTCCACGACCGTCAGGGCGTCGGTGTCGGCGAGCGCGTCGTGGAAGAGCTGCGCGGCAGCGACGTCAGGAGGTCCCTCGACGGTCCGGGAGACGACCTCGGCCAGGGTGTCGGCCCGTTCCGTATCCGCGTTGGTCCCGAAGTGGTGGGTGCGGATCCCGTCGAGGACAACGCTGTGCATCACGTTGTTGGCCCAGTCGGGCGGATCGTCGGGAAACGGGTAGCCGTCGTCCGGCCAGGGAGGTTCGCCGTGCTCGGCGAAAAGAGAGGTGACGTGTTGAAGAAAAGTGGATCGTCCGTCAGCAGGAGCGCCGAGGGTCCACTCGGAGGGGCTCAAAGGCCCGGGCGGAGGCCGCCCTTCCATGAGATCTGCGTGATCATGACGGCAAGAGTGGCCTATTTCGCTCTCAGGTGCAAGGGCGGATCTGTTGATCTTCCACGCATGGACAGACAAGAGCCGCAGAACCGGCATAGAGAATCCACGAATCGAGGCGGTTCCCAGGAAACCTGTGATCCGAGGGTCAACGCACCCCGGCCACGAGGAAACCGCAGGCCAGGACCGGTGAATCCACACCCTCCTCTGGGACCGTAGGCCCTGTGGTGCTCCTGGGGTGCTCCCCGGTATCGGCTTGGAGTGTCCTGCATTTTCCGGAGCCGTCGATGCCCGGTAGCGTCAATGACATCGGTGACGCGGCCACTGCAGGGCCGCACCTCACCGGCGCGAAGGTCGGAGGAGCTGCCGAAGATGTTCCAAGGGCTGGCGCGGTACGTGCCCGCGGTGAATGACGCGACGGTGCGCGGCATGGTCTACCCCCGGCGATCGCTGGTCCTGGTCTCCGGGGTGCCCGGGGCCGGGAAGAGCACCCTGCTGCGGCGGCTGTTCGGACTCCGCGAGAAGGAGGAGCGGACCGTGCTCACCGCGGAGGGTGTGCGGGTGATCGACTCGCTGCAGTCGCGGTACCGGCTGGGACCGCTGCTCGGCCGGATCCCCTACCCGCTGTGGCGCTGGGTGGTGCACGTACTGCACCTGGTCCGGGTGGCCGCGGCGCTGCGCGGCGGCCCGGTGGTGCTGCACGAGTGCGGGACCCGCACCCCGGTCCGCGTGCTGCTCGCCCTGCTCTGCCGGCTCCGCCGGTACGAGATGCACGTGGTGATGATCGACGCCACCCCGCAGGAGGCCCGGCACGGGCAGGACGCCCGGGGGCGGCGGGTGACCGAGCGCAGCCACCGGGCGCATTCGCGGCGCTGGCGACGGCTGCGCGCGGCCACCCGGCGCAGGCCGGCGGCGTTCGCGCCGGGCGTGCGCAGTCTGCTCGCACTCGACCGGCGCCGGGCGCAGGAGCTGGCCTGGATCCGTTTCGGTCCCTGCGCGGATATCCGTGGTCCCCTGTACACCGCGAGGGAGTCGCCCCCCGGCGAGCTGGAACTCGTGATGTCCGATATCTAGTGGCACCGGTCGGTCGAACCCGCTCCGGTCCGGGGATCCGCCCGGCAGCGCGGCGGTGGCCGGGGCCGCGGCCACGTCCGGCGGGCGTCCCGGGCGAAGGCGTCGTCACACGGCCCGGCCCGGCCCGGCCGAGACCGCCTTCGGGTCGGCGCCGGGCGCGAGCGCCGGTGGGACACCGCCGCACCGCAGTCCGGGAGATGTCGTCCCTGTGCCAGGCGCCGGGCCCGGGGCGAGGCCCCGTGGAGGCCGGGCCGCCCGGGAGGGTGAAAACCGGGCGGATACGCTGCTGAGCGGGGAAGGCCGCGGATTTCACGGCGATGGGTTCCCTGCTCGACTGCACTCTCGCGGCGTACGTCCGCGATCCCGGCGAACGGTGAGGTGGACGGCCATGGACAAGCCGCGTGGGAAGGACTCGTTCTCGTTGCTGTACAGGACGGGGTTCCGTATCAACTACGCGCTCCTGCACGTCATGGGCCCGGCGTCCCAGACCCTCGAAACCGATCCGCAGCACCGGGCGAAGAAGGAGTACGAGCGCCGGCGCGGACTCCACCGGGCGTGGAAGGCGCACCGGCGGTCGGAGCAGCACGACCGCGCCTGAGGCGTCCGCCGCCCCCGGCCCCCTGTGAACAGGCAGGGCCGGGCGCCCGGCCGGGCCGAGGTCCGGGGTGCGTCCTGTGTCCCCGGTCGGCTCGTCGAACCCACCGGGGGTTCCGGCGTTCGGCGGACGGCGGAGCGGCCCAGGAGGACATCCGCGGGACGGTCGGACCTGCCGGAAAACGGGGTGCGCCGCCGGGCGGGGGGCGGCCAGACTGGGTCGATGGACATGCACGAGGGCCAGGTCGCGGTGTCCGCGGAGGCGGCTGCCCGCATCGTCGCCGCCGAGTTCCCGGAGTGGGCCGGGCTGCCGCTCGCGCCCGTGCTCCCCGGGGGCACGGACAACACCGTGTTCCGCCTGGGCGAGGGGTTCTCGGTGCGCTTCCCGCTGCGGCCGGGTGACCCCGGGGAGGTCGGCCGCCGCCTGCGGGCGGAGGCCGCGGCCGCACGCGAGCTGTTCGGGCGCACACGGTTCGCCACCCCCGGGCCCGTGGCGATCGGGGGGCCGCGGGAGGGGTACCCGCTGCCGTGGGCGGTGCAGACCTGGCTGCCGGGGACCCCGGCCGACCGGCTCGACCCGGGCGGGAGCACGGGGTTCGCCCTGGACCTGGCCGAGTTCGTCCGAGGGGTGAGGGCCGTGGACACACACGGCCGGACGTTCCGGGGAGCGGGTCGCGGCGGCCGGATCGCCGACCACGACACGTGGATGCGCACGTGCCTGGAGCGCAGCGAGGGGTTGCTGGACGTACCGCGGCTGCGCGGGCTCTGGGAGGGGATGCGGGAGCTGCCCCGGGGCGGGGAGCCCGACCTCATGTGCCACGGCGACCTGATCCCCGGCAACCTGCTGGTACGGGACGGGCGCCTGGCCGGGGTCCTCGACGTCGGCGGCCTGGGGCCTGCGGACCCGGCACTGGACCTGGTCTGTGCCTGGCACCTGCTCGACGAAGGGCCGAGGCACGCGTTCAGGGAGGCCCTGGACAGCGGCGACCAGGAGTGGGAGCGAGGCCGGGCCTGGGCCTTCCAGCAGGCGATGGGGCTGGTCTGGTACTACCGGTACAGCAATCCGGCCATGAGCCGCACGGGGCGGCGGACCCTGGAACGGATCACCGGCGCGACCCGGTGAGCGTGCCGGGCCGGACCGGCCCTCACCCCGTCTCCCGGCGGTGCCTCCCGAAACCGGCTCCGCGCCCCCTGCCTGGTGGAACACGCCCTTCTCCCCCGCCTCTGACCAGCGGGACGTTTTGCCTGGATTTTTCGTGGTAGTGGTTAGTCCTGAGGGCAGGAAGAACGAATTCGGACAATGGCCATTGGACAGGAGATCCATGAGCCAAGACAATGGAAGCGAAGGCCGTCCCCCGCCTCGCTCCCCAGGCAGAAAATCAATGATGGAACGCTTGCGGGAGGCCCGGGAACAGTTCGAGGAGATCACCGGGATCGAAGTCGAGAGCGTTTCCAGTTTCGAGCGGGACGGCGAAGGATGGAGCCTGAACCTGGAGACACTCGAGTTACGACGCGTCCCGGACACGGTGAGCATGCTGGCCACCTATTCCGTGGAACTCGACTCGGACGGTGAAATCCAGGGCTACCGGCGCGTGAAACGCTACACGCGAGGCCGTTCCGACGGGACATGACCCCATTTTCTGCGCACTGGACAGGAGTATCTGCCCTTCGGTTCTTCACTGACGAAAAGGAGCACGATTCCGATGACCGTGATGCAGCAGTCCTCCGGCGGGGGCCGGAGTTCCGGCAACCTCTACGAGGTCCTGGAACTCATCCTCGACAAGGGGCTGGTGGTCGACGTGTTCGCGAGGGTCTCGCTCGTGGGCATCGAACTTCTCACCGTCGACGTCCGTATCGTGATCGCGAGCGTCGACACCTACCTGCGCTTCGCCGAGGCGTGCAACCGCCTGGACCTGACCAGCAGCGGCGGAGCCGGACTCCCCGACCTGGTGAACGGCGGCATGGAGAAGGGCGCGCGCAGCAAGTCCAAGGGCGCGCTCTCCGGCGCCGCCGAGGCCATCTCCGAGTCCTTCTCCAAGGGGCAGGACGACGAGAGGGGCGAGGAGAAGGCCCCGGCCCGCTCCCGCCGCCGCGCCTCCGCCAAGAAGGAGGACGAATGAGCACGTACGTCTACGGCATCGTCCGCGACGACGAGTCGCTCGACCGCCTGAAGCTCACCGGGGTCGGCGAGAGCCCCGCCCCCCTGCGCTTCGTCCGCGCCGGCGGCCTGGCCGCGGCGGCGAGCGACGCACCCGAGGGGCTCCGCGCCAAGCGGCGCGACCTGACGGCCCACCAGGACGTGCTCCAGACCCTGGCCCAGGGGCACGGCGTCCTGCCACTGCGCTTCGGCGCGGTGAGCGCGGACGACGAGGCGGTCGCGGCCGAGCTCGACCGCGGGGCCGACCACTACTCCGAGCTGCTCGCCCGGCTGGCCGAGCGGGTGGAGTTCAACGTCAAGGCCACGCACATCGAGGAGGCGGCGCTGCGGCTGGTGCTCCTCGAAGACGAGTCGCTCCGGGCCAGGAACGAGGCCCTGCGCGCCTCGGGCGGCGGCACGCCCGCCGAGCAGATGGAGTTCGGCGAGCAGGTCTCCCAGGCCCTGGAGGCCCTGAGGCAGCGCGACGCCGAGGCCGTCACCCGGCCCCTGGCCGAGCACGCCGAGCGCGTGGCCATGGGCCCCCTCGTGGGCGGCTGCCTGGCCAACGTCTCGCTCCTGGTCCGGCAGGACCGGACCGAGGACCTCCTCCGCGTCGCGGGTGAGCTCCAGCAGAAGTGGGGGACCCTCCTGGAGATCCGGGTCAACGGCCCGCTTCCCCCCTACAGCTTCGTGACGGCTCCGCCGCGCTGAACCGGGGCACGACCGCCCCGGTCCGAACGAGAGGAGGGCACATGGGCCTTCTCCGCACGATCCTCACCGCTCCCGCCGTCGCTCCGGTCCGGTTCGCGGACTGGACGGCGCGCCAGGTCCTGGAGGCCGCCGAGCGGGAGGTGTACGACCCTTCGCGGATCCGGCAGAGCCTGGCCGAACTGTCAGAGCGGTTCGACCGGGGCGAGCTGTCCGCGGACGAGTTCGACAGGCTCGAGGACGAGCTGCTGGACGAGCTGGAGGAAGCCGAGAGGTACCAGGGTCTCCGATAGACGACATTGAGGTGTGAACCCGTGAGTGACACGGCGAAAATCGTGGCCGCCGCCGTAGGCGGTTACATCCTCGGCCGGAAGAAGAAGCTGAAGCTCGCCCTGGGGCTCGGCCTCTACCTCGGCGCGAAGAAACTCGACATCAAGCCCCAGATGCTCGCCCAGGGCCTGCTGAAGGAGGTCTCCTCCCTGCCTCTGGTGGGCGAGCTGAGGAACCAGTCGCGGGAGCAGCTGCTCGACGTGGGCAAGGCCGCCGCGGGCAATCTGGCCGGCAAGTGGGCGGGGTCCCTGGCCGACTCCCTCAACGAACGGACCGAGAGCCTCCGGTCCGGCGCCGGGAAGGGCGCGGCGGACACCGTCACCGGCGGGTCGGAGCGGTCCGAGGACGACGGCGGGGCCCGCGAGGACGACGAGGACACCGGCGCGCCCTCCTCCGAGAAGGACTCCGAGGGGTCCTCCCCCGACAAGGGCGGGCGAAAGGCCAAGGTGAGGAAGACGGCGCCGGGGCGGGCCGCGGCGGGCGCCGCCGGGAAGGCGGGCAGCGGTACGCGCAAGGCCGCCCAGCGCAAGCGCCCGGCACGCAAGGGCGGCGAGGAGGACGGTGATGGGCGTGGCTGAGTCCGAGGGCCCCCTGGCCCGCCTGCGCTCCGCCGCCGACAGGAACGAGGGCACCTCCAAGCTCGCCGACGCGGTCCAGGACTACGTCGGCGCCAAGGCGAGCAGTGTGGTGACCGGCGCCGCCCGCAAGCTCGGCAGCACGGTCGAGCGGTTGTCCGGCGAGGGTGTCGCGGGCGCCCCCGTGGTGGGCGAGGTCGGCCGCAAGCTCGTCCAGGGCAAGGGCCCGGCCAAGGCCGTGGTCACCGGCGGGGCCAAGGGCCTCAAGAACAAGGCCAGGAAGGCCTTCGGCAAGGGGGGCGGGGGCGGCAGGCCCTCGAAGAGCGTCAACATCGTCGAGGACATCGACGTCGGCGTCCCCGTGCGTGTGGCCTACAACCAGTGGACCCGCTTCCCCGACTTCGGCTCCTTCGCCGAGGGCGTGCAGAGCGTGGAGAAGACCGGCGACACCACCTCGCACTGGAAGGGCAAGGTCTTCTGGTCGAGCCGGAGCTGGAAGGCCGCCGTCACCGAGCAGGTGCAGGACCACCGGATCGCCTGGTCGACGGAGGCCGCCAAGGGCACCATGAAGGGGGCGGTGACCTTCCACCCCCTGGGGGAGAACCTCACACGGGTCCTGCTGGTGGTGGAGTACTACCCCAAGGGCCTCTTCGAGCGCACCGGCAACCTCTGGAGGGCCCAGGGCCGACGCCTTCGGCTGGACCTCAAGCACTATCGGCGCCAGGTCATGATGATGGCCCTGTCCGAGGCGGAGGAGATGCAGGGCTGGCGCGGGGAGGTGCGCGAGGGCGAGGTCGTCCTCTCCCACGAGGACGCCCTGGAGCTCGAGGAGGCCGGCCTCTCCGAGGAGCAGTGGGAGGAGCTGGCGCGGCTGGACGAGGACGAGGCCGCCGAACTCGCGGAGCTGGACCCGGAGGAGCGGGAGCGGCTCGCGGAGCTGGACCCCGGCCCCCCGCACGGGGACGACCCCGACGACGGTCCGTCCGACGGGGACGAGCCCCGGGACGAGGAGTCGGAGGAGCTGGAGGAGGACCCGGAGGAGACCGACGAGGAACTCCTCGACGAGGAGCCGGAGGACGAAGAGCCCGAGGACGAGGAGCCCGTTGATGAAGAGCCTGCGGACGAGGATTCTGATGAGGCGGACGAACAGGACCTGGACGACGACGAGGAGTACGTCGACGAGGACGAGCCCCGCGCCGACGGGCGCTCCTGAGCCGGGCGGCACCGCAGGGCCGGGGGCCGGGGCGCCGAAGCCGACAGGGGCGTGCCCGTGACCCGCACCCGTGCGCCCCGGCCCGGCGCGGAGGAAGGGGGGACCCGTGAGTGAACCGACACCGTGGCGCGGCGAGCCCCGGCAGATCCGCTCCTCCGGAGGCTCCTCGTCCGCCAACCTCGCCGACGTCCTGGAGCGCGTGCTCGACAAGGGCGTGGTCATCGCCGGCGACATCAAGATCAACCTCCTCGACATCGAGCTCCTCACCGTCAAGCTCCGACTCCTCGTCGCCTCGGTGGACAAGGCCAAGGAGATGGGCATCGACTGGTGGGAGCACGACCCCGCGCTGTCCTCACGCGCGATGAAACGGGGGGACGAGGAGCTGGAGGAGGAGAACCGGCTCCTGCGCGAGCGCATCGCCGCGCTGGAGGAGGGACGGGCGCCCCAGGTCGCCGCGGACGGGCGGGCGGACGCCTCCCCCGAGGACGCGGCCGGCGCCGCCGCGCGGGGAGGCGGGGCCTCCGGGGCCGGGGCCGACGGCGAGGAGGAGCATGGACAGGGCTGAGTACGCGAGCTACGTCTACGCCGTGTGCCGTCCCCCCGGGGTCGGTGCGCTCGACGGGGCGACCGGGGTCGGGGGGCATCCGGTGCACCTCGTGGCCGAGGGCGACCTCGCCGCCGTGGTCAGCGCCGTCCCCCTGGACGAGTTCGACGAGGCGGCCCTCCAGGCCAACCTCGAGGACCTGCGCTGGTTGGAGGCGGTGGCCAGGGCGCACCACGGCGTCGTCGACAGGACCGCCCGCCGGACCGTGGCCGTGCCGCTGAGGCTGGCGACGGTCTACCGCGGGGACGGACGCGTGCGCCAGGTGCTCCGGGAGGAGCACGCGTCCTTCGACGCCGTCCTGCGGCGGCTGGAGGGCTGCGTCGAGCTGGGGGTCAAGGTCTACGCGGAGACCGGCGCGCGCCGTCCCGAGGACGCGCCGCGGGCCGAGGCGGCGCCTCCGGGCGAGAGCCCGGGCAAGGCCTACCTCCGCAGGCGCAGGCAGCAGCGCGAGAGCCGCGACGACGCCTGGCAGCGGGCCGCGCGGCTGTGCGAGGAGGCCGACGAGGCGCTGGGAGCGCTGTCCCGGGCCCGCGAGCACCACCGGCCCCAGGACTCGGCGCTCTCGGAGGCCCCCGGCGAGAACGTCATGAACACCGCCTACCTGGTGGAGGACGCCCGTGTGGAGGCCTTCCTCGACACGGTGCGCGAGCTGGACTCCCGGGCGTCGGCGGGTACGCGGGTCGAGGTCTCCGGGCCGTGGGCGCCCTACTCCTTCGCCTCCCCGGGGGTGGGCGTATGAGCCCGGCGGAGGGCCCGGACGCCCGTGACGGGTCCGCGTCCGGCTCCGCCCCGGGCCCCTACTCGCTCACGCGCATGCTGGACGAGGACCACCCCCTGGCCAACCGCGAGATCTCCCTGGTCGACCTGCTCGACCGCGTCCTGGCCAAGGGGGTGGTGATCACGGGGGACCTGACCGTCTCCATCGCCGACGTCGACCTGGTCCGGGTGTCCCTGCGTGCGCTGGTGTCCTCCATCAACGAGGACGTGCCCTCGCCGTGGGAGCACGGCCATCCCCTGGCCGGATGGATCCGTCAGGACTGACACCCGACCTCACCGAAGGGGGAGAGCATGGCAGGAGGGACCGGGGACTCCCGGCAGCACACGGCGGGGGCGGTCGTCCGCGACCTGGACGGGGCCTCCGAAGCCGGTGGGGGGCGCGACCTCCTGGGCGAGCTCCGGAACGCGCTGGACGGCACGGCGCGGGGCGGGGATGCCGCCTCCGGGCCGCGGACGGAGCAGCAGAGGCTGCGCCACAGGATCGAGACCGAACCCGACACGGTGGAACGCGACCTGATCAAACTGGTGCTCACGGTGGTGGAGCTGGTGCGCCAGCTCATGGAGCGGCAGGCCCTGCGCCGGGTGGACCAGGGCGACCTCACCGAGGAGCAGGAGGAGCGCATCGGCATGACCCTGATGCTGCTCGACGAGCGGATGACCGAGCTGCGCGAGCGCTACGGCCTGTCCGCCGCCGACCTCAACCTCGACCTGGGGCCGCTGGGATCCCTGCTCCCCGGCGGAGACGGCTGACCGCCGACCGCCCCGGGGCCCGCCGCAGGCGCCCGCGGACACGCCCCGGGACCGTCCCCCGGGACCGTCCCCCGGGACCGCGACCGCCGGGCCCCGGGGCCCCTCCCACCGCGCCGCCCCCCCCGTGGAACCCGATCGGGCGGGGCGGCGCGCCGTCTGCACGGGAGTCCCGTGCCCCCGCCGTCCGGAGGGCGGCCCCTCCTGTCCGGGGTCGCGGACGCATCGGGCCTGGCAGAGGCCCCTCCTCCGCGGGACCGGGCGCCCGTCCGACCTGGGGGTGAAGACCCCATGAACCGCAACTTAAATTGCAGAACGATCTACTTGCGCAATTAAAATTGCTGTAGCGTCACTGTCGTGAACTTCCACGAGCGTGTGAACGAGTACCGCGACCGGCTGACCAGGTCGGACCGCGTCCTCCTCGACGAACTCCTGGCCCACCCGGCGGAGGCCCCGCTGTGGCGGGGCGGGGACGTCGCCCAGCGCGCGGGGGTGCACCCCGCCGCCGCCACCCGCCTGGCGCAGCGCCTGGGGTACCAGGGGTACCTGGAGCTGCGGGACGACCTGCGGGAGGACCGCGAGGCCCACCTCAACGGCGCCGGCGACCGGTTCCGCGCGGAGCTCCGGGGAGAGGGCCGCGTCCTGGACACGCTCCTGGCCACCGAGCTCGAATCGCTGGCGGCCGTCGGAAGGCACGTGGACCAGTCGCAGATCGACGAGGTCGCCGACCTCCTGGTCGGCGCGCGCGTGGTCCACCTCTTCGCACGGGGCAACGCGGGGATCCTGGCCGAGCTCCTCGACGGACGGCTGCGGCGGTTCGGGATGCACTCGGTCAACCTCGTCGGCCCCGGGCGCGAGGTCGCCGAACGGGTGCTGGCGATGTCGGAGTCCGACGTCGTCGTGTCCTTCGCCTTCCGCCGCGCCCCGCGCAACCTCACGGACCTCTACGCCCGGGCCTCCGCCGTGGGCGCCCGCTCCGTCCTGATCACGGACACCCTCCACACCCTCGACCCCGCCCCGACCACCGTCCTGTCCGCCCCGCGCGGACACCAGGAGGGCTTCTCCTCCCTGAGCGTCCCGATGATGATCGCCAACGCCATCGTGCTCACCGTCGCCCAGCGGCACCCCGACGTCATCCTCCCCGCCCTCGACCGGCTGGACGGCCTGCTCACGGACTTCGGCTGACGCCACCGGCCGCAGTCCCCCGGCGTCCGTGCCCGCCCCCTCCCCCACCTGCGCGAGAACTGACACAAAGGACCTGTCATGCGCTTTTCGAGAATGCTCTCCGCCTCCGTCGCCCTCCCCCTCGCCGTCTCCCTCGCCGCCTGCGGCGGCGGCGCCCCCCAGACCCCCGCCGCCGACGGGGGCGCGGACCCCCACGAACTCGACGACGCCACCCACGAGGAACTCGTCGAACTGGCCACCGAGGAGGGCGAGGTCACCGTCTACTCCTTCACCTCGCGCATCGCCTCGGTCGAGGAGGCGTTCGAGGCGGAGTACCCCGGCATCGACCTGATCGGCCACGACATCTCCTCCTCCGAGCAGATCACCCGGCTGCGGTCCGAGTCGCAGGCCGGCACCCCGTCGGCCGACGTCGCCTACATCTCCGACGCCCCGGTCGTCATCACCGAGCTCGTCGCGGGCGGCATCCTCCAGAACTACGTCCCGCCGCGGGTCGGGGAGACCGTTCCCGAGGAGTACCGTCAGCCGCTGCTGGCCAACCGCCTCTCGACCAAGGTCCTCATGTACAACGAGGAGGCCCATCCCGACGGCTCCCCGGTCGGGAACCTGTGGCAGCTGACCGAGGAGGAGTGGAACGGCAGGGTCGTCATGGTCGACCCCGCGGTCCGCGGGGACTACCTCGACCTCGTGGCCGAGATCGTGCGGCAGTCCGAGGCGATGGCGCAGGCGCACCTGGACCACTTCGGGACCGAGGTCGTCCTCGACGACGGCGTCGAGAACGCCGGTCAGCAGTTCGTCAAGGACCTGTACGGCAACGGGCTGGTCCTGGTCGACGACACCGACAACGTCAACGCGGCGGTGGGCGCGGCGGGCCAGGACGACCCGCCGGTCGGCTTCACCTCGTACTCCGACCGCCGGGACAACGAGGAGGAGGGGTGGGCGCTCCAGGCCTCCCTGGGGACCGCGCCCTCGCCGGGGATCACCTTCCCGGCCTACATCGGCATGGTGCGCGACTCCGACAGCCCGGCCGCCGCCCGGCTGGTCGCGGACTTCCTCATGGGCGACGACTCGGAGACGGGCGGCCCCGCCTTCGACCCCTTCTACGTCCCCGGCGACTACCCGGTGCGCACCGACATGGCGGCCCCCGGGGGCGCGGTCTCCCTCGACGAGCTCGGCGCCTGGGACATCTCCCCCGAGGAGACGGCGCAGATCCGCGACGACGTGGCCGACTTCCTGCTGACCCTGTAGGCCGCGTTCCGCGGACCGTTCCGGGCCTCGCGAGCGCCGGGCCGGCCGGGAGCGTCCGCGGGACACGTCCGCGGGCGCGCACCGCGAGCGCCCTCACCGCTGCACGTCACCGCAGAACACGCCCCGGGACAGGTCCCCCGTCCCGGAGAGAGGACACCATGAAGAGGGCACCCGCCCCCCGCCGCACGACGGTCGGCAGCACGGTGGCACGTGCGCGGACCGCCCTCGGGCAGCCGACCGCCGTACTGGGAGCCGGCACCCTGCTCGTCCTCGCCGTCCTCGTGGTCGCGCCGCTCCTCGGGCTGGTCAACACGACCCTGACGGCCGGCAACCGCGAGGCGTGGACGGACGTCTTCGCCAGCCCGATGTCGGAGAACCTCCTGTGGAGGCCGATGGGCAACTCGGTCCTCATGGGGGTCGCCACCGCCGCCGGCTCCACGGTGATCGGCGGCTTCCTCGCCTGGGTGGTCGTGATGACCCGGCTCCCGGGGCGCGGGATCCTCGGCCTCCTGGCGACGATCCCGTTCGCCCTGCCGAGCTTCGCCCTGGCACTGGCGTGGGAGTCGGTCTTCCGCAACGACCTGATCGGCGGTTCCACCGGCATCCTCATGAACCTGGGGATCCCCGTCCCCGACTGGCTGGCCTGGGGGCCGGTGCCGATCGCCGCGACCCTGACGGCCCACTACTTCTCGCTGTCGTTCATGCTCGTGGCCGCCGCCCTGGCGAGCGTCAACGGCGACCTCATGGAGGCCGCGGAGCTGACGGGCGCCCCGACGATGCGCGTGGCCCGCGACATCGCGCTGCCCGTCGTGGCCCCGGCGATGGTCTCGGGCGCCCTGCTCGCCTTCGCCGAGGGCGTCTCCAACTTCGTCACACCCGCGCTCCTCGGCCTGCCCGTCCGGTTCCACACGCTCTCGACCCGCCTGTACGGGGCGATCTCCACGGGCGACGTCTCACGCGGATACGTGCTGTCCATCGTGCTCATCCTCGTGGCCGCGATGATCATGTACGCCTCGACGAGGATCACCGGCGGCAGGCGCAGTTTCGCGACGATCACCGGCAAGGGCGGCCGCCGCCGGGGCGTCGACCTGGGGCCGTGGGCGCGGCCGGTGGCCGCGGTCGCGTGGCTGCTGGTCACCTGCACCACCGTCGTCCCCGGCCTGGTGCTCGTGTTCAGCTCGCTGACCCTGCGCACCAACGACTTCTCGTCGGGGCTGACCCTCCACTACTGGATCGGCGGTTCCGACCCCGCCCTCGCCCAGGGGCAGCGGGGCATCCTGAACAACCCGCAGATCCTCCAGGCCACCTGGAACACCGTGCTCCTCGGGGTGTGCGTCGCGGTCTGCGCGGGCGTCCTCGGCCTGCTCGTCTCCTACGTCATCACCCGCTCCGGCGGGCCGAGGTGGCTGACGGGGACCATGGGCGTCCTCTCGTTCGTGCCGTTCCTCATCCCCGGCATCGCGCTGGGCGCCGCGTTCATCGCGCAGTTCGGTGCGCCCATCGGTCCGATCCCGAGCCTGTACGGGACGTTCGCGATCCTCGTGCTGGCCGGGATCGCGGCGACGATCCCGTTCGCGGTCCGGTCGGGCACCTCGGCGCTGGGCCAGGTGTCCAAGGACGTCGAGGAGTCGGCGGTGATGGCGGGGGCGGGGCTGTTCCGCAGGATCGGCTCCGTCATCGCTCCGCTGACGGCGCGCGGCCTGTTCACGGGAGGGGTGCTCGTGTTCGTCCAGATGGTGCGCGACCTCTCCCTCGTCGTGCTGCTGGCGACCCCCGCGATGCCCGTCCTGGCCGTCCTCACCTACCAGTACTCGTCGGAGAACTTCACGCAGTCGGCCAACGCGGTCACCGTCGTCATCGCGGTGATATCGGTTGCGGCGACCATCATCGCGCGGCGCTTCGAGGGCGCCGCCCAGCCCTGGAACTCGAACTCATGACCTCCACGATCGGCACCGATCGGGCGGAAAGGACCGGCATGCGCTCCGAGGCGTCTTCGGCCTCCCTGACCATCACCGACCTCCGGAAGGACTTCGGCGGCACCGCGGCCGTCGACGGCATCTCGGTCGACGTCCCGGCGGGCTCCTTCCTCGTCCTCCTCGGCCCGTCCGGCTGCGGGAAGACGACGACCCTGCGGATGCTCGCGGGGCTGGAGAACCCCACCGGCGGCGAGATCCGGTTCGGGGACCGCGTCATCGCCCGGGGCGACGGCACCGCGCTCGTGGCGCCCGCCGAGCGGGGGGCCGGGCTGGTCTTCCAGTCCTACGCGCTGTGGCCGCACAAGACGGTGCGGCAGAACATCGAGTGGCCGCTGACCGTCGCGAGGTGGCCGAAGGAGGAGCGCCGCTCCCGGGGCGACCGGGTGCTGTCGATGCTGGCGATCTCCGACCTCGCCGACCGGTACCCGGGGGAGATCAGCGGCGGGCAGCAGCAGCGCGTGGCGATCGCCCGCATGATCGCGCCGCAGCCCGAGGTGCTGCTCTTCGACGAACCGCTGTCCAACCTCGACGCGAGGCTGCGGGTCGAGACCCGCGGGGAGCTCATGCGCGTCCACCGCTCCAGCGGCGCCACGAGCGTCTACGTCACCCACGACCAGGTCGAGGCGATGACCATGGCCACGCACATCGCGCTCATGAAGGACGGCCGGATCGAGCAGTTCGGCACGCCGCGGGAACTGCTGGAGTCGCCGCGCACGGCGTTCGCCGCCACGTTCATCGGCACTCCCCCGGCCAACATCGTCGAGTGCCGGGTCCACGGGGGGAGGCTGCTGGCGTTCGGCGTCGACTGCGGCGCCGCCCCGCCCCCGTCCGGGGGCGGGACCGTCAGGGCGATGTACCGGGCCGGTTCGGTCGGGATCGCCGCCGACGCGTCGGAACCGGGGTGTGTGGAGGCGACGTTCGCCGACCAGGTGCCGATGGCCGACAGGTGGGTCATCGGCGTCGACCTCCCCGACGGGACGCGGATGCACGTCTCCCGCGACACACCGGTCGGGCTGCTGCCCGGCGACGCGCTCGGCGTGCGCCTGCCGTCGGCGCCGGACGCGTACTTCGACGCCTCCGGTGAGCTCCTGGACGCCGAGGTGTCCGGATGATGCGGCTTCTCCTGGTCCGCCACGGCGAGACCGCGTGGAACGAGGAGCGCCGCCTCCAGGGGCAGCGGGACGTCGGGCTGTCCGAGGCCGGACGGCGGCAGGTCTCCGCCCTGGCGGAGACGGTCGGGTACTTGGCCCCCGGGTACGTCGTCACCTCGGGCCTGCGCCGCACGCGGGAGACCGCAGAGGTGCTCGGCGTCCGTCCGGACGCGCGCGACCCCCGGTTGAACGAGGCGTACCTGGCCGGCTGGGAGGGGCGCTACTCGGCGGAGGTCAGGGCGGAGGACGGCGGCGTGTACGCCGCGTGGCGCGCGGGGCGGTTCCACCCGCCGGGGGCCGAGAGCTTCGGCGAGCTGACCGCCCGGGTGGTCGCCGGGCTCGACGCCGCCGTGCGGCGGGCCGCGGACGGCGGGCACGAGCTGCTCATGGCGGTCACCCACGGCGGGCCGGCGCGGGCCTTCCTGACGGCCGCCGTCGGGCTCGACCCCGCCCGCACGGTCCCGAGCCACCCGGCCAGCCTCAGCATCGTCGACGTCGACCCCGGGGCCGCGTCCCTCCTCGAACCGGGGGCGGCCAGGCTCCGGCTGTTCAACTACTCGCCGGCGATGTCGCCGCTGGACCCGCCGGACTGACGGCCGCGGGACGGGGACCGGTCGGGAGCCCCCCGTCGGGGCGGCCTCCGGTCCGCGCCCCAGGGGCGCGCGGCCCCGACGGCACGGCCGCCGCCGGCGGTGTCGGCCCCGCCGGGCCGGCCCCGCCCCCGCGCCCCGCGCACACCCCCACCCGCTCCCCGACGGGCAGGGCCGCCCGACCTGTACGGG
>NZ_JBEXSY010000070.1:0-35861 GCF_040613895.1 Nocardiopsis sp. NPDC006198 | reverse complement strand
GGCGTGGGCGCGGTCGGCACCGCTTGGGGGCGGGGGGCCGCGGCCCACCCCGCGGGGCGGGGCGGGCGGGGGGGGGGGCGCGGGGGGGGGGGGGGGGGGGGGGGGCGCCCCCGCCCGCCCACCGGTCAGTTCCGGGTGACGCGCGCCTCCGGGACGATCTCGGGCGCCCCGTGCTGGATGGCGTCGGCCTCCTGGTCGGTGTCCTGCTCCTGCGCGGCGCGCTCCGCCTCGATCCCCTTGCGGTAGTACTCCACCTCGCGCTGGATCTGCTCCTTGCTCCAGTCCAGCGGCCCGGCGAGGAGTTCGGCGGCCTCCTCGGCGGCGGCGATCCCCCGGTCCCAGGTCTCGAAGGAGATCCGGGTCCGCCGGGAGAGGACGTCCTCCAGGTGGCGCGCCCCCTCCGCCTCCGCGGCGTAGACGATCTCCGCGCGCAGGTAGTCGTCGGCCGCCGCGAGCGGGCGTCCCAGGTCGGGGCGCTCCCTGACGAGGTCGAGCAGGTCGTGCACGCCGGAGCCGTGGCGGCGGAGCAGGTGGGTGATCCGGGAGACGTGCAGGCCCGAGTCGCGGGCGAGCCGGTACCGCTGGTTGTAGAGCGCGGCGTAGCCGTCCGCGCCCACCAGCGGCAGCCGGTCGGTGACCGACTGCGGGACGCTGCTGCCCAGGCCGTGGGCGACCGCGTCCACCGCGTCCTTGGCCATCACCCGGTAGGTGGTGTACTTGCCCCCGGCGATGAGGACCAGGCCCGGCACCGGGTGGGCGACCGTGTGCTCCCGGGAGAGCTTGGACGTCTCCTCGGACTCGCCCGTCAGCAGGGGCCGCAGCCCCGCGTACACACCCTCGACGTCGTCCCTGCCCAGGGGCGTGCGCAGGACCTGGTTGACGTGGTCCAGCACGTAGTCGATGTCGGCGCGGCTCGCCGCCGGGTTCTCCTTGTCCAGGTCCCAGGCGGTGTCGGTGGTGCCGATGATCCAGTGGCGGCCCCACGGGATGACGAACAGGACGCTCTTCTCCGTGCGCAGGATCATGCCGGAGGAGGCCTGGATGCGGTCGCGCGGGACGACCAGGTGGATGCCCTTGGAGGCGCTGACGTGGATCTGTCCGCGACCTCCGACCATCTCCTGGATGTCGTCGGTCCACACCCCCGCGGCGTTGACCACCTGGCGGGCGCGGATGCGCAGCTCGTCGCCGGTCTCCAGGTCGGCGACGTTGGCGCCGACGACGTGTTCGCCCTCGCGCAGGAACCCGACCGCCTGGACCCGGGACGCGATCCTGGCCCCCAGCCCGGCGGCGGTGCGCAGCACACTGGTGACGAGCCGGGCGTCGTCCACCTGGCAGTCCCAGTACTGGATCGCCCCCGCCAGGGCGCTGCGCTTGAGGGCCGGGAAGACCTTCAGCGCGCCGTTCCTGCTCAGGTGCCGGTGCGAGGGGAGCCCCCGGTTGTTGCGGGAGGACATCGCCAGGGCGTCGTACAGCGTGACTCCCGCGCCGATGTAGGCACGCTCCCACTGCCGCGCGAACGGGAACAGGAAGGGCACCGGGCGGACCAGGTGCGGCGCGATGGTGGTGAGGAGCAGACCCCGTTCGTGCAGCGCCTCGCGCACGAGCTCGAAGTCGAACTGCTCCAGGTAGCGCAGTCCGCCGTGGATGAGTTTGCTGGATCTGCTGGAGGTGCCCGAGGCGAAGTCGCGTGCCTCGACGAGTCCCGTGGACAGCCCGCGCGAGACCGCGTCCAGGGCGATACCGGCCCCGACGATGCCTCCCCCGACCACGAGGACGTCGAGTTCCTCGTCCTTCATCGACGCGAGCGCCTCGGCGCGCCCCTTCGGTCCCAGCCAGGTGGTAGCCATCCGTGGTCCTCCGTCTCGATGGTGTTCCTCCCAGGCGCATACCCACCCGGGGCCCGTGTCCATCGGGGCGATCAGAGGGAACCAGGCTAGCCGCCCGGGGGCGGGCGCGCCGTGCGCCCGCCCCCGGACCGGCGTGTCCTCCGCGCGGCGGCCCCGGACCGCGCCTGCCGCGGGGGGCGGCGCGGGCTCCCGCCCGGCGGCTCATCCCGCCGGACGGCTCCGCAGCGCCAGGGCGAGAAAAGCCGCGGCCAGGGTCGCCAGCCCCCCGGCGACCGCGGCGGCGCCGAGCCCGGAGGAGACGGGACCCGCGGCGGCATCGGCGACGGCGACCAGCGACGCCAGCCCCACCGCCGCGCCGATCTGCTGGGTGGTGGACACCATCGCCGAGGCGACGCCCTGCTCGTCGTCGGAGACTCCCGCCCCGGCCGCCGCGAACAGCACGGGGTAGGTGGTCCCGGCCGTCACGCCGAGCATGACGACGGCGGGCAGCATGGCCCAGTAGGAGTCGGCGGCGACGGCCACGGCGAAGAGGACGGCGGTGAGGCCCGAACCCGCCACACCGGCGAACAGCGCGCTGCGCACGCCCCACCGGGCGAGCAGCGGGGGCAGGAGCAGGGCCGAGCCGAGCATGGCGGCCAGGCCCTGCGGCAGGAAGCCGAGACCGGCCGCGAGCGGGCTGAGGCCGAGGGTGACCTGGACGTGGGTGGTGTAGACGTAGTGCAGCGTGTTCACGGTGCCCATGAGCACGAAGACCAGGGCCATGGTGACCAGCAGGGAGCGGTTGGCGAGCAGGCTCACCGGCAGCAGGGGGTCCGCGGCGCGGCGCTCGAACAGGAGCAGGCCGACCAGGGTCAGCGCGCCGAGGAGGAGGGCGCCGGCGCTCTGCCAGGAGGCCCATCCGACGCTCTGCCCCAGGGAGATCCCGAGGACCAGCAGGAGGGACCCGGCGGTGACCATCGCCGCGCCGGGGAGGTCGAAGCTCGCCCGTCCGGGGCGGCGCACGTCGGCAGGCAGCACGACGGGAGCCGCGAGCACGACGGCGAGGGTGGCGGGGACCAGGGCCCAGAACACCGCGGGCCAACCGAACGCGCTGGTGAGGATGCCGCCGACGGCGCCGCCCGCCAGCGCGCCGAAGGCTCCGGCGGTCCCCCACACCGCCATGGCGCGGATACGGGCGGGCCCCGCGGGGAAGGCCGCGGTGAGCACGGCGAGCGTGGCGGGGAACAGCGCGGCGGCGCCGAGTCCCTGGAGCGCGCGGGAGGCGACGAGGACGGCGGGGTCCTGGGCGAGGGCCCCGGCGACGGAGGCCGCACCCATGAGGGCGGCGCCGGACACGAGCATGCGGCGGGCTCCGAGCCGGTCGGCGGCACGGCCGCCGAGGAGCAGGAAGCCGCCGTAGCCGAGGGAGAAGGCGGTGACCACCCACTGGAGCGAGGCCGCGGAGAAGCCGAGGGCGTCGCCGATCTGCGGCAGCGCGATGTAGACGATGTTGAAGTCGACCGAGATGGTGAAGTGGGCCAGGGCGAGGACGGCAAGCGCGAGGACGGCCCGGCGGGACCGCCCGGGGGCCTTTGGCCCGGACCGCGGTGAGGGTCCGGGTCCGGGGTCGGCGCCGGTGGGGGCGACGGGCCTCGCGGAACCGGCGGTGGGCGGGGGCTCCGCCGGGCCCGCGGGACGGGCGGGCGCCCCAGCACCGGTGGGGGCTGCGGATTCGGTGGGATTCATGGGACCCGGCTCTCTGGGAGGGTTTTTCTCCAGCACTGAACTATTCAGCACGAGAGTAAGACAGAAAGCTTCAGTGCGCAACATTCCAGACTGGTAGCATCTGCCCATGAGCGAACACTGCGGGATCAGCACGTCCGAGGAGCGGACCTGGGACGCCGCCACACTGGCCTTCCGGCTGCTGGACCAGCGCGTGGAGCGCGACGTCCAGCAGGAGGTGGACCTCCCCCTGACCTACTACGAGCTGCTCGTCCTGCTCTCGAAGAGCGAGCACGGGTCACTGCGGATGAGCGACCTGGCCGAGCTGACCCACACCAGGGCCAGCCGGATCTCGCACGCGGTGCGGAAGCTGGCCGAGGCGGGCCTCGTGGACCGCGTGCACTGCGAGGAGGACCGCCGCAGCTGGTTCGCCGTCCTCACCGACAAGGCCCGCGGGGTCCTGCGGGACGCCGGCGCGAGGCACGTGGTCAGCATGCGGGAGAACCTGTTCGACGTGCTCAGCGCCGAGCAGCGCGACCAGCTGCTCGACATCAGCCGGACGCTGCTCGCGCGGCTCGCCCCCGAGAGCGCGCTCGCCCGGGAGGGCGTCCCCACCCGGGAGGAGAGCGACGCGCTCGCGCGGGAGAGCGCGGGCGGGACCGGGACCGGCACGGGCGGCGGGGCGGGGCACGGCGGGGCGTCCGGGGCCGAGACCGGCACGGCAGGCGGGACGTCCGGGACCGACACGGCAGGGGCCGGGGCCGGCACAGCAGGCGGGGCCGCGGGGCCCGGCGCACCGGAGGGGGCCGGGGCGCGCGGGTGAGTGCGGGCACGGCTGCGCGGAGCGGGCCCGGGGACCCCCCGATTCCAGGGAACCACGCGGAACCGCTCCGCGGGAGGCCCCCGCCGGGGCCTGTGGACGGAACCGCTCAGGCGGACGCGTCGGCGTAGGCGTGCGCGTAGGCGAGGACGTCGTTGACGTACTCCCTGGACCGGTTGTACTCCAGGATCGCGGCCTCCCAGTCGGCCGCGTCGGTCAGGTCGCGGCCCTCCGCGCACAGGTACCGGGCGGCGGCCAGCGCCGCGTCGTCGATGTTGTGCGGGTCGGGGTCGCCGCCCTCCAGCGAGGCGCCCCAGCGCCCCCACGTCGTCGGGATGAACTGCATCGGGCCGATCGCCCGGTCCCACTCGGTGTCGCCGTCGTACCGGCCGCCGTCGGTGTCGGGGATCGCGCGGGTGTTGTTGGTGCCGTCGAGCGGGATGCCGATGATGTCCACGGTCGTGGTGCCGTCCGGTCCGATCTCGCCCCCGGCGTAGGTGCCGTGGATCGACTCCACCATGCCGATCCCGGCCAGGGTGGGCCAGGACAGCTGGCAGGACGGCTGGTCCTCGGCCATCACCAGCTGCGCGCTCGCGTACCCCTCCAGGGCCCGGCTCGGGATGGTCGTCGCCTCGGCCACCCGCTCCACCCAGGCGCCCTCGGCGCGCGGGGCGGTCGGCTCCGGCGTGTGCCGCTCGTCGGCGCCCGGCTCCCCGGACGGGTCCGGGTCCGCCGCGGCCGCCGTCAGCTCGGAGCGGTCCGGCGGCCCCGTGAGCTGGTCGTGCGGCGGCGTCTCGATGGTGCCGGCCTGGGGTTCGGCGGTCTGCCCGGCAGGCGGGGACCACTCGTTGAGGGCGTCGGAAACCCGCCCCACCAGGTAGAACACTCCCCCTGTCACCAACAGGCACAGTGAGAGCGTCACACAGACGACGATCACCGGACCGCGACTTCGACGCCTCCCGGTACCGGTGGCCCGTCGGCTGCCCATCTGGCTCCCCGCTCGTCAAGAAAAGGTCAACTGCACATCACGCGTCACCAAAGTACGCGACCAGGGACAGTCGGTGCTCATCGATCCCACCCCCGCCCTTGTTCGCCCAGTTCAGGGACGTGGGACCGGCCCCCGGGCGGCGCCGGCCCGGCCACCGGGCCGCCCGCGGGGCCGTGCGGCGGGCCTGTCCGGCCCCGGGGCCCGGGCCTGTCCGAACATGCGGCCGCGGGGGGCCGCGACGCGAGGGGGCCGTGCCGGACGGCACGGCCCCCTCGACCCGCTCGGGGCGCGTACGCCTAGCGGTGCGGGTTGACGACGACCTCGACCCGCTGGAACTCCTTGAGGTCCGTGTAGCCGGAGGTGGCCATCGTGCGGCGCAGGGCGCCCATGAGGTTCATGGAACCGTCGCTGGTGTCGGCCGGGCCGTGCAGGATCGACTTGAGGTCGCCGATGGTGCCCACCCTGACCCGCTCGCCGCGCGGCAGCTCCTCGTGGTGGGCCTCGCTCCCCCAGTGGTAGCCGCCGCCGGGGGCCTCCGTGGCCCGCGCCAGCGGCGAACCCACCATGACGGCGTCGGCGCCGCAGGCCAGGGCCTTGGCGATGTCACCGCTGCCGGTCATGCCGCCGTCCGCGATGACGTGCACGTAGCGGCCCCCGGACTCGTCCAGGTAGTCGCGGCGCGCGGCGGCCACGTCGCCGATGGCGCTCGCCATCGGCACGGCCACGCCGAGCACGGACCGCGTGGTGTGCCCGGAACCGCCGCCGAAGCCCACCAGCACGCCGGCCGCGCCGGTCCGCATCAGGTGCAGGGCCGCGGTGTAGGTGGCACACCCGCCCACCACGACCGGGACGTCCAGGTCGTAGATGAACTGCTTGAGGTTGAGCGGCTCGGCGCGTCCGGACACGTGCTCGGCGGACACCGTGGTGCCGCGGATCACGAAGATGTCCACGCCGGCGTCGACGACGGCCTTGTGGTACTGGGCGGTGCGCTGCGGCGACAGCCGTGCCGCGGTGACCAGGCCGGCGTCGCGGATCTCCTCGATCCGGCGGCCGATCAGCTCCTCCTGGATGGGGGCGGCGTAGATCTCCTGGAGCCGCCTGGTGGCCGCGACGTCGTCGAGCTCGCGGATCTCCTGGAGCAGCGGTTCCGGGTCCTCGTAGCGGGTCCAGAGGCCCTCCAGGTCGAGCACGCCCAGACCGCCCTGCTCCCCGACGGCCACGACCGTCTTGGGGGAGGCGACGCTGTCCATGGGGCTGACCACCAGCGGCGTCTCGAACCGGTAGGCGTCGATCTGCCAGGCGATCGACACCTCCTCCGGGTCCCTCGTGCGTCGGGCAGGCACGATCCCGATCTCGTCGAGCTCATAGGCCCGGCGCCCGTTCTTGCCCAGCCCGATCTCCACCTGCGCCAACGTTTCGATCCCCTCTGACGTGCGGCACCGGCTCGTCTACCGGCGTCTTTCCTGCCGCCGAGAGTCTATCCGCCCAAAAGTTGGACCGGGTTTGACCCGCTCCGCCTGGACTCGCGCAGCGCGGCCGACCGGGTCGCCGCCCCACCGGCCGGGCAGGCCCCGGCGGTCGCACCCGTCCCCGTGGACGACCGGGCCCCCGACGGTCACGGGTTCCTCGGACATCCGGGCGTCGGAGCCGCCCGCGGGGCCGCCGGGGGCGGGGAGCGGAAGGGGGAGAAAGGGAAGGGCCGCCCGGGAGGGGTCTCCCGGACGGCCCGCACCGCCGACGCGCCGGCGGACCGGCGCGCGGGACGGGTCAGCGCGCGTTGTAGTTGGGCGCCTCGACGGTCATCTTGATGTCGTGCGGGTGGCTCTCCCGCAGTCCGGCGCTGGTGATCCGCATCAGCTGGCCGCGCTCGCGGAGCTCGGGCACGGTACGGGTCCCCGCGTACCACATGGACTGGTGGAGGCCCCCGACCAGCTGGTGGGCGACCGCCTGGAGCGGGCCGCGGAAGGGCACCTGGCCCTCGATGCCCTCGGGGACCAGCTTGTCCTCGGAGGCGACGTCGGCCTGGGCGTAGCGGTCCTTGGAGAAGGAGCGGCCCCGCATGGCGCCGAGCGAGCCCATGCCCCGGTAGGCCTTGAACTGCTTGCCGTTGATGAAGATCAGCTCTCCCGGGCTCTCCTCGACACCGGCGAGCAGGCTGCCGAGCATGACCGTGCTGGCGCCCGCGGCGATGGCCTTGGCGATCTCGCCGGAGTACTGGAGCCCGCCGTCCGCGATGAGCGGGACGCCCGCCGGACCACAGGCCCTGGAGGCCTCCAGGATGGCGGTGAGCTGCGGCGCGCCGACGCCGGCGACGACGCGGGTGGTGCAGATGGAGCCCGGTCCCACGCCGACCTTGACGGCGTCGGCCCCGGCGTCGACGAGCAGCTGGGCGCCGGCCCGCGTGGCCACGTTGCCCGCGACGATGTCGGCGCGGGAGTTGGCCTTGAGCTTGGCGATCATGTCGGCGAGCCCGGCGGAGTGGCCGTGCGCGGTGTCCACGACGACGAAGTCGACCCCGGCCTCGACGAGCAGCTTGGCCCGCTCCTCGGCCTCGGGTCCGACGCCGACGGCGCCGCCGACGACCAGGCGCCCGTCGGCGTCCTTGGTGGCGTCGGGGAACTGCTCGCTCTTGATGAAGTCCTTGACGGTGATCAGGCCGCGCAGGCGGTTCTGCGCGTCGACCAGGGGCAGCTTCTCGACCTTGTGCCTGCGGAGCAGCTCGAAGGCCTGCTCGCGGCTCACGCCGACGGGGGCGGTGACCAGGTTCTCGGTGGTCATGACGTCGCGGACCAGCCGGGCGCGGTCGCTCTCGAAGCGCATGTCCCTGTTGGTGACGATGCCGACGAGGGAGCCGCCGGCGTCGGTGACGGGGACGCCGGAGATCCGGTAGTGGGCGCACAGGCGCTCGACCTCGGCGAGGTCGTCCTCCGGCTTGCAGGTGACGGGGTCGGTGACCATCCCGGCCTCGGAGCGCTTGACCAGGTCGATCTGGCTGGCCTGGTCCTCGGCGGAGAGGTTGCGGTGCAGGACGCCGGCGCCGCCCTGGCGCGCCATGGCCACGGCCATCCGGGCCTCGGTGACGGTGTCCATCGCCGCGGACAGCAGGGGGATGCTCAGGGTGATGTTGCGGGACAGGCGGGTGGTGGTGTCCACCTCGCCCGGCTGGAGGTCGGAGTAGGCCGGTACGAGGAGCACGTCGTCGTAGGTCAACCCCGGCGGCAGCAGTTTGTCCCCGTAGTCGCTGTACTCCTGGCCCATGACACAACCTCCGCTATCCCGGCACACCTGCGCGGTTCGCCCCCGCGTGTCGTCTCATCCTAGGTCGTCGCCCTGTGCGGCCCCGGTGGAATGAGGTGTTTGACCCGTCACCCCGACCCGAAAGTGAGCGGTATCACGGTTTGGGGGCCGTACTCGGACGGACCTGCCCGCCCCTGCCTCCGGACAACACCGGTCGGCGCCCCGGGCTTCCCGCGGGAGGGGCGGAGGGGCCGTGCGCCACGGGACCGGAGCGTCCACGGGCGGCCACCCGGCGGAGGGCCGGGCAGCACGAAGGGGCCGGTCGCCGGAGGGCGGGGTCGGCGCGCGGTGCGACGCGCTCAGTGCCAGCCGGAGCCTCGGCGTCCGGCCTGGCCGGGGTAGCGGCAGCGGCCGTGGACCCGCGGGCGGTCGGGGCACACGCGGCGCCCGGGACGGGGGCGTCCGCCGTGTTCAGGGGAGGAGGCGGTTCGCCACGGCCACCTGCCGAAGCCGAGCGATAGCTCGGTGCTGGGCGACCCGTACCGCGCCCGCCGACATTCCCAGTACATGTCCCGTCTCATCCGCTGTCAGTCCTGCGATCACCCTCATGACCAGGAGCTTGCGCTGCTGTTCCGGCAGCTCGTCCAGGAGCTCCCTGGCGCGCTGGGCCTCGATCACCCGCACCGCCGACTCCTCCGGTCCCGGGTCGTCGTCCGGCTGTTCGGGCACCGCGTCGGTGGGCACCGTCTCCACCCTGCCCGCGACGCGCAGGGTGTCGGCGACCTTGTGGGCGGCGATGCCGAACACGAAGGCCGCGAAGGGGCGGCCCCGGTCCTGGTAGCGCGGTACGGCCGAGAGCAGCGCGATGCAGACTTCCTGCGCCACGTCGTCGGAGTAGTGGGCCAGGCCCGAGACCCGGGCGAGGCGTGCGTGGCAGTACCTGACCACCATGGGCCGGACCGCGCGCAACAGCGAGTCCATGGCCCCGTCGTCCCCCCGGACGGCGAGCGAGCCCAGATGGTTCAACCCTGTGTCGCGGGCGGCGGAGTCCGCCTGCCCGTGTGTCCCTGGCCGCTGCGCGGTAGCGCCCCCCCGGGCGCCTGCATCCGTCACGTTAGGAATGATGCCCCCACTGCGGGACCCAACCGCTCCAATCGCCAACTACGGAATGGTCACGTTTTGGGAAAAACGTCCGAAAACGCCACACACTCCAGAGGGAAAAGAGGGGCTCACGTGGTAGTGCGCGGGGGCGGGACACCGACGTGTCCCGCCCCCGGGCCGGATTCACACCCGACCCGTCACCGGGTCCGGGGCGTGGGGTCAGTGACCGTGGCCGTGGCCGTGGTCGTCCGCCTCCTCCTCGGGCTTGTCCGCCACCAGGACCTCGGTGGTCAGGAGCATGCCCGCGATGGACGCGGCGTTCTGGACGGCGGAGCGGGAGACCTTGACCGGGTCGAGGATGCCCTGGGCGGTCAGGTCGCCGTAGGTGCCCTTGGCGGCGTTGTAACCGTGGCCGACCTCCAGCTCGGAGATCCGGTGGGTCACGACGTAGCCCTCGGCGCCCGCGTTCTCCGCGATCCACCGGGCGGGCTCGACCAGGGCGCGGCGCACGATCGCCACACCGGTGGCCTCGTCGCCGGTCAGCCCGAGGTCGTCCAGGGCGGACGCCGCGTGCACCAGGGAGGCCCCGCCGCCGGCGACGATGCCCTCCTCGATGGCCGCGCGGGTCGCCGAGATGGCGTCCTCCAGGCGGTGCTTCTTCTCCTTGAGCTCCACCTCGGTGGCGGCGCCGACGCGCAGGACGGACACGCCGCCCGCGAGCTTGGCCAGGCGCTCCTGGAGCTTCTCGCGGTCCCAGTCGGAGTCGCTCGCCTCGATCTCCTTGCGGATCTGGCGCACGCGGTCGTCGATCTCGGACTGCTCGCCGGCACCGTCGACGATGGTCGTCGCGTCCTTCGTGATGACGGTGCGACGGGCGCTGCCCAGCGCGTCGAGCTCGGCGTTCTCCAGGGTCAGGCCGACCTCCTCGGCGATGACCTGGCCGCCGGTGAGGACGGCGATGTCCTGGAGCATGGCCTTGCGGCGCTCGCCGAAGCCGGGCGCCTTGACGGCGGCGACGTTGAGCGTGCCCCGGATCTTGTTGAGCACCAGGGCGCCCAGCGCGTCGCCGTCGATGTCCTCGGCGATGATCAGGAGCGGCTTCTTGCTCTGGACGACCTTCTCCAGCAGGGGCAGCAGCTCGTTGAGGCTGCTGATCTTCCCCTGGTTGATGAGGATGAGGGCGTCCTCCAGCACCGCCTCCTGGCGGTCGCCGTCGGTGACGAAGTAGGGCGAGACGTAGCCCTTGTCGAACTGGAGCCCCTCGGTGAAGTCGAGGTCCATCCCGAAGGTGGGGGCCTCCTCCACCGTGATGACGCCGTCCTTGCCGACCTTGTCGAACGCCTCGGCGATCAGGTCGCCGATCTGGGCGTCCTGGGCGGAGTTGGTCGCCACGTAGGCGATGTCCTCGCGCTCCTCGACGGGGCGGGCGCGCTCCAGGAGGATCTCGGAGACGCGGGCGGCCGCGGCGTCGATGCCCCTCTTGAGGGCGAGCGGGGAGGCGCCGGAGGTGACGCTGCGCAGACCCTCGCGGACCAGGGCCTGGGCCAGGACGGTCGCGGTGGTGGTGCCGTCACCGGCGGCGTCGTTGGTCTTGGTGGCGACCTCCTTGACCAGCTGGGCGCCCAGGTTCTCGTACGGGTCGTCCAGCTCGATCTCACGGGCGACGGTCACGCCGTCGTTCGTGATGGTGGGGGCGCCGAACTTCTTGTCGATGACGACGTTGCGGCCGCGCGGGCCGAGCGTCACCTTGACGGCGTTGGCGAGGCGGTCGACGCCCCGCTCGAGGGCGCGGCGGGCGTCGTCCTCGAACTCCAGGATCTTCGGCATGTGGGTGCTTCCTCTTGAGGCTCGTATAAAACGAGCATCCCGCCCCGCCCGGCGTTATGCCGACCGGTGCGGGATGCCTGGCTCCGAGCCCGGTGGACCGGGCCCCGTCGAGACCTACTTCTCGACGACCGCGAGCAGGTCGCGGGCGGAGAGGACCAGGTACTCCTGGCCGTCGTACTTGACCTCGGTGCCGCCGTACTTGCTGTAGAGGACGACGTCGCCGACCTTCACGTCCAGCGGGATGCGCTTGTCGCCCTCGTCGTCCCAACGGCCGGGGCCCACGGCGAGGATCTCGCCCTCCTGGGGCTTCTCCTTGGCGGTGTCCGGGATGACCAGACCGGAAGCGGTGGTCTGCTCGGCCTCCAGCGTCCTGACCACGACGCGGTCCTCGAGCGGCTTCAGCACGGTCTTGGTGGCGGTCGACACGGTGTGACCTCCCCCTTCAAAGTTTCGGTGTACTGGCTCCGGTCCGCGCTGGCACGCGGACCGACTGCGAAAAAGGGGCGACAGAGGCGGCCTGTCGTCGCGGGTGCCAGACCGGCGTCGTCGCGATTAGCACTCTACCCCTGAGAGTGCCAGAATGGAAATGCGACCGTGACCCCCGGTCGGGGACTTCCGTGAGGAGCCGGGCATCCTGCCCGCGCCGCGGCGGCCCCCACGACGCGCGGGGCGTCCGGGTCCGCCGACACAGACCGCCCTTCGACGTCCGAGGTGAACCCCATGCGCGTGCCCGCCTTCGAGGCGCTGCTCTCCGACGCGGGCCGGGAGGTGCTGGCGGGCGTCGATCCGGGGAGCGCGGTCCGGGACCAGCTCGGCACGGCGTCCCTGCTGCGGTCCGACCCGCGCGTGGCGGCCCTGGACCCTGATCTACCCGTCTCGGAGCTGGTCAACGCGCTCCTGACCCAGGTCTCCCTCCGCGAGCGCGGCCGGGCCAAGTTCGGCGACGCGGCGGGGCGGATGTTCTTCACCCCGAACGGCCTGGAGCAGTCCACCCGGCGCGTCGTGGCCGAGTACCGGGCGGGGCGGACCGCCGCGGTCGCGGGTTCGGTGCCGGCGGGCGGCTCCACGGGCGACCTGTGCTGCGGGATCGGCGCGGACCTGCTGGCGCTGGCCGGGCGCGGCGTCCCCGTGGAGGGCGTGGACTCCGACCCGCTGACGGTGGCGGTCGCCCGCGCCAACATCGGGGCCCTCGGGCTGTCGGACCTGGCGCGGGTCCGCGAGGGCGAGGTCGGCGCGTCGGCGGTCGGCCGCTACCCGCTGCTGTTCTGCGACCCGGCCAGGCGCGGCGGGCGCGGCCGGGTGTTCGACCCGGCCGCCTACTCCCCCCCGTGGGACGTGGCGACGGGGCTGGCCGGGGCCGCGGAGGCCGCCTGCCTGAAGGCGGCTCCGGGCATCCCGCACGAGGCACTGCCCGAGGACGCCTCCGCCGAGTGGATCTCGGTGGACGGGGAGCTCAAGGAGACGGCCCTGTGGTTCGGCGCCCTGGCGGAGGGCGCGGGGGCCCGGCGGCGCGCCACGGTCCTGCACGAGCGCGAGGGCCTGCTGGCCCGGGAGGGGGCGGCCGCGCACCTGGACGCCGACCCCGGGGCGGGCCCGGCGCCCGTGGCCCCGGCCCGGCGCTACCTGTACGACCCGGACCCGGCCGTGGTGCGGTCGCACCTGGTGGCGGAGGCGGCGGCGCGGGTGGACGGCGCGCTGCTGGACGAGCGGATCGCCTACTTCACCGCGGACACGGCGGCCGTGTCGCCGCTGTGGCGGGTGCTGGAGGTGGTGGAGATGCTGCCGTTCTCCCTGAAGCGCCTGAGGTCTGCGGTGCGGGCGCTGAACGCCGGGACGGTAACGATCAAGAAACGCGGATCGGCCGTGGACACGGAGAAGCTGCGCCGTGATCTGCGGGCGTCGGGCCCCGAGTCGGTGACCGTGGTCCTCACCAGGATCGGCGACCGGCCCTTCTGCCTGCTGTGCCGCGAGGTCGGGACCCCCTCCCCGGGGTGACCCCCCGTCGGCGGCCCGTCGGCGCCCGGGCCCCCGGCACGCCGGGCGGCGGGGGCGCGGACCCCAGATCGTTACCTCTCTCACCCAGATCTTCCGCCGTCCCCTGGGGGCGAAGGGACCCAGGTCGTTAAACTGACGACCGCTGCAGTCCTTCCCTTCTCATGGATTCACCCGGAAGACTCGTGTGAGCGGTCCGCCCCGCGATGCGGTCGGATCTCGGACCTTGCGCCGTATATATACGGACAGTCACACTCCAGTCACGATGGGGCGGTAACCATCGCGGGAGCGCCGCCCGCCCGGGGACCATCGAGAACCCGACCCGTCCGGAACCGTCCACTCCCCCGCACGGGTACGGGAGCGCCAGAACCAAAGGAGCACCTCGGTGGAACAGACCAATCACAACTTCCTCAACGGGGGAGGCCAGTCCGGTGTCTCCGACCGGATGCGTGACCTGCTCTCCCAGGCCGCCCAGGAGCACGTCTCCGAGCAGAAGTCGCAGGGCGCCGTCAGCGAGGAGATGCGCCAGCGCCTCGAGGGGATGGAGTGGCTGCTCCGCGAACTGCGCGAGCGCGAGCTCACCTCCCTCGCCGAGTCCGTCACCACGGTCAACGGGCGCATCGACGACTTCCTCGCCCGCCCGCCGGAATGGGCCGAGACCCTCGCCGAGCACATCGAGGTCGTCGGCCAGCAGGTCAAGCCGCTGTCGGACATGCCCTCCCTGCGGGCCGACACCCAGCGCATCGCCGGACACCTGGACACCGTGCTCACCCGCCTCCAGCGGATGGCCGAGACCGGCGACCGGACGGCCGACCAGGTCACCGAGCTCGGTGAGCGCCTGAACGGGCTGAGCGAGACCGTGGGCGCCCGCCTGGACTCCCTCGACACCGCCCTCGCCGCGCTCACCGCCAAGGCCGACGCCGTCGAGGCGTCGCTGTCCGCCCTCTCCGAGGTCTCCGGCGAGCGGCACGGGGCCGTCGTCACCGCTCTGGCCGAGAGCCGCACCGAGCTCTCCGACTCCCTCGCCGAGGGGCGCACCGAGCTGGCCGAGGCGCTGGCCGCCGGGCGGACCGAGATCACCGGCGCCGTCGAGGCCGGGCGCGAGAGCCTGGCGGGCGTCGTCGCCGAGAGCCGCGAGGCCCTCACCGCCGCAGGCGCCGCCCTGGGCGAGACCGTCACCGCCAAGGTCGAAGAGGTCTCCGGCGAGCTGCGGACCCTCGTGGAGGAGCGCGCCGGCGACCTCCGGGCCTCCGTCGAGGAGCGGGCCGCCGAGCTCCGCACCGAGGGCGGGGAGCGCACGGCCGAACTGCGCACCGCCCTGGAGGAGCGCACGGCCGAGCTGCGCACCTCCCTGGAGGAGCGCACCGCGCAGCAGCACGAGGCCCTGCTGGCCCGCCTCCAGGAGAACACCGGCGAGCTGGGCGAGCGCACCACCGCCCTGGCCGGGGAGCTCACCGCCCTGGCGACCGCGTCCGGCGAGCGCCACGAGGCCCTCACCGGCAAGCACGAGGCCCTGGCCGCCAAGGTCACGGAGAGCGTCGGCTACCTCAGCACGCAGGCCGAGGAGAACCACGCCGAGGCGACCGCCGCCGTCGCCGACGTCACGGGATCGCTCGCCAAGCTGCGGGAGAACCACGAGTCGTCGCTCACCGAGCTGCGCACCCACCTGCGCCAGCGCCTGGCCGAGCTCGGCGAGGAGATGGAGCTGGGCCGTACCGAGACCCGGGAGCACGCCGAGTCCACGTCGGAGCGGCTGCGCGAGGCCCTGGCCGAGCGCACCGACGCCCTGGGCGCCCGGATCTCCGAGGACTCCGAGCGGGTCACCGCGGGCTTCGCGGAGCTGCGCGAGTCCGTCCGGGAGTCCGGCGACAGGCTCTCCACGGAGTCCGAGGAGCGGCACCGGACGCTGGCCGAGGCGCTCACCGAGCAGGTCGAGGCCCACCGCGGCGCGCTGGACGAGCGCCTGGAGCGGCAGCGCGAGGCGCTGACCGGCAAGGTCGACAACCACCTCTCGCAGATCACCGGCAAGGTGGACCACGAGCTGGGCCGCCTCACCGACCGCTTCGACACCTTCGAGGGGCACTTCGAGGGAAGCTTCGAGTCCGTCGAGGGCAAGATCGACCGCATCGACGGCCGGATGGACGGTGTCAACGGCCGCCTGGACGGCGTGGACGGCCGGATCAACGGCGTCGAGGGCCAGTTCGAGGGCGTCAGCGGGCACTTCGAGGGCGTGGACGGCCGCATGGAGGCCATCGACGACCGGCTGGAGGCGCTCAACCAGCGGCTCAACCAGCTTCCGCAGACCATGGAGGTCAGTGAGCTGCACCGCCGCCTGACCGACCTGGTGGACCGTCCGCAGCTGGACCACTCCGGCAAGCTGGACGAGATCGACGAGCACGTCACCTCGGCGGTGGCCCCGGTGCTGCGCGAGCTCAAGCAGCGTCCGGACCGCCACGAGCTGGAGGAGACCGTCACCGAGGCGGTCGAGAACTCGCACGACGACATCACCAAGCGGTTCTCCTCCCTGGAGGAGACGGTGCTCGCCCTGGCCGAGGCGCTGCTGCGCCCGGGCAGGGACGGCAAGAAGAAGCGCCGCCGCGACGAGGACGAGGACGACGAGTAGCGGGCGGGACGGGGGCGGCGGACGCGCCGTCCGCCCCCGGGAGGGCCGGGACGCCGCGGGCTCCCGGCCCTCCGGCGTTCCCGGGGCGCGCGGGCGCCGAGGGGCGTGCGGTGGATCGGTTCCCACGCCTCCCGGGGCGCGGGCGCCGCGGGGCGCACCGTGCCCCGTCCGCCGTGGCGAGCGCGGGGCTCAGCGCGCGTCGAGCATCTCCAGGTAGTGGGAGTTGTACATGACCCCCAGCACGTTGCCGAACGGGTCGACCACCGACGCGGTGACGAAACCCGGGCCCCGTTCCGTGATCGGCTCGTACTCGGTCGCGCCCAGTCCGAGCAGGCGCCCGACGGCTCCCTCCACGTCGTCCACGTGCCAGAACACCACCGCTCCGCCCGGGCCCGGCCTCGCGGGGGCCGGGGCGTACCTGCGGTCGATGATGCCCAGTTCGTGCTGGTGGTCGCCGATCCGGAACTCGACGTAGGCGGGCGGCAGCCCCTGTCCCGGGCGCTCGAAGTACGGTTCGGCGCCCAGGACCTCCGTGTACCAGTCGACGGCCTCGGTGACGTCGTCCGCCCACAGGCTGATGGTGCTCATTCCGCGCAGCATGGTGTGCCTCCGTGTCCTCGGCCGGGCCCCGCCCGGCGTCTCCGGGACGAAGCTACGGGGAGAGGCGGTCATCCTCTGTCCTCGACTCCGCAACCCCTCGCCGGGACCCGGGACCAGGGACCGGTCGGGCGGTCCGTCCGGCGGAGGGTCCCGCCGGGCGGGACTCCGGGGGCGCGGCCCCCGGGACTGCCACGGCACGCGCCGCCCCGGGCTGGGCCGGCGGACGCGGGTCAGACCGTGAAGACGATCTTGCCGAAGTGGTCCCCGTCGAGCATCGCCCGGAACCCCTCCCGGGCCCGCTCCAGGGGCAGCACCCGGTCGATCTCGGGGCGCACGCCGGTGCGGGCGCACATCCGCGCCAGGGCGTCCAGTTCCTCCCGGGTCCCCATGGTGGAGCCGATGACCCGCAGCTGGAGGAAGAACACGCGGTTGAGTTCGGCGGAGGGGGCGTCACCGCTGGTGGCGCCGCAGGTGATGACCGCGCCGCCCGGCTTGAGGGAGCGCAGGGAGTGGCCCCAGGTGGCCTTGCCGACCGAGTCGAAGACGGCGTCGACCCTCTCCGGCAGCCGCTCGCCCGTGGGCAGCGCCGCGTGGGCGCCCAGGGCGAGCGCCCGCTCCCTCTTGGCCCCGCTCCTGCTGGTGGTGTAGACGCGGTGCCCCACGTGGGACGCCAGCCGGATGAGGGCCGCCGACACCCCGCCGCCCGCACCCTGCACGAGCACCGCGGAACCGGGCCGGAGGTCGGCCTTGCCGAAGAGCATGCTGTAGGCGGTGAGCCACGCGGTGGGCAGGCAGGCGGCCTCCTCGAAGCTCAGCTCCGGCGGCTTGGGCACCAGGTTGCGCCTCGGGACGGCGATCTTCTCCGCGAGGCAGCCGTCGTAGACCTCCGAGAACAGCGACCGGCGCGGGTCGAGGGTCTCGTCGCCGCCGCCCGCCGCGGGGTCGCCGACGACGCCGTGCACGATGACCTCGTTGCCGTCCTCGTCGGTGCCGGCCGCGTCGGTGCCCAGGACCATCGGCAGGTGCTTCTCGCTGAGCGCCGTGCCCCGCAGGCTCCACAGGTCGTGGTGGTTGAGGGCGGCGGCCCTGACGTCGACCACGGTCCACCCCTCGCGGGGTTCGGGGTCGGGGCGTTCACCCGCCTCCAGGCCGGAGAGCGGGTCCTCGGGTGAGATGCGTGCTGCGGTGATAGCGAACATGTCCGTAGCCAACCACGGTGTCCGTTTCCCGTTCCACCCCGGGCCCGGGCGGGCCCCGGCGCGTCGGGGCCCGGACCCCCGCCCCGCCCGCGGCCGGGGGCGCCGGGTGCCGCTCCCCCGGCCGCGGGTGTCGCACGACGCGCCGTCCGCCTCACCCGCGGCCGGAACCGCCCCCGGCGCCCCGGCCGGCGATGTCACCGGAGCGCAGGAGCGGCGGGGACATCACGGCGGCCCCGCCGAACCGGTACAGGGCGGCCGGGCGGCCGGTCTCCGAGGTCCGGCGCTCCCCGGTGGGTTCGAGGAAGCCCGCCGTCCGCGTGACCTTGCGGCGGAAGTTGCTGGGGTCCAGCGCGATCCCCCAGATCACCTCGTAGACGTGCCGCAGGTCGCTGACCGTGAAGGGCTCCCGGCAGAAGCTCGTGGCCACCGTGGTGTACTCCAGCTTGGAGCGGGCCCGCTCGACCGCGTCGGCCAGGATCGCCCCGTGGTCGAAGGAGAGGCCGAAGTCCGCGCGCAGGGCCTCCCCCACCGGGGCCCAGAAGGCGTGGGCGGCGTCGGTCCCCGCCACCGGAGCGGGGAGGTCCGGTCCCAGCGCCAGGTAGGCGACGGTGATGACGCGCCCCCTCGGATCGCGGCCGGGGTCTCCGTAGGACCGCAGCTGCTCCAGGTGGAGCCGCCCGCCGTCCAGACCGGTCTCCTCCCGCAGTTCGCGCAGCGCGGCCTCGTCCAGCCCCTCGTCGGGGCGGACGTAGCCGCCGGGAAGGGCGCTGCCGCCGAGGAAGGGCTCCTTGCCCCGCTCGACGAGGAGCACGTGGAGGGCGTCGTCCCGGACCGTGAAGATGACGAGGTCGACCGTCACCGAGACGGGGAACCGGGGAACCGCTGGTGGAGCGCTGTGCGTCATCCGGCCAATCTACTAAAGGTCCCCTTGACCTGAAACAGATCACCCATTATGGTCAGGGTGACTAGAAAGTCGCCTGCCGAGTCGGGCCGGTCCGGAACCCCACGAGGAGCCCACGTTGACGGAATTCATGCTCGGGGTCACCAGTTCGCTGGCCGCCACGGCCGTCACCGTCGGGCTCGGGGGCCTGCTGTCCCGACGTCTGCGCTGGTGGCTCCTGGCAGCGGTCGCCCGCCTGAGCGGGCTCGGAGTGCTGCGGGTCCACCGGCGCCAGGACGACGCGAGGGCCGAGCTGTCCGGCGAGATCAGCCGGGCGCGCTGGCTCCGCGTCATGGTCGGGCGGGGGAACGAACTCACCCGGGACGGCTTCGCGCCGCTGTGGAACGGCGGAGGACGGCCGCCGGACTTCGTCCGGGTGCTCCTGCCCGACCCGGGCTCCGACCGGTCCTCCCCTGCCGCCTCCCCGGAGGCGGAGGGGGAGGGACCGGCGGAGCTCCCGGCCGGGAGCCGGGACGGGACCGCCCCGGGCGGCGCCCCCGGGGACGGTGGTTCCTGGCTGGGGCGGAGGGAGGAGGAGCTCATCTCCCTCGACCCCGGTTTCGGCCGCGGCCTGCTCACCGAGCAGGTGCTGGCCAACTTCCACTACCTGGCCGAGGCCACCCGGGACCGGAAGAACACGGAAATCCGCTTCTACGACCTCCCGAACCTCTACCGTGTCATCGCCACCGACAACCTCGTCTTCCTCACGCTGTACCAGGGCGACGCGCACGGGCGGCACTCCCCCTGCGTGGTCGCCCACCGGTCCGGGGCCCTGTACGACTTCGCGCTGCGGATCTTCGACACCGCGTGGGAGTCCGCCAGGGTCCCCGGCGGCGCCCCCGCCACGACCCCCGACCTGTAGGGAGCCCCCCGGAGAGACCCGCAGCCCCCGACCTCCCTCCCGCCCCCGGTAGCACCACATCCCCCGTCCGTCCGAGACCGGACACCGATGGCCGGCGCCCGGGATCAGAAGGAGACCACCGTGACCGAGCACGTCCCCGAGCAGAGCAGGCGGCCTGCCGACCGCGTCCCCCCTCCTCCGGCAGCGGCCCCGGCCGCCCCCTTCGCCGCGGCTCCCGCCGTGTGGAGCGTCGAGCACGCGGCGGGAGCCCCCGAATACGACTCCACCGCGCGGCTGAGCTGCGCGGCCTGGCAGGATCCGGCCTTCCGTGCCGACGTCCTGCGCGAGCGGTTGGAGAACCCCTACCGCGCCGTGCCCCGGGAACCCGGGCTGGACGCGGTGCGCGTCACCGAGGAGTGCCGCAGGGCGCGTGACGTCCGAGCCACCGCGGGAGCGCTGTTCCTCGGCGCCGTCGCCGTGCTCTCCCTCTTCAACTTCCCGGCCTCGCTCACCGCCCTCGTCCTGGTCGGGGTACTGGTCGCCCTGGCGCGGCACCGTCGCCGTAAGGGCGAGGATGCCTCGCGGGGACGCGGAGGGTGCCTGGGCGTGCTGATCAGCGTGGTGGCTGTCCTCCTTCTCGTGGGCGTCGTCGCCCCGGCCCTCCTCATGGGCGAGATCGCGTACCCGCTGGGCCCGGACGCTTCCGGCATGGGTACGTCGGGGGCCTCCGCCCCGGGCGGTCTCGGGGCCGTCCTCCCCACCTGGGCGGCTCTTCTGATCCTGCTGAGCACCACGGCCGGCATCGGCTTCTGGGTACGGAAACGGACCAACGCCGCGCTCCACGCGATCCGGCTGAGGGCAGTGCACCCTCGGAGGGACAGCGGCGTGGGCACCGTGCCGGTGGCCTTCTACAGCGACCTCACTCCGTTCGTCGGCGTCGGCGAGCCCTATGCCTCCTGGCCCGTGATCCTCAAGCTCTTCCCCGAGCGGAGGGAGCGGGACGAGTCGTGGGGACAGGACACGGAGAGCGAGCCCGAAGCGGCCCCGGAAACGGACGGGGCCGTCCCCGCGGTGGCCGGTTCGGCGCTGATCGAACGCCTCTATGACCGACTGCGCACGGAGGTCCCCCAACTCACCGGCACCGAGGGCATGGGGACGAGCACCCGCCGCGAGGTCGAGGTGGCCGACTGCGTGTTCCTGTCGGGGAAGCGCCAGGACGACATCACCCTGTTGGCACCGGTGCTGATCGACCAGCGGAGGTGGCGGCTGCGCGAGGAATGGGTCGGCGAATTCGTCGACGCCTTCCACGAGCGCGCCCGCCACTTCGTGGAGATCGGCGTCAGCATGTGGGAGAGCCAGGTGGTCGTGACCTTCTTCGTCCGGCTGACCATCCAGGGCGGACTGCTCAACATCGAGGGCGAGACCCTGGTCATGCCACCGGTCTCCTCCGCCTACCAGGTTCCGACGGGCCCCCTGCCGTTCGGCTCCGGACCCGCGGAGGCGGCGCAGCTGTTCTGGGCTGCGTTCACCGGAGTCCTGGACGACCTCAGGACCAACCCCGCGGAAGCGTTGGCCTGGGTCGGGTCCCGCCGTGCCGCAGCGGAGAACACAAGGCTGTACTCCTGGGCCCGGGCACACGGGGAGTTCGTCGACTACTCCCCCAGGATGGGTATCAGGCACCGCTCGGCCTCACCCGACCTGGACCAGGAGTTCCAGGCCCACGACGTCGAACGCGTCACCCGGACCGTCCCGGAGAAGGTGCTCATCTGCGTCCGGGACGTGTTGCGGGAGGCGGGCTACGACACCGAACAGGTGCGCCGCATCATCAACCACGTCAACAACAACTACGGCAACCAGGTGTTCGGGACGCAGAACGCCGACGGGATGAACTTCGGCCCCGGCAGCACCACCGTCAACAAGGGGTCCGGGGCGGGAAGCGGGAGCGGCGGCCGGAGCACCGCGCCCGCCGCTGGCCCAGGGGCCGGGTCCGGCAGGGACGGATCCGGCCGGAAGTAGGCGCCCGGGGCCGCGCGCGGTCGCCCCCGGGCAGGACCCGGCCGCGGTCCCGTCGGCACGGGCGCGCGGCCCGTCCGGCGGCCCGGCGGCACGGACGCATGCACAGGGCATGGCAACGGACGAAGGTGTGGAGGCAGGACATGGACGGCACGAACCACGGCAACCAGGTGTTCGGGACGCAGAACGCCGACGGCATGAACTTCGGCCCCGGCAGCACCACCGTCAACAAGGGAACCGCCGCCCCCGAACCGTCGGTGGCGCCGTCCGCCGGTCGGCACGCCCGGCGCGGCACGCTCGCGGACGCGGTGGTGATCACCGCCATCGCGAGCGAGTACGCGGCGGTGGCGGCGCACCTGACCGGCCCGTTCGAGGAGCACGGCGAGAGCGGCACCCTCTACCGGATCGGCACGCTCGGCGGGGAGCGGCGGTCGCGCCGGGTCGCCCTGGCCCAGGTCGGGCCGGGCAACGTGGACGCGGGCGTGTCGCTGGAGAGGGCGCGCACGGCCTTCGCGCCGGAGGTCGTCCTGTTCGTCGGTGTGGCCGGCGGCGTCAAGGACGTGCGGCTCGGCGACGTGGTGGTGGCCGACGCGATCTACGACTACGAGACGGGCAAGGAGGACGCGGAGGACTTCCGTTCGAGGGCGAAGACGGCGGCCCCGTCCCACGCCGCCGTGCAGCGGGCCATGGACGTGGTGTTCCGGCAGGAGTGGCCGGAACGCGTGCTGACGGACCGCCTCCCGCAGCCGCCCCGGGCCTTCGTCAAGCCGGTGGCCTCGGGGAACAAGGTCGTCGCGGACCGGGGCTCGCTCACCGCCGAACGGCTGCGCGAGCACTGCGGGGACGCGGTCGCGGTGGAGATGGAGGGCTACGGCTTCCTGCGCAGCGCCTACCTGTCCTCGGGCACCGACTCCCTGGTGATCCGGGGTGTCTCCGACCTGCTCAGCGGCAAGGACGAGGACTCCGACACCCGGTGGCAGCCCGTCGCCGCCGCCCACGCGGCGGCCTTCGCAGCCGCGTTCCTCGACCTCTTCCGGTCCGAGGGGTAGGCCCCTCCCGCCGCCGGGTGCGGGGTGTACGCCCCGCACCCGGCGGTTCCGGGCCGATCGAACCTACTGGAGCCCCATGACCCCGCTGCTCCCGGAGTGGTCGATGTAGGAGACCGCGACGGCACCCGGTGCGACGACGGTCTGGTCCACCTCCATGGAGGCTTCCGCGTCCCACGAGAAGGTGACCGGGACAGTCTCCTCGAAACCCTCGAAGGCGGCCAGTTCCGTCTCCCCCGCCCCGCCTTCGAAGAGGCCGCCCATATGGAGTGCCCCGCCCTCCAGTCCGACCGTCTCGACGTCCCCCTGGAGCGCGTTGACGATCGCCGTTCCCTCACCGACCCGCTCGGCCCCCAGGCTCTCCCGCACGTCTCCGCCGATCTCCTGGATCCGGTAGCCGCGCGTACGCCCGTCCCACATTCCCACGAGGGAGCCGTCCTCGCTGGACCAGAGGACTTCTCCCCCCTCCAGCGCCTCGACGTCACCCGTGGCGGCATCGACGACCTGTCCGACCTGCTCATAGGGGTAGTAGGCGGTGACGATCCCGCTCTCGTGCACGGTGAGGTCGCGCTCGTGGGCGTCGCCGGGGAACATGCCCGCCGGCGCCTCCGTGCGCCACAGCTCGTCCCCCGTCTGCGGATCGAAACCCGCGAAACCCGACACGAACTCCTGCCCCTCGGTCATCTCGACCGGGTCCTCGCCCTCGGGCTGCTCGTAACAGGTGAAGGCCGCCACCAGGACGTCGTCCGTCGCGGCAGCCCGGTCGACGCTGCCGACACCGTCGCACCCGGCCACGTCGGGGACGGACCAGGCGGTCGCATCACTGCCCAGCTCATGGGCGACCAGGTCCTCGTCGTCCTCCACGGTGATCCAGTGCTCACCGGTGACGCCGGCCAGTCCTCCTCTGACGAGTCCGGACGCGCTGTCCCCGTCCCGCAGTTCGTAGTCGTGGACGGGCTCACCCGTGGAGAGGTCGACGACGATCATCCTCGGCGGCGCCTCCGTGTCATCGGGGTCCAGGACCTGGAGCACGAAGTACCGCCCCTGGCCCGCCACCGCACCGAACACCTCGCTTCCGGGCACCCGGTGCTCCCACATGACTCCGCCGTTCTCCCCGGAGAGCCCGATCACCCCGTCGTCCACGACGGCGGCGATTCCGCCGGGAACCGCGTGGACGCCGACGAGGTCGGCGACACCCTCGGGGGCTTCCCAGGTCCACGCCACACCGCTGACGGAGCCCGGACGGTCCAGGTCCCGTATCTCCTCCGCGCCGCCCGAGCCGCCCGTCCCGGCCGAGTCGCCCGAACCGCGGGACGTGAGGAGAAAAGTGGCCGCCACGGCGACGGTTGCCCCGTATCTCACGGAGAGGTGTCCTTTCGGAGTGCTCATGTCACAGGTGAAGGACCGGACCCCGGACGCCGGTCCCCGGCACGGTCGAGCGGGTGTGCTCACTGGTAGGCGATGATCTCCTGTGAGGGCCTTTCCGCGTCCAGCAGGACCACTGCCCCGGGGACGTGGGAAACCCGGGGAATCTCCTCCGGATATTCAAGCCCCGTCGGGCCCGCCGGGAAACCGGATTCGAGAACGGTGAACTCGTCGCTCCCCCACGGGGTGAAGGCCACGGACAGTTCCGTCAGGTCGTATCCGCCCAAGCGACTCTGAACGCTGACCACACCATCGGCAAGTGCCACATTTTCGTCCTCACCGAAGACAGCCATGGCGTTCTGATCTTGGAAGGTCACCGACTGCGCACCCTCACCGTCGAACCGACGGAACTCGAAGAGATCGTCCTCTTGTTCCGCGTCCGCGACCCGCACGAGGTAGCCGTCCTCCCGCAAATGCAAAAGGTTCACATCCGTCTCCTGGATGACGGCTCCGTCCAGTACGTTGATCACGGCGAGATCTCCACCGCTGGGCAAGGCGACCGCGACATGGTCTCCGGCGAACGTGAACATGTGCAGGCGCTCGTTCTCCGTCTCCCAACGCCATAGTTCCTCACCGGTCCTGGCGTCTAGACCTGCCACCACCTGCGCTGCGATCTCCGTAGCGCCGGTGCAGTTCGCCACCGTGACCACCACCGACTCGTACATGCCGTAGACGCCTTGGTGCGTGATATCGGCATCCGGCTCCCTCTCGCACGTCAACTGCTCCGGCTGCCTCCACAGCTCCTCACCGTCATCGAGCCCCGCCACCGAGACCAGATCCTCGGGGCCGGTGACGAAAGCCCGGGCCTCACCGTTGGTGAATCCTGGGTTCCAGTCATGGGGCACAGGCTCGAACTCGGTCAGGACCTCACCGCTGCGGGCGTCGAGCAGCAGGACCCTGGAAGGAGTTTCGGCGTCCTCCGCCCCGTGTGACACGAGCACCGCGGAGCCGTCGTTCATCACCTGGGAGACGAACCGTTCCTCCTCCGGTGCGAGGTAGTGCCAGACCTCCTCGCCCGATACACCATCCAGACCGACCACGCCGGCGTTCAACGAGAGCAGGGGACCGACCGGGGAGGCTTCCACCGAGCGGATCGAGTGCCCCTCGGGAACCGCCCACTCCCATGCCGCTCGACTCACCGACTCGACCGGGGGCGGTTCCTGCACCTCACGTTCAGCAGTCACATGCGAAACCCCGTTTCCGAGGATGGACGAATCCGAACATGCCACTGACAGCAGCAGAGCGGCAAGGAGGACAACCGCTGTACACGCTCGCGGGGTGAAGGTTTTCATCTGACAGGGTCTCCACACGATGAGTTACCAGGACGCCCCGAAGTTCACGGAACCAGCATGATGTGTCGCCTTTACCTGATGACCTCGAGCCACGATATCCAGGCGCGACGACGAGCCTGGCGGCAGGACTCCCTCTCCTGGAACGGGGGCGGGGGCCTCGGAGCAGCAGATGCGGCCAGGAGAATGGGATCCGCTTCAACCTCGCACAATGCGGACTCGCTCACCTGAGGCGGGCGCTGCGACTGTCTGCCTTCTAGCGCAGCCCGATGACGCCGCTCCGTCCTTCGTCGTCGGTGTAGGAGACCGCGACGGCACCCGGTACGGACACGGCGTCGTGGACCTCCGTCCTCTGCGCGGCCCGGTCGGCCGTGATCTCGGAAGCACCCTGGAAGCCGGCGAAGTAGGCCAGTACCGGCGCATCAGCCCCTCCTTCGACCTCCTCCGCCAGGTATAGGACTCCGGCTTCCAGGCCGAGGAACCCACCGCCGCTGACGGTGGGCGCGGGCACGGCCCCGGTCTCCTCCACGAGGCTCGTGAGAGCCTCACCGGAACGATCCTCGTGTCGGTAGTCCCTGGACTCGGCGTGCCAGACCCCCAGCCCGGAACCGTCGGAACTCGACCACAGGACGTCGTTCCGCCCGAGATCCGTCACGTCACCGGTGGAGGGGTCGACCAGCTGGTGGACCTCTGCGTAGGGGTACTCGACGACGATCAAACCGCTGTCCTGAACCGTCAGGACCCTGCCGTGTGAGTCTGCCGGGAACAATCCGAGCTGGTCCTCGGACCGCCACAGCTCCTCACCGGTGGTGGGATCGAGCCCCGCCAGCCCTGAGACGAACTCCTGCCCCTCCGTCATGTCGACCGGGTCCTCACCTTCCGGCTGCTCGTAACAGGTGAAGGCGGCGACCACGACGTCGTCGAGGACGGCGAGGTCGTCGACGGAGCCGACGTCCGTGCACCGCGCCAGGTCTGCCGTGGCCGACGACCACAGAACTTCGCCGTCCTCCACATGGTGTGCGGCCACCCCGTCCTCGTCCTGGACGACCCAGAGGTCACCGGTGACACCGCTGAGGGACTCTCCGATCTGCGGGGCGAGGCCGACTCGTTCGACAGCCTCGACACCGCTGGAGTCGAACTCGTGCACGATCTCGCCGGTTCCCGAGTCGAGAACGGTCAGCTCCGCCCCTCCCGTGTCCGCCCCGGTGCCGCTCTCCGACCGGAGCACGACGTGGCGGCCGTCGTCGGAGACGTTTCCCGAGACCTCCCCCTCGGAGACCCGGTACTGCCAGAGTTCCTCACCGGTCTCCCCCGACAGGACGACGACTCCGGCTGCCTGCAGGACCGCCACGCCGCCGGGTACCGGGAAGACCGCCGACCGTGAGCTGTCCGGCGCAGCCCAGTCCCACGCGACCTCACTCACAGCTGACCGGTGATCCAGTTCGGCCACCGACTCGGCCACCTCGTGCCCGCCACCAAGCGCCGAGCAACCTGTCGACACCAACACGGACAGCGCCACAGCGGCCGCCCCCATCCGGCTCATCCGTGACATTCGCGGCCCGTTTCCTTCCTCACCTGCACTGTGCCCTTCATGTCCGAGGAGCAGGACGGGTTTCCGTGCGCCGGTCCCCGGCACGGTCAGGAACGGGTGCGCTCACTGGTAAGCGACCAACTGCGTGGGCTCCGGGGACCTTCCGTCCACCAGCACGACCGCGCCGGGAACCTCGACCAGCTGCCCCGTGAACCTGGCGAAGTAGTCGTCAGCCTCGATCGGGAAACCGGGGTCGAGCACCTCGGTCTCAGCACCGCCCCAAGGCGTGAAACCCAGAGCCAGCGCGGAGGGAGCGCCGTCCTCCTCCAGAACCTCCACACCGACCAGGCCGTCACCGAGGGGGAGAACATCCTCCTCGCTCAGCAGCGCTCCGCCCGAACGCTCGGGAAGCTCGACGGACTCCACCGTCTCCAGGTCCGTCCCGAGCAGGTCGTAGCGACGACCCCCGGAACTTCCGTCCCACGCCAGAATGTCGCCACCGAACACTCCCACCACGTCCTGCGGAGCACTGGCGACGACCTCCCCGTTGGAGGCGTTGAGGACATGCGCCTCGGGAAGCTCGACACCCTGGAGGACAATCATGTCTCCGTCGAGGGAGACGGAGGCCGCGGGAAAGGGACCCGATGCCTCGTGGGTGAACTCCTCTCGCCAGAGTTCGCCGCCGTCCGCGAGGTCCAGGCCGACGACCGCGGTCGTCACCTCCATGGCCTCCTCGAACCGCTCAGGGCTGCACGTGACCAGGACCGCTAGCACCGACTCGTGAAGAAGCGCGTCGACCTGCTGGGCAGGAAGCCCTGGCGCGGCCTCGCACTCCAGCGGCTCCTCCTGCTCCCAGCGGAGCTCACCGTTTCCCACCTCGGCGACCGAGATCGGGCGGAAGGACTCCGACTCACCAGCGGGGCGGGACACCCGCTCATCGCGGCTGACGCGCCACAGGCCCCAGGGAGCCGCCTCCTCCAGGACCCGGAACTCCCCTTCCTCCGCCCCGGTGGCGGCGTCGAGCACCAGGCTCTCCTCCGGCACCTCGGCGTCCTCGGCACCGTGCGCGACCAGGAAGGCCGAGCCGTCCACGGTGCGGGTAGTCGTGAACCTCTCCCCCTCCGCGGCGAGATGGCTCCAGACCTCCTCGCCGGACTGTCCGTGCAGGACCACGATCCCGGTGTCCAGCACGACAGCAGCACCGGTCGGGACCGGCTCCACCCTCTCGATCGTGCGGCCCTCGGAGGCCTCCCACTCCCAGCCGACTCCGCTCACCGAGGTGACCGCCGAGGGCTCTGAGACCTCCTCCTCACCGCCCGCTTCACCGGGGAAGGAGCAGGAGCAGACGAGCAGAGAGAAGGAGATCAGCACAGGAACAGCGATCGAGGCGGATAAGGGCCTCCTGCCTGCGGAAACCGCATTCACACCACGGGACACCGATCATCCTTTCTCCGCGAAGAGCATTTTTGACACAGCACGAGGGGAAGAGACCGCTAGGAGAAAGCCTCCTCGACCTCGACCAACAGAGCTGAGACATAACCGGGTGCCCCCACCGTCCACTGACGGGGATTCTGCACGACCTCGCCGTCGATCAACAGAGACTCGTCGATGTCCTCCGTGGTGAAAGGAACGCTGTCCTCCTCGACCAACCACCGGACCGCACCCAGGAGAACATGGTCATGCATGTTTCTCCGCGGGGCCGAGTGCAGGACGAGCTCTCGAGGGGCCGCCTCGAAGTCCTCCATGGGTTGGGCCGCGTACTTACCCACCCCCGGCGCGCTCCGCCAGGGTTCGGGAACGAACACCTCTACCCCGTCGCTCTCGCTCCCGTAGAGAAAGGCCGTCTCCCCGCTGGCTTCGTCGGCGAACATCCGGGAGACCGGGTCGTCCGGGCCTCCCGGGACCGTGTGCTCGTGCACCACGTGTACCCGGGGCACAGGATCGCCCGCCCAGGACTCCTCCCAGAACGGTTCCCCGGTACTGCCGTCGAGCATCGCGACGTGAGCCGTGCCGTCCTCCCCACACGCGTACGCCACCAGCAACTGGGTCCCGGCATCCACCATCTCGATGTCGTCCGCTCTTCCCCCGGAGCACGTGTCGGTCAGGTTATGTTCCCACGCCACCTCACCGTCCGCGATTCGCCTGGCCCTCAGCACCTCTCCGGGATCAGTTGCCACCCATAGGCTTCTCAGCAGGTGCCCCTCGCCCGCAGCCGTCTCGCCCCTGTCGATATAGGACTCCAGGACCCTGCCGCGCTCTGCGTCCAGCACCGTGACCCGTTCCCCGGCCACGGGCCCCACATCGGCTCCGTACCGCAGTAGTACAGCCTCTCCGGTGCTCGCCACGGACACGTCACGCACCGGTTCCGAGATCTCGTGACGCCACGCCTCCGCCACCGGATCCGCCCCGAAGGAGACCACCTGGTCGTCGAACAGGGCGAGCACACCGGAGCCGGTGGCCAGCAACTCCGTGGCAGGGCCCCGCTGGTCGTCCGCCAGGAACTCCTCCACCGCCTCGACCTCAGCCATGGTGAACGCGCCCCGCGCATCGTCGGCCACCTCGGCATCCGCCACCGTCTCGCCCTGAGCCGCGCAACCCGTCGAAACCACCACGAACAGCGCCACAACGGCCGCCCCCGCCCGGCTTCTCCATCTCATCCGCGGCACGCATTTCTCACAGACCGTCGAGCAAGAAACAAAGTTCGACCAAAAATCAGAGAACCCCAACAAGGAATGCAATAATTCCTATACCGCACCCGCAAGGATATCACTCAAGGCGGAAATTTTCACACTCACCCCACCATCCCATTCACTTGGCACCATGGGAAGTCTCGCGTTTTCACCATCCCCCTCAATCAAAAGGAAATCTTCTTCTAGATCATCCATAGATATCTTTCCCTTTTCATAGAACTCATGTGCAGCCTGAAGCGTGAGGCGATCATTCATTTCTTGCTCATTGGCAACAGCAACTACAACCTCCGGAATTTCTCCACCCGAGCCATCCGGCGGCTCAATATAGTCACCCAAAGCCTCGTCCGCTTCCCAGAAATTCGGATTTACGTCCCTTCCAGTCCCATCAGAAAGCAACACATAATCACCGTTAAATTGATTCCTGACGATACCCGCTACAGGATCATCATCCTCTCCTGCCACGGTAATCTGGGAGAGAGGGATAACACTAGGAAACCCTTCACCTTCCCATGCCCGCCTCCACAGGACATCTCCATTTGAGGCATCAAGACCAGTTGCACTCACTTCATTCCGGTCAGAACATCTGACAACCAACACAGCGGCACCGGAAATCGCTTCGGCTTGAATTTCTTCCACAGATCCATCACTACATTCCTGAGCGACATCGAAAGACCACAAGTAATCGTCGTCCTCTAGTCTGCGCGCCTCCACCAACCCCGCCTCGGAGAAGAGTAGGCGCACTCCATCCAAGACACTGAATCTGACACCTTCTCCATCCCGCGAACGGTAGGATCCTTCAATGCTCCCACTCAAGGCATCGATTATCAGGAACTGATGGCGCCCAAGGTGCTCTTCATCCCCTCCGAAACCAAGGACGACCAAATTGCCATCTGGCGTGACCGAGACACCAGAAATCTGATTTTCCCCTTCGTGAAACCATCGCCTTCTAAGTGGATCGCCACCGACAGATACCACACCGTTCTCCAGAACTACGACAGCACCTCCCTCAGCAGGCTCTACCGATAGAATATCCTCCTCCCCTTCCTCTTCCATGAAATCCCTTACTTGCTGCACGTCGATCATCGAACGAACTATGTCGCCATCTCCCCCAGAAACGTCAATAATTTCATGCTCAAAATCATTTCGACCAGACACAAAAAAGGAGATTCCCACCCCGAGGACCAGAACGGCAATGATCGAAAGTGGTACATAAATTTTTTTCGCGCGAAAAAAGCCCACTTTATACACTACTCCTCGAGGTTGCTTTTGTAGAGATTGGGCTCATAGGAGGTCTCGTATGCGTCAATGTAATCCCCGACATCCCCTCCCATTGGGACGCCATTAAGGGAGATTCCTCCGATGAGTTCTGCAAGATCTCCCACCTTCGCAGGGACTCCGTCCCACTCGGTGGTAGTTACCGGAAGGCGCTCATTCCCCTGAGAGTCTGTGATAAGAAGACTCCTATCCTGCAGATCTTCCATGTCAATGAGACCCATTTCGAGAAAAACGCTTGCTACCTGAAGTGTGGCATGGTCCGTCTCAGACTGCGGGTCATAGAAAATGAAGTCCCCCGCGGGCGTTGATTCTCCATCCTCATTCTCCAGCATGTATGAACTGGGAATATTTTCCTGGATCTTCGCCTCAGCAAACTCCGTGTACTTCGTATTCATAACATCTAGAAGCGTGTCCGTGGCGATTGAGGCAACCACTCCCCCTCCAACTTTTTCGCCCACCAGGCTCGAAAATATCCCATAGGCAGCCTCCCATTTTTGCAGGGCCGAATCTCGCGCCTCAGTGATTTCTTCCTCTCGCCCAAGATGTTCCTGGATGATTGCGTTGGTCATCATCTCCCTCAGGTCACCAGCTGTTGTACCACCCACCTGAGCTTCCATTTCAGGGTTCTTGAAAGTCTCTTCGATAATTCTTCGCTCTTGCGCTTCTGTCGCCACCAGAACTCGGGGGGAAACCTCGTCGTTCGCAACAAGTAGTTGCATGAACCTTTCCCTGACATCCAGAGGCAGAAGAAGTACATCATCCCCAGGAAGATGAAAAGGCAGCGACCCTTCCCTGTGGTCAAATATCTCCCGATATCCATCCTGACTGTGATCAAGAGTGAAGTCATCAATGAAGGATATATAGATATCAGCAAGACCGTCAGCAATCTCGGAATTCAACTCCGCCACCGATATATTTTCATTCCCTTCCACTTTTTCCCCGGTCCCAAAGAAAGGATTATCCCCTTCGCCGTCTCCAGCTAGCATCGAAATATAAGCATGTGCAGCATTTCCAGCCATATCAATCTCTTCTGGAGTGCCGTCTTGTCGGACAGAGGAAATCCAATCCGTGATCCTTCTTGCAGACTCCCCTTCGTCATCCCATTCATGCGAGTAGATCTTCTCGAAGAAAACTTCCGGGACGATACTAGCGTTGGCCTCATCCAGTTGATAGGATGAACCATCAGGATATTCTCCAGTCAGGAGAACATAGTTTGCCTCGTTATTTCTGGAGGCTATATCAATCATCGTCTCAAAATGGCTCTCTTCAAGCCCCCCATTCATATGCCCAAGCATTCGTGCAGTTGAACTGGCCAGTTCAACTGAAAATTCAACCCCGCCACCCACGCTCGGGCCAGAAGTCGCCAAAAAGTCACTCAGAAGGATATAGTTGTCCTGCCAGTCGTTCAATTCGGAGTAAAAGCTAGCCCCTGGCATCGGGCCGACAGCCGTATCTATTACATCCTGGGGGAGTCGATCCATTCCGCCACCGATGTTCTCGTCGGAGAGCACGAGCATCGAGTTGGACAGGTTCCGGTTGAGGTCCTCCCGCAGCGAGTCGCTGATGTGCTCGCTGGAGTTCACCTGGTCGATGAAGCTGAGAAACCCGGGGTCATCGCTACCGACGGCGCTGAGGTCCCCGAAGAGCGTCTCCAGGAACTCGATCTCCCCGTCCAGGAGCTGGTCGCCGTTCTGCTGGGCCGTCAGTGCGCGCGCGACCACGTTCCCGATGAGGGCGAGGTACTCGGGGTTGCCTTCGAGCGCCTCGATGCTTCCGTCGTGACCGTGCAGGACAGCATTCTCGATGTGGATCGCGATCGTCTCGGCCTGGTTTTCGTCTACGTGGAAGTAATCCAGGTTCTCGGTCGCGTAGAAGGCGATGAGGCCGTACTCCCCCAGGTGCCCGCCCTCGGCCAGGGCACGGATGTTCTCGGGGGTCGGGCCACCACGAAGGTTTTCCTGGGACTCGTCACAGCGGGTCTCCAGATCCCGCCACGCACGCTCGGCGTCCAGGTTGTGGGAATCGACGATCTGCTGGACGATGTTCAGGTTGTCCGGCTCAGCATTGTTGGCCAGGGCGGTGGAGAGGTTTCCCTTGATCTCCTCGATCTTGTCCTCGTACCACTTGACATCTTCGTTGATCTTGCTGAGAACCCCAGAAGCGTGATAGCACGCCATCATTGCGCTGCTCCAGGAGAAATGGTTCTCCTCGGCGGCGCTTCTCAGCCCTTCTCCGATGAGGCCGCTGAAATCGAACCCCACCGGCTGGGTGATGGTGTTGTACTCGCCTGACCTGCCGCTGATCTTGGCGTGCAACTCGTCAAAGGTGGTGATGGCAGTTGCGACAGCTCCTCGGTCGATCTCGCATTCGGTGTAGCTGAGCGCGGACAAGGGGGACTCCAAAAACTGGGGTGTGAGGGGAATATGGGAGGGGCCTCAGGGACAAGGGGGTGTGAGGGTGAACAAGTCTTCTAGAAGGGCTGCGGGCCGTTGATCGGGATGTGGTACTCCTCTGCCGCTTCGAGGTCCGTCACGGCGGCTTCGTAGGCGCCGTCCTGGATGTTCTCGGCGAGGGTCCTCGCGTGCTCCTTGACGTCGACCATGTGCTGCGCGTGGTCCTCCCCGAAGGAACCCCACCCCGTGATGCCCGGCGCGGGGCTCACCGCGTTCTTGGCCGCCTGGACCGCCTCGTCGAAGTCGGTCGGCAGATCCCTGAGCCGGGCCGCCGCGTCCGCCGAGGCCGAACCGCCCGCATAGGCGTCGTCCGCGTTCACACCAGTGCCACCGGACACAGGCTCACCCACTTTCCTGTTCTGAACTGCGAATACGTTCTGACTCAACCGGAAGTATCAGTCGTATTCAGCCGATTACCGGAACCCAAGATATCCAGGTCGCAGGACAGGCCGGGCGTGCGGACCCCCTGACCTGGGACGGAGTTCCCGGAATGACCGGAAGCGGCCAAGAAGCCGATCTCGGGTGCGGGGGACGGAGGGGTGGGCCGTGAGCACGGCCCTCCCCTCCGTCTCCTCTTCCCCTCCCACGGGTGTCCTCGGGCCGTGGTCAGCCGACTCCGCGCCGGGCCGAAACGCCGGCGGCGCGTCCGCCGACCTCCGGAGTGCCCTGCGGCCCCACCCCCTCCCCCTCGTCCGCCGGGAGGGGGGCACGCGGGTCGACGAGCGCCCACACGGTGAGCGGGTGTCCGGGTTCACCGGTCCACCCCCAGTCGGCGGCCAACCGTTCCACCAGGCGCAGGCCGAAGCCGCCGCCCACCTCGGGGACGCTGTGCGGCGCGCCCGCGGGGGCGCCGTCGTCGGTCACGGCGACCCGGAACACGCCCCGGCTCTCCGACATCTCCATGCGCACCCGCCCGCACGGCCGCCCCGAGGCGCTGTGTCGCAGGGCGTTCGTGTGGAGTTCGGAGAGGACGGCCATCAGCGGGTAGGCGCGGTCGTGGCTGAGCCTGGTCCCGTTCCGGCACCAGGCGCGCGCGGAGGCCACCTGTTCCGGCAGCGGCCCCCAGCTGACCGTGCGGACGCCCGGAACGCGGGGCGCGATCCTCCGTGGGAGTTCCGCCCGCCACCGGTCCCCGCCGCGCCCGTGCCCGCTGTTCATCGCCGTCACTCCCTTGACCTGGGCTTCGCCGTTCCTGGTCAGCTTGGCGAGGGGCCGCGTCCTCCGCCTCCTCCCGTGGCGTTTCCGCGAAAGTCCATTCGCGCGGATGGAGTTCTTGCGAAACTCCATCGGGTGAACGGAAATCACGGTAGTACCGTTTTGTCCTTTTCTTGTGTGCAAATATCAGGCATGACGAAGGCGATCACGGATGTCCGCGAGCGGTGGGGGGCGATCCTCAAGGAGCGTCGCGACGCCGCCAGACTGACCCAGGAGACGCTGGGCCGGGCCCTGGGCGTGAAGGGTTCGGCGGTGTCCAACCTGGAGTGCGGCCGGACCTCCCCGACCGAGGACGTCCTCGCGACGCTGGACGAGGCCCTGGGCACGGGTGACGAGCTGGCGAGGCTGTGGGACGACCTGTCCAGGGCGGGCAAGATCCCGTGGCTGGGCCAGATGGAGGACCTGGAGAAGAAGGCCGCCTCCATCCTGGAGTTCCACCCGTTCCTGGTGCCCTCGCTGCTCCAGACCACGAGCTACGCGACGGCGGTCATGCGCGCCGTCACGCCGTGGGAGCCGCCGGCCAGGACCGAGGCGAGCGTGCGGGACCGCATCGCCCGGGGCGAGCGCTTCCAGAGTGCGGAGACCCCGGTGATGATGGTGGTGATCGGCCGGGCGGTTCTGATGGAGCCCGTCGATTCCGGGCCGATCATGCGCGAGCAGCTCCAGCACATCCACGCTCTCGCCGGAAGCGAGCGGATAACCTTGCAGATCACGGATGAACCCCTGCATCCCGGGCTGGTCGGCCCGTTCACCGTGCTCGACCCCTCCCCCGACCGGGAGATCGTGTACGCGGAGTCGGCCTACAAGGGCCAGTTCGTGCACGACGCCGACGCCGTGGGAGAGTTCAAACTGAGGTTCCACCGCCTGCAGGCAGCGGCGATGTCCCCGGCGCGGTCGCTGCGGCTGGTCGAAGAGACGATTGAGGGATTCCCGCCATGAGTGACGTCCAGTGGCACAAGAGCAGCTACAGCGGAGGCTCGCACCAGAACTGCGTCGAGGTCGCCGAGGGCCCGGCCGCCACCCTGGTCCGCGACACCCAGAACCGCGACCTCGGGCACCTCAGCTTCGGCAGCCCCGTCTGGTCCGGGTTCCTCGCGACCGTCAAGGGCGACCGCTAGGGCCTGTTTGGGAAGTCAGAGCCATTCGTTGATGGCAGCGATCTGGACGGTGGCCTCGTAGCGAAGCGCGAGCTTGTCATAGCGCGTGGC
>NZ_JBEXSY010000069.1:0-36455 GCF_040613895.1 Nocardiopsis sp. NPDC006198 | reverse complement strand
CTGCCGGTGCCTGCCGGTGCCTGCCGGTGCCTGCCGGTGCCTGCCGGTGCCTGCCGGTGCCTGCCGGTGCCTGCCGGTGCCTGCCGGTGCCTGCCGGTGCCTGCCCGTGCAAGGCCGGGCCGCGGGCGGTCACAGGCACCGGGGCCGCGGGCACAGGGCGCACCCGCGCCCCCGGACACCCCCTCCACAGGCCGCACCACCCCCTGGCCCGCCCGGCCCCGCCCGGAGATACTGGGAACAGACGGACCCGACCCGGCGCCCGGGCCTCCCCGCACCCCTCCCACGGAGCCCCGCACCGGGCCGGCCCCTCCGCGGGCCCACAGCGCCCGCGGACACACCAGGGAGGACGACGCCCATGGCCTACCGACTCATCGGCGACACCGCCATGCTCCTCCACCTGCTCTTCCTCGCCTACGTCACCCTCGGCGGATTCCTCGCCTGGCGGTGGCCCCGCACCCTCTGGCCCCACCTCGCCTGCGCCCTCTACGGCCTCGGCGTCACCGTCATCGGATGGCAGTGCCCCCTCACCGCCCTCGAGAACTGGGGACGCGAGAACGCCGGCCAGGCGGGACTCCCCGCCACCGGCTTCATCGACCACTACCTCACCGGCGTCATCTACCCCTCCCAACACCTCCTCACGGTCCAACTCGCCGTCGCCGCCACCATCGCCGCCTCCTGGGCCGGACACCTCATCCACCACCGAAGACGCAAACACCACAAAGCTTCGAACCCCGCGTAAAGAACGCGAATGGATTGTCCCGCGAGCTATTCTCCGCGCCCGACAGCGGACGTACCGTCGAAGACATGACCGTCGTGACCTGGGACTCCTTCCGCACAGCGGAACACTTCACCATGCGCAACGCGCGACTCATCGACCGCCACCGCTTCGCCCACCTCTTCCAGAACGGCCCCACCGAACCCGTCCGCCAAGCACTCACCGCCTACCGCAACCTCGACGGCGGCTACGGCAACGGACTCGACCCCGACCTCCGCGGACACGCCAGCCAACCCGCCGCCGCCCAGATCGCCCTGCGCCACCTCGACGAACTCGGCCCCATCCCCACCACCGTCGGACTCGGCATCTGCCGCTACCTCTCCACCGTCAGCGAACCCGACGGCGGCCTGCCCCCCGTCCTGCCCAACGTCCGCTACAGCGAGGCCGCCCCCTGGTGGCAGCACCGCGACGACTTCACCGCCGACCTCGGCCTCACCGCCCACATCACCGGCTACCTCCACAAACACCACATCAGCCACCCCTGGCGCGACCTCGCCACCGCCTGGTGCTGGAAACGCATCGACGCACTCCACTGGACCGACCCCCACGAAGCCATCGGCATCTGCGCCTTCCTCCAACACGCACCCGACCGCCCCCGAGCCGTCCAGGCCATCAACCGCCTCCACCCCATGATCCGCGCCGGCATCGACGTCAACCCCAAACCCTGCGGACAGCGACACGTCCACACACCGCTCGACCTCGCCGACAACCCCGGCCACATCGCCCGGCCCCTCTTCACCGAAGCCGAGATCAACCGCAACCTCGACTACTTCGAGAACAGCCAACGCCCCGACGGCGGATGGGACGCCGCCTGGGAACACTGGGACACCGCCGCCACCATCGAACGCGAAGGCATGCGCACCATCCAACGCCTGCGCATCCTCCGCGCCTACGGCCGCGTCGCCGCCTTCCTCCCACCACCCCGCCGCGACCGCTGAACACCCGCCCACCGGGCCCGGCCCACCGACCGGGCCCCCACCCGCACCCGAAAACCCCCCGAACACCCGCCGGCCTTCGATAGAGTCACCCGCCGACACCCCACCGGCACCCCCGAAGGCACATGTCCACCAACACACCCCCCGCGCCCGGCCGACCCTCCCCCCGACCCACACCACGCCTCAGCCCGGCCTTCCACCGCTTCTGGGCAGGCAGCCTCTCCAGCAACCTCGCCGACGGCATCATGCTCACGGCCCTGCCCATGCTCGCCGCCGCCCTCACCAACGACCCCCTCGCCGTCGCCGGACTCACCGCGGCCCGCTACCTCCCCTGGCTCCTCTTCGGACTCCTCGCCGGAGCCCTCGTCGACCGCGTCGACCGCGTCAGGGCCATGGTCGCCGCCAACCTCCTCCGCGCCGCCGCCATCACCGCCCTCGCGATCCTCACCGCCACCGGCAACGCCACCGTCACCACCCTCTACATCGTCATGTTCGCCGCCATGACATGCGAGATCGTCTACGACATCGCCGGAAGGGCCATCCTCCCCGCCCTCGCCCGCACCGCACTCGACCGCGCCAACGGACGGCTCGTCGGCGGACGCGAAGTCGCCCAGGAATTCGCCGGCGCACCCCTCGGCGGCTTCCTCTTCGCCATCGCCGCAGCCCTGCCCCTCGCCACCAACGCCGGAGCCTACGCCCTCGGCGCCCTCATCCTCCTCGGACTGCCCCTCACCGCACGCCGAGCCCCCGCACCACCCACCGACCAGCCCGCCACCCCGCCCGCCAACCCCGTCCGCGCCGTCCTCCACGACATCGGACAAGGCCTGCGCCACATCCACACCGACCCGCCCCTACGCGCCCTCATCCTCTTCGGCGCCACCCTCAACCTCGGCGCCGCAGCGGTCACCGCCGTCTTCGTCCTCACCGTCCAGGACCACTACGGCGTCCCCCCGCACCTCTTCGGCGTCTTCCTCGCCACCGCCGCCCTCGGCGCCATCGGCGGCGCACTCCTCGCCGGCAACACCGCACACCGCATCGGCCGCTACCGCGGCATCACCGCCGGATACCTCGCCCAAGCGGCCTTCTGCACCCTCTTCGCCCTCGCCCCCAACGCCCCCACCGCAGCCGCCGCCTGGACCCTCGTCGCCGCCGCCAGCGCCTACGGCACCGTCCTCTCCAGCGGCATCCTCCAGCAGATCGTCCCCGAACACCTCATGGGACGCGTCAGCAGCGCCAAACAGATGCTCGGCTTCGGACTCGCCCCCGCAGGCGCCCTCCTCGGCGGCCTCCTCGCCCGCGCCGACCTCCGGGCCCCCGCCCTCTTCGGCGCAGCCGTCTTCACTGCCGCCACCCTCCTCGCCCTGCGCCACCTGCGCACCGCCACCGCCCGCGCCGACGCCAACGAACAGGCCGCCCGCGCCGACCCCGCCCACTGACACCCGCCCGACCCGCCGCCCCGGGGGGGCGGCGGGCCGGGCGGGGCAGGCCCCAGGCGCGCCCCTCCGGGACGAACAGGCACAACCCCCCAGAACCCGCCCCCGGCACGCCCCCACCGCCTAACCCAACGCCAGGAACCGCACCCCCGCCCCCTCCCACGCACCTCGGGACACACCGCCCCCACGGCCCGTCACCGAACGCACCGCGGCCACCCCCGCCTCACGACCCGACAACGCACCCGGCACCACCTCCTCCACCACCGCCGGATCGGCCTCCCCGAACAACAACCCCCGCACCACGTCCAAAGCCCCACCGCACACCCACGGATCCCGACCCAGCGCGTCCGCCAGGTCCAACCCGTGCAACACCGACTCCACCACCCGCGTCACCAGGAAATCCGACAACAGCATCCGGTCCCCGTGACGCGTCACCACCACCCGGCCCACCGGCTCCGCCGCCAACCGCGCCACCAACGGCGACCACCGCCCCCGCAACAACCGCCCCGACTCACCCGCGTCCGTACGACGCGCCGCCGCCTCCACCGCCGAACCCACCCGATGCGCGTTCACCTCCGCCGAGAACCGCACATCCGGCCGGTAATACTCCCCAGCAGAAACCAACGCCCCTCCCGTCACCGCAGGTTCACCAACCAACATCGGCTCCACCTGCAACATCGCCCTCACCGTGTGCGCCGCCAACGCCGCCACATCCCACGGCGCACACCGCGTCCCCACCACCGCCTCCTCCTCCGACAACCCCCACAACACCGCGTCCAACGAGGCAACCTCCACCGCCAACGCACCCAGCACCACATCACGCGAGAACACCAGAACCTCCCAGAATCGCCACCGTCACAGGCAACCTACAGAAAGCCCCCGCACCACCCACAACCCCGTTCGTGCAACGCCCCCGTTCGTCTTCCCGCAGCCTGAGATACGTCCATTCGCAACCTGGTTTAGACCACTGCATCCCCCAGACGCTCTAAAGTGATAGGCGTGACACGTCGAGCAAAAATCGTCGCGACCCTCGGTCCCGCCACGTCGAGCACGGAAGTCCTCCGCAAGCTCGTCGACGCAGGACTCGACGTCGCCCGTATCAACCTCAGCCACGGAACCCACGACGACCACAGCGCCAGCCTCGCCAACCTGCGCGAAGCCGCTGAGTCGGCCCAACGAGCAGTCGGAGTCCTCGCCGACCTCCAAGGACCCAAGATCCGCGTCGGCACCTTCCCCGACGGACCGGTCGAACTCACCGCCGGAGACGAGTTCACCGTCACCATCGACGACGTCCCCGGCGACGCCACACGCGTCTCCACCACCTACAAGGGACTCCCCGGAGACGTCCGCCCCGGCGACCGCGTCCTCATCGACGACGGCCGCGTCGTCCTCGAATGCACCAAGACCACCAGCACTGACGTCCACACCCGCGTCATCTACGGCGGCACCGTCTCCAACCACAAGGGACTCAACCTCCCCGGCGTCTCCGTCAGCGTCCCCGCCCTCACCGAGAAGGACGAGGCAGACCTCCGCTGGGCCCTCCACCAGGGCGTCGACATGGTCGCCCTCTCCTTCGTCCGCAGCCCCGCGGACGCCGAGGAATGCCACCGCATCATGGACGAGGAGGGCATCACCGTCCCCCTCATCGCCAAGATCGAGAAGCCCCAGGCGGTCGAACGCCTCCAGGACATCATCGAGGTCTTCGACGGAGTCATGGTCGCCCGCGGCGACCTCGGCGTCGAACTCCCCCTCGAGAACGTCCCCATGGTGCAGAAACGCGCCGTCGAACGCTGCCGCGACAAGGCCAAACCGGTCATCGTCGCCACCCAGATGCTCGAATCCATGATCGGATCACCCCGGCCCACCCGCGCCGAGGCCTCCGACGTCGCCAACGCCGTCCTCGACGGCGCCGACGCCGTCATGCTCTCCGGAGAGACCAGCGTCGGCCAGTACCCCATCGAGACCGTCGAGACGATGGCCCGCATCATCAGCGCCGCAGAACAGGAATCCCTGCGCGCCTCGCACATCCTCAACCGGGTACCCGAGACCACCGGCGGAGCCATCGCACGCGCCGCCGCCGAAATCGGCGCCACTATCGGAGCCAAGGCCCTCGTCGCCTTCACCATGTCCGGCGAAACCGCCCGACGCCTGGCCCGCTACCGCTCACCCATCCCGCTCATGGCGTTCACCACCGAGAACTCCACCCGCGGAACCCTCTCCCTCACCTGGGGAGTGGAGACCAACCTGGTGCCCTGGGTCGACAACACCGACGACATGGTCCGCCAGGTCGAAGCCGAACTCCTCCAGCTCGGCGACTACACCAAGGGCGACAAGGTCGTCATCGTGGCCGGCAGCCCGCCCGGAACCACCGGATCCACCAACTCCCTGCGCGTCCACCGCCTCGGCGACGCCGTCGCGCTCGGAACCACGTAGGACCCGGCGCCCGCGACGGGCGCCCGCAAGACGTGCCGCATCAGGTCCGGCCCGGAGGAACGGCGTATGAGCCGCGCCGACCACCGGGTCAGGGCCAGGTGCGGCCGACGTCTTTCCGGAGCCCTACGGCTCCGGGTTGGCCGCCAGCCCGCCCTCGGGAATGACCCGCTCCAACGGCATGTCCCACGGCAGCAGGTTCCACGGACTCCGCACATCCTCGGTGAGCAAACCCAGAGCCGCCCACACCCGGTCCGTCCCCCCGTGGTCCCCCTCCACGCCCTTGTCCCGCCACAGCAGGTACCCCGCGTGGAAAGCCGTCGACAACTGCTGCCACGACGAGTACCGGCGCTGCAGGTCCGAGGCCACCCGCCGCAACAGGGTCTGCGTCTCCACCGGGCTCAGCCAGTCCAGGGTCGCGCCCCCGCACACCAACCGGATCACGTGCACCGACCGCCACCACTGGTACGCCCCGATGATCACCGTCTCGTCGGCCTCGCCGACCCCCGTGACGGCACGCAGCCGGACGACCTGCTCCGGCGTCAGCAGCACGTGCCCGCCCGTCGCCTGGCCGCCCTCGTCCCGGGGGAACCGGGAACGCGCGATCCCGCCCCTCAGGTCCACGACCAGGTCCAGGGTCGGACTCGTGTGCAACTCGTCCAGAAGACCCTCCACGGCCGCCAGGAGCGACTCCCGGTCCGTCACCTGCCACTGGCGCTCCAGCAGCCGCCGGTAGCGGCGGCGCAGCGACGGGCGCGCCACCACGTCCCAGGGTTCGGCGAGCGCCACCCGGAACGGGGCGGCGACGGCGGCCGCCCAGCGCTCCGTGCTCAGCGGCGCGTCCGGGTCCTTGGTGCGCACGGCGGGGGACTCACGGGCGCCGATGACCAGCTCTGCGAAGGAGCCGGCGACGAGCGCAGCCGCGGGGAGGAACGACCAACCCGCCTGGCCCACGGCCACGAGAAGGACGACGAGCAGGGCGAACGGGGTCAGCAACCAGGGCTGGCGGCGTCGGGAGCCCCAGGCCACCACGACCCAGGCGCCGATTACCAGTGCGCCGACGATTCCGGCCACCGCGGTCAGCACCTGCTGCTCCTCTCCTGAGAACTCGTCCGTGATCTTCAAGGATCAGGGACACGCGGTCGCCGGGGCGACCGAACCCACGGGTTGTACTCAGGTTGTGGCCGTGATGTGACCGGTTCGGCCCGCCTTGCCCGGGGATAAAGTGACAAAAGGCCCATTTGTGGTCGAACTGGCTGGGTAGTTACGCAGGTTCTGGCCCCGCTGACCGCTCCTCAGTACTTGGGCCCCACGAACTCGTCCATCCGCGCCACGGCCGCCCGCTTCGACACCGACACGATGAACGCATCCCGGTTCGGGAGCTTCACCTCCACCCGGCGCCTCCATGAGATGCCGAGCCGGTCGAGGGCATGGATAAGAAGGTTGCTGATGTCCTGTGACGTGTTGGAGAAGAAATAGCGCGGGTACTCGTAGTACTTCCATCCGCCGTCTGTCTTCTTGCGCACACGGTTGGACACGCGGCAGCCGTCGGAGTGGATCAGCCCTCGGATGAACCGTTCGGGATGCTCGTCGACGGCCTCCTGCTGCCAGGGTTCGAGGATGATCGGTCGTGAGTGCTTCATCCCCTTGCCGTTCTGCGGGAAGATGCAGCGCCAGTGCTTCGAGGTGCCCTTGACTTCTGTGCACCCCTTGCGTCGCACCTGGAAGACGCTCACGGGGAAGACCTTGGGTATGGCCTGCGTGCACTCCTCGATCAGGCCCGGCCATGTGTCGCAACAGGCGATCGACAGGTAGTCGACCCCGTTGCGGATACGTCCGATGTACCCGTCTCCCAAATAGAGGCCGAGCAGGTAGACGTAGGCTGCGGGGTCCAGAGCACCTGTCCCGCAGACAGGGCAGTAAGCGGTCCGGTCGGCTTCTGTCTGTGGGGATCGCCGGGTGCCGTAGCGCCAGTGCCTGAGCGCCTGGACGGAGACGCCGCACTGTTCCGCGATGGCGCGGTCGGTCAGGCCGAGGGCCTTGAGGCGAAAAGTCTCTTCAACGATGTCGCGTGAGTACATAGAGTGAAGGTTCGCTCACGCCTGTGACATTTTTCCTTGTCGCGGGTCACGAAGGACATACAAGAAGAGCCGCCCTGGGGCGGCTCGTCGCGATGGTTGTGGGTGCCGGAAGTGGGATTCGAACCCACACACTCTTGCGAGCGGGGGCTTTTGAGGCCCCTATGTCTACCATTCCATCATTCCGGCTGGTATGTCCGGTTTGCTCCGGGGTGTCGAGGGGGCGGCCCCGGCCAACGGTGGTGTCACGATTGGCGCGCATTGCCGGTCCCGACGCTCAGCATCCTAGCGGATCTCTGTAACCTCATGTACGTGACGAGGACGCAGAGCCGTGTGGTGATCGCGGAAGACGAGGCCCTGATCCGCCTGGACCTCAAGGAGATGCTGGAAGAGGACGGTTACGCCGTCGTCGGCGAGGCCGGGGACGGGGAGACCGCTATCCGGCTTGCCCGGGAGCTCAAGCCCGACCTGGTGATCACCGACATCAAGATGCCGGTGCTCGACGGCCTCTCGGCCGCCGAGCGCATCGCCGGTGAGCGCATCGCGCCGGTCGTCATCCTGACCGCCTTCTCCCAGCGAGAGCTGGTGGAACGCGCGCGGGACGCCGGGGCCATGGCCTATCTGGTCAAGCCGTTCAACAAGTCGGACCTCGTGCCGGCCATCGAGATGGCCACCTCCCGCTACGCCGAACTGGCGGCGCTGGAGTCGGAGGTCGGCAACCTCCAGGACCGTCTCGAGACCCGCAAGCTGGTCGAGCAGGCCAAGGGGCTTCTCCAGGGCCGTCACGGGATGAGTGAGCCCGAGGCGTTCCGGTGGATCCAGAAGAACTCGATGGACCGGAGACTGACCATGAGGAAGGTCGCCGAGACGGTCGTCGAGACCCTCGGGGGACAGTAGGCCGACCGGGCCGACCCCCGCGACCCTGAACCGGGGCCGCACCCGACCGGGTGCGGCCCCGTTGTCGTGTCCGGGGGAGGGAGGGTGAGGGACGGTGTGCCGGGGGTGACGAAAACTAGACGAATGGCCACCGTCAACGGGCGATGGATACCATTTTGATCTCGTTTGCGCACAATGGGGTGACGGTTGGGTCACGTGGCTTTAGCTCTGCTGAATGACCAGGCTAAACCGGGCTAAACTCGCCGCACCGAACAGTAAAGGACAAGCGGTGTCGAATGCTCGCATTTGGTGCCGTCACCCTCAGATGCGCAAGGAGCGCGCGTGCGCACACGTCTCGTGACCGTGTTGCTCGCCCTGATCACCGCCATCCTGGTGATCCCCGGGCCAGTGGCAGCGGCAGACGAACAGGGCGGTGAAGCGCTGCACGGTCAGATCCTCAACCCGGAGAACCGGGATCAAGGTGTCGAAGGCATCGGGATCACGGTCTACGACGGTGAGGACGAGATCGGGGCGGCGGAGACCGACTCTGATGGAATGTGGGAAGTGGAGCTGCCCGAACCGGGCACCTACCGCGTAGTGGTGGACCAGGAGTCCGTCCCCAGCGAGTACGTCGTACGAGAGGGCATCATCGTCGACGGCGAGACCGAGGTCGAGGTCGAGGCCGACGACCGGCGTCCCCTCATCGTGGCCCTGGAGGGCGCGGGCGCCGCGGAGGGCGGTGACGCCTCGGAGTCCCCCTCGGAGGACGCGGCGGACGACTCCGGCGGCGAGGCCGGGGGAGAGGACGGGGCGGTCACGCCGACGACGGGCGGCGGCAGTTCCTTCGGAGCCCAGTTCCTGCAGCTGACCGTGTCGGGGATCCTCTTCGGCCTGGTGATCGCGATCTCCGCGATCGGTCTGTCGTTGATCTTCGGTACGACGAAGATGATCAACTTCGCCCACGGTGACATGGTGACCTTCGGTGCGATGGTCGCGCTGTTGTTCAGCACGGGCGCCGCGGGGTTGGGCAATTCCCTGTTGGCGATCTTCGCGGGTATCGGGATCGCGGTCCTGATCGGCGGGTTGCTGGAGGCGAGGCTTCCGCGGACGACGCTGATCGTGGCCCAGTGGGTGGCGATCTTCGGCGGTATCGCGCTGGCGACGACGCTGGGGGTGATGGGCGACTCGATCGACTGGCAGGTGCCGCTGTGGTTGGCCGCCGCGATCGCGGTGGTCATGGGCGCGGTGCTGGGCGGGACGATGGAGCGCTACATCTGGCGTCCGCTGCGGCACCGCAATGTGGCGTTGATCCAGATGTTCATCGTGTCGATCGGTCTGGCGCTGATCCTGCGCCACGTGATCCTGGTGATCTTCGGTGCGGGCCGCAACCGCTATGCGGGTTACCAGATCCAGGAGCTGGTCCAGCTGGGTCCGGTGGCGATGGCGCCGCGTGACCTGGTGATCATGGGTGTGGCGGTCGCGGTGCTGGTGGCCGTGGCGTGTCTGTTGCAGTTCACTCGGATCGGCAAGGCGATGCGGGCGGTGTCGGACAACCGTGACCTGGCGGAGTCGTCGGGTATCGACGTGGACCGGGTGACCCTGTACGTGTGGGGTCTCGGCGGCGGTCTGGCGGCTCTGGGCGGCGTGCTCTACGGGCTGAACCAGGTGGTCGAGTACGAGATGGGCTTCCGCCTGCTGTTGCTGATGTTCGCGGCGGTCATCCTGGGCGGTCTCGGCACGGCGTACGGCGCGATGGTCGGCGGTCTGGCCGTCGGCCTGGTGGCGATGCTGTCCACCCTGTGGTTCCCGTCCCAGCTCATGCAAGCGTGGGCACTGGCCCTGATGATCCTCATGCTGCTGGTCAGGCCCCAAGGCCTGCTCGGTCGGCGCGAGCGGGTCGGCTAGGAGAGGTAGACGATGGACATCCTTTCGATCCTCGCCGAATCAACCCGTTCGGCGTTCGGTCCGATCGCGGCGATCTATGCGCTCGCCGCCATCGGTCTCAATATTCATTTCGGTTACACGGGCCTGCTGAACTTCGGTCAGGTCGGTTTCATGCTGGTGGGCGCGTACGGCGTCGGGATCAGTGTGGCGGTGTTCGATCTGCCGCTGGCCGCCGGTTTCGGTGTGGGCCTGTTGTGTGCGTTGGTGTTGGCGCTGCTGCTGGGTATTCCGACGCTGAGGTTGCGGGCGGACTACCTGTCGATCACGACGATCGCGGCGGCGGAGGTGATCCGTCTGGTGTACCGGGCGGGTTTCGCGGAGCCGTTGACCGGTGGCGCCTTCGGTCTTCAGAACCTGTCGGCGGACTTCCGGACGCTGAACCCGTTCGACGCGGGTGAGCGGTACGGGTTCGGTCTGCTGGCCTACAACGGCAACCACTTGTGGGTCCTGGTGGTGACGTGGGGCCTGGTGGCTGTGATGGCCGGTCTGACGTGGTTGTTGATGCACAGTCCGTGGGGCCGTGTGATCAAGGGCATCAGGGAGGACGAGGACGCGGTCCGCAGCCTGGGCAAGAACGTGTTCGCGTACAAGATGCAGGCGCTGGTGCTGGGTGGTCTGATCGGTTCGCTGGCGGGTTGCATGCTGGCGGTGTACCAGGCGTCGATCCAGCCGGACCAGTTCAAGCCGCAGGTGACGTTCTTCCTGTGGGTGATCCTGCTGTTGGGCGGTGCCGGGCGGGTGTTCGGTCCGGTGCTGGGCGCGATGGCGTTCTGGTTCCTGATGACGTTCACCGACGGTGTGCTGCAGGGCATGGGCGCCCTGGGCTGGCTGCCGTTCCTGGACGGTCCGGACTACGGTGCGATCCAGCTGGCGTTCGCCGGGTTGATGCTGGTGGTGCTGATCGTGTTCCGGCCGCAGGGTCTCATCGGCGACCGTAAGGAGATGTTGGTCAATGTCAAGTGACGAGGCGAACGTCGGCGCGGGTGTCGACCGGATGGTCGGCGCGGAGCCGGTTCCGGGTTCGGCGAAGTCGGATCCCATCCTGGTGGCGGACGGTGTGCGCCGGTCGTTCGGCGGTCTGACCGCTGTGGACGTGGAGCACGTGGAGGTGCAGCGGGGGACGATCACGGCGTTGATCGGTCCGAACGGCGCGGGTAAGTCGACGCTGTTCAACCTGTTGACCGGTTTCGACCGGGTGGACAGGGGTCGGTGGACGTTCGAGGGCCGGGCGATCAACGGCAAGCGCGGCCACCAGGTGGCGCGTGCGGGGATGGTGCGGACGTTCCAGCTGACCAAGGCCCTGACCCGTATGACGGTGTTGGACAACATGCTGTTGGGTGCGCCGGGTCAGTTCGGGGAGCGGATGGCGGGTGCGTTCCTGCGTCCTGTGTGGCAGAGGCAGGAGCGGGAGAACACGGCGCGTGCGCTGGTCCTGCTGGAGCGTTTCAAGCTCATCGACAAGCGTGACGACATGGCCGGCTCCCTGTCGGGCGGTCAGCGCAAGCTGTTGGAGATGGCGCGTTCGCTGATGACGGATCCGAGCATGATCATGCTGGACGAGCCGATGGCGGGTGTGAACCCGGCGCTGGTGCAGTCGTTGCTGGGGCACATCACGGCGTTGCGCGACGAGGGCAAGACCGTGTTGTTCGTCGAGCACGACATGGACGTGATCATGGGTATCAGCGACTGGATCGTGGTGCTCGCGCAGGGGCGGGTGATCGCCGAGGGCCGTCCCTCGGACATCCGTGCCGACCAGCAGGTGATCGACGCCTACCTGGGTGCCCAGGAGGAGACGGTCGAGACCCAGGGGAGTGGCGAATGACGGGGAAGGGCGGCCCGGGTCCGGGTCCGGACGGGGTTCCGGCGGAGGCCGAGGACGCGGCTGTGGTCCAGGAGCACCGTGAGGAGGTCCTGGAGCAGGCGAGGGCCGAGGCCGTGGAGGTGGGCGGTCCGGAGGACTACCTGCTGTTGGCGCGGGACCTGGTGGCGGGTTATGTGCCGGGGGTGAACATCCTGAACGGGTGCACCCTGACTCTCACCGAGGGTGAGGTCGTGGCGATCATCGGTCCGAACGGTGCGGGCAAGTCGACGCTGATCAAGACGATCTTCGGGCTGATCCCGGTGCGCGAGGGCGGTCTGACGCTGCGGGGCGCGAGTATCGCGGGTCTGCCGGCGCACAGCCTGGTGGAGCGCGGTGTGGGGTACGTGCCGCAGACGCAGAACGTGTTCCCGTCGTTGAGCATCGAGGAGAACTTGCAGATGGGGGCGTATCTGCGGCCCCGTTCGTTCGCGGAGAGGTTCGGGGTGGTGGCGGACCTGTTCCCGTTGTTGGGGGAGCGGCGCAAGGCCAAGGCGGGTTCGCTGTCGGGTGGTGAGCGCCAGATGGTGGCGATGGGTCGTGCGTTGATGATGAATCCGTCGGTGCTGCTGCTGGACGAGCCGACGGCGGGTCTGTCCCCGATCTATCAGGAGGAGGTGTTCCAGCGGGTCAAGGAGGTCAACGAGACGGGTGTCTCGGTGGTCATGGTGGAGCAGAATGCCCGCCGGTGCCTCCAGATCTGTGATCGGGGCTATGTCCTGGACCAGGGCCGCAACGCGTACACGGGTTCGGGTGGGGATCTGTTGAACGATCCGAACGTGATCGAGTTGTACCTGGGGACGCTCGCGAAGGGCTGACCGGGTGTGCGGAGGGGCGGGGCCTGCGGGCTCCGCCCTTTCGTCGTGTGCGGGGGCCGTGGCCTTCCCGGCGGCCTGTGGGGCCGCGTTCGCCGTGTGCGGGGCCGTCTGTGCGGTGGGGCGGTGTGTGGCCCCGGCGGCGGGGGCGCGGCGCGGTCTGTGGCCGGGCGGTGTGCCGCCCGGGGGCCCGCTCCGGGAGGTCCGGGCCGGTGCGGCTGTGCGGTCCTGGGGCCGCGCCGGGGTGTGGGTTCGGCGGGTGTCCCGGCGGGGCGCCCCTGGAACACGGGAGAGGCGCCCCGGGTGTTCCCGGGGCGCCTCGGTGGTGCCGGTGTTCTGGGGGCGGGTCACCGCGGGGTGGCCGCCCGGCGGGGGTTATCCGTCGACGGAGTGCTCCTCGTAGGCGAGGATCTCGTGGCCGTCGTCCCCGAAGTGGAAGATCTCGAAGGTGGCGGCGGTCGGGTCGCCGTTGTCGTCGAAGTCGATGTTGCCGCTGACGCCCTGGTAGTTGATCTCCTCACCGTCGGCGAGGAGGTCGCGGCACTCGGCGAAGCTGCCGCACTCGGTGCCCTCGGGGCGGCTGATGTTGGGCAGCTCGGCGACGTAGTCGCTGGGGGCCACGCTGTCGGCGGCCTCGGCGGCCAGGGCGATGGCGGTGACGCAGTCGTAGACCTGGGGGGCGAACTGGAAGACGTCGAGTTCCTCGTTGAACGAGGTGAGGCCCTCGGTGAACTCGGGGTTGTCGGCGCTGGGGGCCACACCGGTGATGCCGTTGACGCTGTCGGGGTCGTCGGCGTTGACGGTCTCGCCGAGGGCGGCGTCGTTGAGGCCGTCGGTGATGAACAGCTGGTCGCCCGCGACGCCGGACTCCAGGAGCTGGGCGATGACCTGCGCGCCCTCCTCGAAGGCGATGAGCGCGACGGCGTCGGGCTCGTCGCCGCTGACGGCGTTGACGACGGAGTCGAAGGTGGTGGCCTCGGGGTCGTAGGTCTCGTTGACGGTGACCTGGGCGCCGAGGCTCTCCAGTTCGGCCTGGAGGCCGTCGGCGTAGCCGCGGCCGTAGTCGTCGCCGCGGGAGACGATGGCGACGTTCTGGTGGCCGGCGTCGGCGATGGTGCGGGCCATCACGATGGAGGAGAGGGCGTCGCTGGGGGCGGTGCGGAAGTAGTATCCGCCGTCCTCGATCTCGCTGAGCTCGGCGGCGGTGTTGGAGCCGGAGCACTGGACGATCTCGGCACCGGTGATGGTGTCGTAGGTGGCCTGGGTCATGCCGGAGGCGGCGGCGCCGATGACGGCGTTGACCTCGTCGGCGACGAGGGCGTTGGCGGCCTCGTTGGCCTGGGCGTTGTCGCCGGCCTCGTCGGCCTCGACGATGTCGGGGACCTCGGTGCCGAGGATGCCGCCGGCGTCGTTGATCTCCTGGACGGCGTACTGCGCCGCGGTGATCTGGGGCGGGCCGAGGAAGGCGAGGCTGCCGGTCTGCGGGTAGAGGACGCCGAAGGTGAACTCCTCGCCGCCGCCGGCGTCGCCCCCGCCGCCCTCTCCGCCGTCGCTGCCACACGCGGTCAGCCCGAGTACCAGGGCCGCGGTTGCGGCAGTCAGGCCCAGGACCTTCTTGCTTGCCATGATCGTGGTCACTCCGTTCAACCGGCGAAGCACGCGTTGCGTGTCGCAGCGGTGCCGTTGTTGCGTGTGCGCCCTGATGCCCGCGGTGTGTGGCATGACTTAATCAGGAGCGTTAGCGGAGCTTAATCATGGATCTTCTACCTCGGAAAGAACATTTCGGGCGTTGGTGCCGACTCGCCGTCATGCTGTTATGGCTCTGTAGTCATCACTGGGATCCCGGTGCTTCCGGTTGGACGGTTGCGAGCTCTGCGCACACGGGGGAAAGCATTCTGTCGCGATGACCAGGCATGACGAAGCCCGACCGTCAAGTGTTGAGGTCGGGCCGGGGAAAGACGGGAAAGCGCCGGGCGGCGGTCCGAAGTGGTCCTTACCGAATAAGGGAAAACCCTTGGCCGTTATTGCGCCGCGGTCGTGCGGGAGCCCTTGCGGCCGGTCCGCGGCGGTCCCTCCTCCCCGAGGCCCGCGCGCGTGTGCCCTACGCCTCGGGCGCGTCGCGGAGCATGCACGTGAGCCGCGAGGTGCACACCTTGCGGCCCCGGTCGTCGGTGATGGTGATGTCCCACGTGGCCAGGGTGCGGCCCAGGTGCACCGGGGTGGCCACGCCGGTCACGTGCCCCGAGGTCGCCGAGCGGTGGTGCGTCGCGTTGATCTCGATGCCCACGGCGATGCGGCCGAACTGGTGGGCGTGGACGGTGGAGCCGATGGAGCCCAGGGTCTCGGCGAGGACGCAGGAGGCGCCGCCGTGGAGAAGCCCGAACGGCTGGACGTTGCCCTCCACCGGCATGCGGCCCACCACGCGCTCGGCGGAGGCCTCGGTGACCTCGATGCCCATGGTCTCGCCCAGGCCGCCCGCGAGGGCGCCGGTGTCGAGCATGCGGCGCAGCGCCTCGGAGTCCGTCGTCATGATGTGTGCCTTCCGATTCGGTGGAAACGAGCCCGGGCCGGGTGAAAACGCCCGGTGCGGGGCCGGGGTCCTCGCGGGGGTGGCCGCGAAGTGTCCGCTCCGCATCCTAGGATTCGTCTGTGGTGACGAATCGAGAGACCCCCGACCAGACATCCCAGGCCGGCGCCGGGGCGGGCAGTGCCGCCCCCGCGGACGGCGGTGGGCGCCCGCGCCTTCTCCTCCTCGACGGCCACTCGATGGCCTTCCGGGCGTTCTTCGCGCTGCCCGTGGACAAGTTCGGCACGAGTACCGGGCAGTCGACCAACGCCGTCTACGGTTTCGCGTCGATGCTGGTCAAGCTGTTGCGTGACGAGGAGCCCACGCACGTGGCGGTGGCGTGGGACCTGTCGGGCCCGACGTTTCGCCACGAGGAGTACGAGGAGTACAAGGGGGGCCGTTCCGAGACCCCGCCGGAGTTCCCCTCCCAGGTGCCCCTCACCCAGGACCTGATGCGGCTGATCGGTGTGGCCAACCTGTCGGCGCCGGGCTTCGAGGCCGACGACGTCATCGCCACCCTGGCCCGCCAGGGCTGCGAGGCCGGGATGGAGGTGCTCATCGCCTCCGGCGACCGGGACGCCTTCCAGCTGGTCACCGACTCCTGCACGGTCCTGTACCCGGGGAAGAGCCTGTCCGACCTGCGGCGGATGGACCCGGCGGCGGTCGAGGAGAAGTACGCGGTCCCCCCGGAGCGCTACCGCGACCTGGCCGCGCTGGTGGGTGAGAAGGCCGACAACCTGCCGGGCGTGCCCGGGGTGGGCCCCAAGACGGCCGCCAAGTGGATCGCCAAGTACGGGTCCCTGGACGAGCTGATCGCCCACGCGGACGAGATCGGCGGCAAGGCCGGGCAGAACTTCCGAGACCACATGGACGACGTCCTGCGCAACCAGCGCCTCAACCTGCTGGCCACGGACGTGGAGCTGGGCGCCGACGTGGCCTCGCTGGTGCTGGGCGAGGCGGACAGGGCCGGGGTCGACGCGCTCTTCGACAACCTGGAGTTCGCCTCCAACCTGCGCGAGCGCCTGTACGCGGTCCTGAAGACGGACGGGGACGGCGGCGCCGGGGAGGGCGCGGCCCCGGCGGCCGAGGGGTTCGCGGTGGACCTGACGGTGGCCGGCACCGGGGAGCTGGCGGCGTGGCTGCGCGAGCACGCCGCGGCCGACACCCCGGAGAGCGACACCCTCACGCCGCAGGCGCCGGCGGGGCTCGCGCTGGACGCGGTCTGGGGGCAGGGGTCGGGCCGGGTGGACGCGCTGGCGATCAGCGTGCCGGCCGGCGCGGCGGTGTTCGTCGATCCGACGCTGCTGGACCCCGCCGACACCGAGGCGCTGGCGGGGTTCCTGGCCGACCCCGGCCGGCCCAAGGTGGTGCACGAGTACAAGGGCGCCCTGCTGGCGCTGGGCGCGCACGGGTGGTCGCTGGGCGGGGTGGTGAGCGACACGGCCCTGGCCGCGTACCTGGTGCAGCCGGGGCAGCGCCGGTTCGACCTGGCGGACCTGTGCCGCAGGTACCTGGGCCGGGAGCTGGAGGAGGACACGTCGGGGGACCAGCTGTCGCTGGACCTGGGCGAGGGCGGCGACGCGGGCTCGGGCCGCCAGCACCTGCTGGCGGTGCGGGCGGCCGCGACCCGCGACCTGGCGGGCGTGCTGACGGCGGAGCTGGACAAGCGGGGCGGGACGCACCTGCTGGCCGACGTGGAGCTGCCGCTGGTGGACGTGCTGGCGCGGATGGAGCGGGCGGGCATCGCCGCCGACCGCGAGTACCTGGAGGAGCTCCAGGAGGAGTTCGCCTCGGCGGCCCGGGGCGCGGTGGAGAAGGCGCACGAGGTGGTCGGCCGGGAGTTCAACCTGGGGTCGCCCAAGCAGCTCCAGCAGGTCCTGTTCGAGGACCTGGGCCTGCCCCGGACGAAGAAGATCAAGACGGGGTACACGACCGACGCGGACGCGCTGGCGTGGCTGGCGGCGCAGAGCGACCACGAGCTGCCGGGGGTGCTGCTGCACCACCGCGACCAGACGAAGCTGAAGACGACGGTCGAGGGCCTGATCAAGACGATCGCCGACGACGAGCGCATCCACACCACGTTCAACCAGACGGTGGCGGCGACCGGGCGGCTCAGCTCGACGGAGCCGAACCTGCAGAACATCCCGGTGCGCACGGACGTGGGCCGGCGCATCCGGCGGGCGTTCGTGGTGGGCGAGGGGTTCGACGAGCTGCTGACGGCGGACTACAGCCAGATCGAGCTGCGCATCATGGCGCACCTGTCGGGCGAGCAGGCGCTCATCGACGCGTTCAACAGCGGTTACGACTTCCACGCCCAGATGGCCGCGCAGGTGTTCGGGGTGCCGGTCGGGGAGGTCGACGGCGAGGCGCGGTCGCGGATCAAGGCGATGAGCTACGGCCTGGCCTACGGGTTGAGCGCCTACGGCCTGTCCCAGCAGCTGGGGATCACGCCGGAGGAGTCCAAGCGGTTGATGGAGGACTACTTCGCGGAGTTCGGCGGGGTGCGCGACTACCTGAACGCCGTGGTGGAGGAGGCGCGCCGGGTCGGGTACACGGAGACGATCCTGGGGCGGCGCCGCTACCTGCCGGACCTGACGAGCGACAACCGGCAGCGGCGCGAGATGGCGGAGCGGATGGCGCTCAACGCCCCGATCCAGGGGTCGGCGGCGGACATCATCAAGGTGGCGATGCTGCAGGTGGACGCGGCGATCACCGCTCGGGGGCTGTCCTCGCGGGTACTGCTCCAGGTGCACGACGAGCTCGTGGTGGAGGTCGCCCCGGGGGAGCGAGAGGAGGTCGAAAACCTCGTGACGCACGAGATGAACTCGGCCTATGCTCTGCGTGTCCCGCTGGGCGTCTCGGTCGGCAGCGGGCAGAACTGGCACGACGCCGCGCACTGAGCGGGGCGCCGGCGGCCCCGGTCCCGGGGCCGCCGCGAGGGACGCGGGAGGCGGGAACGGTGGCGGCGCGCGGTGGGGCCGGAGACGGGGGCGGGTTGACCGTGGGTTCGGTCACGGTTCCCGCCGACGCCCTGGTGTGGAGGTTCTCGCGGTCCTCGGGGCCGGGCGGGCAGCACGTCAACACCTCCGACACGCGTGTGTCGCTGTCCCTGGACGTGGCGGGGTGCGGGCCCCTGGGCGAGGTACGGCGCCGGCGGGCGCTGGAGCGCCTGCGGGGGCGGCTGGTGGACGGGGTGCTGACGGTGACGGTGCAGACGCACCGGTCGCAGGTCCGCAACCGGGCCGAGGCGCGGGAGCGGATGGAGTCGCTCCTGGCCGAGGCGACGGCTCCGCCGGCGCGGGGGCGGCGGGCGACCCGGCCGGGGCGCCGGGCCGAGCAGCGTCGCCTCGATGCCAAGCGGCGCCGCGGTGACGTCAAACGGTCACGCTCTCGTCCTCCTTTGGACTGACCGGAACCGGGGCCCGTAATTTTTTTCCCGGGGGTGCGGGAGGCGGTCCGCGGGTGTCCGCACAGCTCCCCGCGGGGCGCCGTGCGCCCGTGCGGACGTGGGTGTACCGTCCAGTTGATCTTGACCGCCATGCTCGGGTAAGTTGCGGCCATTGTGCCCTTCGTCGGGTTGGCGGCCCCGGGTTCCGATTGACCAGGACGCCCTTGTCTCATATTCTGGCGGGACCGTTGTGGGTTCGTGCGGGCGGCTGCTGTCTCCGAGCAGGGGGCAGAGGTGTCGCACCGCTCCGGTCACCACTCTGGAACCAGGCGGCTGGTGTACACCGACGGATCAGGTTCCGTCGTGACCCTGCTTTCTGCGTCTGGATGACGGATCGACGGGCTCGAACCCGCGGCATGCCCATTTTCTGAATCTGTCCGTATCCGGAGTCCACCCACAAATGACGAGCAGCACCGAGGCCACCTCGACACCCCAGGTAGCGGTCAACGACATCGGGTCCGAGGAAGCCTTCCTCGCGGCGATCGACGAGACCATCAAGTACTTCAACGACGGTGACATTGTCGAGGGCACCATCGTGAAGGTCGATCGAGACGAGGTCTTGCTCGACATCGGCTACAAGACCGAGGGTGTGATCCCCTCCCGGGAACTGTCGATCAAGCACGACGTCGACCCCGGTGAGGTCGTTGCTGTCGGCGACCAGGTCGAAGCCCTCGTTCTCCAGAAGGAGGACAAGGAAGGTCGACTGATCCTGTCCAAGAAGCGCGCCCAGTACGAGCGCGCCTGGGGCACGATCGAGAAGATCAAGGAGGAGGACGGCGTCGTCACCGGCACCGTCATCGAGGTCGTCAAGGGCGGTCTCATCCTCGACATCGGCCTGCGCGGCTTCCTCCCGGCGTCCCTCGTCGAGATGCGCCGTGTGCGCGACCTGCAGCCGTACGTCGGCCGCGAGCTCGAGGCGAAGATCATCGAGCTGGACAAGAACCGCAACAACGTGGTCCTGTCCCGTCGCGCCTGGCTGGAGCAGACCCAGTCCGAGGTCCGCCAGACGTTCCTCAACACGCTCCAGAAGGGGCAGATCCGCAAGGGCGTCGTCTCCTCGATCGTCAACTTCGGTGCGTTCGTGGACCTGGGCGGCGTCGACGGCCTGGTGCACGTCTCCGAGCTGTCCTGGAAGCACATCGACCACCCCAGCGAGGTTGTCGAGGTCGGCCAGGAGGTCACCGTCGAGGTTCTCGACGTGGACATGGAGCGCGAGCGCGTCTCCCTGTCGCTCAAGGCGACCCAGGAAGACCCGTGGCAGCAGTTCGCCCGGACCCACCAGATCGGCCAGGTCGTCCCCGGCAAGGTCACCAAGCTGGTTCCGTTCGGTGCGTTCGTGCGCGTCGAGGAGGGCATCGAGGGCCTGGTCCACATCTCCGAGCTGGCCGAGCGCCACGTCGAGGTGCCGGAGCAGGTCGTCCAGGTCGGCACCGAGATCTTCGTCAAGATCATCGACATCGACCTCGACCGCCGTCGCATCAGCCTCTCGCTGAAGCAGGCCAACGAGAGCGTCTCCCCGGACCAGGTGGACTTCGACCCCACCCTGTACGGCATGGCGGCCGACTACGACGAGCAGGGCAACTACAAGTACCCCGAGGGCTTCGACGCGGACTCCGGCGAGTGGCTGGAGGGCTTCGAGGCTCAGCGGGACGAGTGGGAGCGCAGCTACGCCGAGGCGCAGGCCCGCTTCGAGGCGCACCGCAAGCAGGTCGAGGAGGCCCGTGCGGCCGAGGCCGACGCTGCGAACGCGCCCGCCCCGGAGGAAGAGGACGACTACACGGACGGTGGCGCCCCGAGCGCCGGCTCGTCCGGTTCGGAATCCTCCAGCAGCGGCGCCCTGGCCTCTGACGAGGCCCTGGCCGCGCTCCGCGAGAAGCTCGCGGGCGGCGAGGCCTAAGCAGGAGGTCCCGCAGAGGATCACCTGACAGCCGCGAAGGGCCGTCCCCCACCAGGGGGGCGGCCCTTCGTCGTGTCCGCGCGGGGGTAGGGGCCGGGCCCGCGTCGACGGCGACCGCGTCGCTTCCGCGCCCGCCCGCCCCGGGGCGCGCCGGTTCCGCGCGGACGGCCACGTAGCCGGACCCCGCCGGGCTAGGGTCGGTGGAGTGCCCCGGCCGGCGGGGCGCGTGAGGAGACGACGTGTTCGACATCCACCCGGCCACCCCCGCGGACGCGGGTGAGGTCTTCACCCTCCAGCGGGCGGCGTTCGTCGACGAGGCGCAGGCCCACGGCGACCCGTTCGTGCTCCCGCTCACCGAGGGCCTGGACCGCATCGCCAGGGTGCTCGCGCAGCCGGACGCCCTGGTCCTCAAGGCCGTGGAGGGCCCACGGATCGTCGGCGCGGTCCGTGCGGCGGTCGCGGGGACCAACGCCGTCGTGGGGCGCCTGGCGGTCGCCCCCGACCGGCGCCGCCTCGGCATCGGGCGGGCGCTGCTCACCCGGGTGGAGGAGGAGTTGTCGGTCCGCCACCCCGGGCTGACCTCCCTCACCCTGTCCACCGGCGCCCAGGGCGCCGGTGAGCAGCGCCTGTACCGGGAGCGCGGGTACGCGGAGACGTCGCGGGAGCGTGTGGCCGACCACCTGGTCATGGTGCACATGCGCAAGGAGGTCGTTCCTGCGGTGCGCTCCGGGGCCGCGGGGTGAGGTCCCGCACGGTCGGGGCGGGGCGCCCGCACCGGGCCGGGGCCGGCCGTCTAGGGTTCGGGACATGCTGAAAGTGGGACTGACCGGAGGGATCGGCTCGGGCAAGAGCACGGTCTCGTCCGCGCTGGCCGCCTACGGGGCGGCCGTCGTCGACGCCGACGCGATCGCCAGGGAGGTGGTCGAGCCGGGGACGCCGGGGCTGGACGCCGTCGTCGCGGAGTTCGGCGAGGGGGTGCTGGCCCCGGGGGGCGGGCTGGACCGTCCGAGGCTGGGCGAGGTCGTCTTCGCCGACGCGGACAGGCTCGCCGCGCTGAACGCCATCGTGCACCCGCTGGTCGCCCGGCGCAGCGCGGAGCTGATGGAGGAGGCGGTGGCCGCAGGGGTGGAGGTCGTCGTCTACGACGTCCCCCTGCTGGTGGAGAACGGCCTGGGGCCCCTCTACGACGTGGTCGTGGTGGTGGACGCCCCCGACGAGGCTCGGGTGGAGCGGGTCGTGCGGAGCCGGGGCGTGCCGCGTGAGCAGGTGTGGGCGCGGATCCGGGCGCAGGCGGACCGGGACGCCCGGCTGGCCGCCGCCGACCTGGTGGTCGACAACTCCGGGACCCCGCAGGAGTTGCGGGAGCGGGTCGCCCGCCTGTGGGAGGACCTCCTGGCCCGGGCCTGAGCGCTCCCCGCGGTGTCCCGTACCGGGCGCGTGCCGCGTCCTCCCCTGTGCCGCGTCCTCCCGCGCGGGGCTCCGGCCGCGGCGGCCCGGGGCAGGAGGGGCGCTGCGGCGTCCGCCACGGTTCCCGGTCGTGCGGGCCCGCGGTCGGGGCGCCGGGCTCACCGGGGTGCTCCGCCCTCCCCGCCGCCCCGGTGGAGCGCCTCGGTCAGGGAGGATCCGGCGTCGACGGCCTCGCGCACCAGCTCCTCGCGGACGCGGCGGGCGGCCTCGACGCCGAGCAGGCTGTCGTCGAGTTCCTCGGTGTGCATCGTGTCCCTGGAGGAGGACAGCGCGAGTTCGGCGTAGTCCCCGGCCCGGTCGGCGATGGCCTGGCACTGCTCCCATTCGCGGTGCGCGGTGACGGCCGCGTGGACGCGCTCGCCGTAGTCGGCCAGGACGCCGACGCGGTCGGCGATCGCCCGGTGGGCGCGTTCGACCGCCTCCTCGTGGGGTGCGAGCGCCCGCGTGACCTGTGGTGAGACGGCCTCGCGCGTGCGCTGCACCAGTTCCCTGCGCAGGGAGCGCAGCCGCAGCAGCTCCTGGGACAGCCGCCACTCCTCCTCCCGCAGGAGGGGGAGGGTGTGGCCGGCCTCGAACGAGTCGCCGAGCACGTCGGCGGCCTCCTCCACACGGTCCGTCGCCTGTTGGGCCCGGGCGAACAGGTGGGCCTCCGGCTCCTCGCGGCGGGTGGCGTAGCTGTAGGGGCGGCCGAAGTCCTCGGGCAGGACGTAGCGGTCGTGGTGTTCGGCGGCCAGGCGGGTCACCATGCCGGGGCGCATGACGGCGCCGGCGCCTCCCGCGGCCGCGGCCAGGTAGAGGGCGGCGGTGGCGGGGTCGCCGGGCACGGGCAGGTCCAGCGGTCCGAGGGCCCGGTCCAGGGGCAGGCGGGCGAGGAGCACCCCGGCCGCGGACGCGGGCAGCGCCCAGAAGGAGTGCACGACCAGGTCGGCCCAGTCGTCGGAGAAGGAGCCCTTGAGGGAGACCAGGGCCAGGACGGTGACCGTGGCGCCCAGGCAGAGCAGGGCGAGGAGCGCGGGCCCGAGCGCGGGGACGAGGAGGGCGGCGACGGCCAGGGAGGCGCCCCCCGTGGCGGTGAGGAGGGCGAGCTGCCTCCAGGTGGGCCGCCCGGGCGGGCCGGCGGAGGCGGGGAGGAGCTTCTCGGGGCGGGCCCTCATGCGCGCGAGCGCGCGCGGTGGGAGGCCGGGGTCGAAAGTGGGTCTGGAGGGGTGGGACACGGCTGGCACCTCGTCTCGGGGCGCTGGGCGCTGGCTCCGATGGTAGTCTCCGGCGTCCCGGACGCCCAGGGATGTCCTGGGCTGTCTGTAGCGTTAGGTGTGAGGGGACATGGGGCGGCTCGGGGGCGCCCCGCAGGCAGGAGCGGGAGAAGAGGGCGACGTGCGACCGGTCAGCGGCATCAAGCGCAGTGAGGCACCGTTCGAGGTCATCTCGGACATGACACCGGCGGGGGACCAGCCCGGGGCGATCGCGGAGATCACCAGGAGGGTGCGCGAGGGGGACCCGCACACGGTCCTGCTCGGTGCGACCGGTACGGGCAAGACGGCGACGGTGGCGTGGACGGTGGAGCAGCTCCAGCGGCCGACCCTGGTGATGCAGCCCAACAAGACCCTGGCGGCGCAGTTCGCCAACGAGCTCCGGCAGATGCTGCCCGACAACGCGGTCGAGTACTTCGTCTCGTACTACGACTACTACCAGCCCGAGGCCTACGTCCCGCAGAGCGACACCTACATCGAGAAGGACTCCTCGATCAACGACGAGGTGGAGCGCCTGCGCCACTCGGCGACCAACTCGCTGCTCACCCGCAGGGACACGATCGTGGTGGCGTCGGTCTCGTGCATCTACGGTCTGGGGACACCGCAGGAGTACGTGGACCGGATGGCGCAGCTGTCGGTGGGCATGGAGGTCGACCGCGACCAGCTGCTGCGCCGCCTGGTGGAGATGCAGTACTCGCGCAACGACACCGCGTTCACGCGCGGCACGTTCCGGGTGCGCGGCGACACCGTCGAGATCATCCCGGTGTACGAGGAGCTGGCGATCCGCATCGAGATGTTCGGTGACGAGGTCGAGCGCCTGCTGACGCTGCACCCGCTCACCGGCGAGGTGCTGGGGGAGAGCCAGGAGATGTTCATCTTCCCGGCCTCGCACTACGTGGCCGGTGAGGAGCGCACCGAGCGGGCGATCGCGTCGATCGAGGCCGAGCTGGCCGAGCGGCTGGCCGAGCTGGAGGGGCAGGGCAAGCTGCTGGAGGCGCAGCGCCTGCGCATGCGCACCACCCACGACCTGGAGATGATGCGGCAGCTGGGCACCTGCTCGGGCATCGAGAACTACTCACGGCACTTCGACGGCCGCGAGCCGGGGAGCGCCCCCAACACCCTCCTGGACTACTTCCCCGAGGACTTCCTGCTGGTGCTGGACGAGTCGCACGTGACCGTCCCGCAGATCGGCGCGATGTACGAGGGCGACGCCGCGCGCAAGCGCACGCTGGTCGACCACGGTTTCCGGCTCCCGTCGGCCATGGACAACAGGCCGCTCAAGTGGGAGGAGTTCACCGGGCGGATCGGGCAGAGCGTCTACCTGTCGGCGACCCCGGGCCGCTACGAGCTGCGCCAGAGCGGCGGCGACGTGGTGGAGCAGGTGATCCGCCCGACGGGCCTGGTGGACCCGCAGGTGCTGGTCAAGCCCACGGAGGGGCAGATCGACGACCTGGTCCACGAGATCCGGGTGCGGGCCGAGCGCCAGGAGCGGGTGCTGGTGACCACCCTGACGAAGAAGATGGCGGAGGACCTCACCGACTACTTCGCGGAGCTGGGCATCCGGGTGCGGTACCTGCACAGCGAGGTGGACACGCTGCGCCGGGTGGAGCTGCTGAGGGAGCTGCGGGTCGGCGAGTTCGACGTGCTGGTGGGCATCAACCTGCTGCGTGAGGGCCTGGACCTGCCCGAGGTGTCGCTGGTGGCGATCCTGGACGCGGACAAGGAGGGCTTCCTGCGTTCGGAGACCTCGCTGATCCAGACCATCGGCCGCGCGGCGCGCAACGTCGCGGGCCAGGTGCACATGTACGCGGACAACGTGACGGACTCGATGAGGGCCGCCCTGGACGAGACCGACCGCCGTCGGGAGAAGCAGCTGGCGTACAACGCCGAGCACGGGATCGACCCGACCCCGCTGCGCAAGCAGATCGCCGATATCCTGGACTCGCTGAACCGGGAGGACGTGGACACCGAGCAGCTCATGGCCACGGGGTACCGCGGCGGCGGCCCCCAGGGCGCCAAGGCCCCCGTGCCGGCGCTGGGCGAGCGTGCGGACGTGTCGGCGATGCCGCGTGCCGAGCTGGCCGGGCTGATCGAGCAGCTGGGCGCGCAGATGCACCAGGCCGCCGCCGACCTGCACTTCGAGCTCGCGGCCCGGCTGCGGGACGAGATCGGTGAGCTGAAGAGGGAGCTTCGTGGGATGGACGCGGCCGGTGTGAAGTAGGGGGAGGGTGCGTCCGGCCCCTGCCGGGCGGGGCGTGCGGCCTCGGCGGTCCCCGCGCGGGGCCGTACGCGGCGTCTCGGGCGAGGCACGTTTCGAGAACGATGAGGTCGCACAGTTACCTCCGCGTGACATACTCTTGGCCTTACGCAGGACGTATGTCGTGATTGCCGTGTATTCGGCTGTGGGGGACGCATGAGGGTTCGGTATCTGGTGGGCGCGGGCGGTGCGCTGGTGTCCGCTTCGCTGGCCACCGTCCTGCTCACCGGTTGTGGGACGGCCTTCGGGCAGGACGAGTCGGACGAGCCCGCGGTGCCCCCGACCCCCGAGGAGGCGGCCCACGAGGCCGCGGTCCCCGAGCACAACGTCATCAACGAGGACGTCCTCATCATCGTGGACGACGGAGCCGAGGTCAGCGAGGAGTGCGGGGACCGCGAGGTCGTCGTCACCGCCGACGACGCCGTCGTGGTCCTGGACGGCGACTGCGGGCTGGTGCGCGCCACGGGCCGGGGGTCGACCGTGGACGTGGGCTCCGCCGACAAGATCGTGCTGGTCGGGGTGGACAACACCGTCTCCTTCGCCTCCGGCGACCCCGAGGTCATCAACCACGGCCGCAACACCACCGTCACCGAGGGCGGCTCGGCCGACGGGTGACCCGCGGACGCGGAGAGGCGCGCGCCGCTCCCCGGCCGCGGACCGTCGACGGAGCGGGACGATTCCGTGTCGCTGCGTTGACCGCCCCGGCATCCGAGAGTGACCTTCCATCCGTTACCGTGGTGCGCGTCCACAACGCCCCGGACGGGGGCGGGCGGACGAAAGTTTCGGACGGGCGCGGCCGCGGGGAGTGAATTTTCGGCGGCTGTTCACTGTTCGGTTCTCCCGTTCGGTTCTGAGGCGGTACGGTCGTTTCGTTCCGCCCGCGGTGAATCCGGTCCCGTCGGGGCGGCACGACGGCCACGGACGGCGCCGCGCACCGTCCGGCCGACCGGTCAGGGGACGCGCGCTCGGCGCGGGGATCCGCTAGGGGAGGGGTGGATGAGCGGTTATGTCGCACGGGTGCGGCACGACGAGTCGCCCGGAGGCGACGTCGGCCTGGACCCGTTGGTGCGGTCGGCCGCGCAGCGCTGGGCCGCATCGGACCCGCTGCTGCCCGAACCCGTCAGCTTCGCCCCGGGTTCCTACCCGCTCCTGACCGTCAGCGACGAGGACGGCCGCACGGTCGCGGCGGGCACCATGCACTACACCTGGTACCAGCCCGGCGAGGTCGGCCGGATCTGGGGCGTGCCCGACCAGCACTGGCTCACGCCCATCGTCGGGGGGCCCGACCCCGGCCGAGCCCTGGACTCCCTGCTGACCAGCTGGCGCGACCAGTTGGAGGACCTGCCGACGGGCACCGGCTCGGAGTCGGCGGCGCTGGTGAGCTGGCCCGCCCGCGACGTGTGCGGCATCATCCCGCTCCAGCGCCACGGCCTCCAGCCCTACACGGTCCTGGCCGCCCGCAAGCGGCGGCGCGGGGTCCCCCCGTCGCTGCCCCCGCGCGACGTGACGATCCGGCTGGCCGACCGCAGCGACCTCACCCAGGTGGTGGGGCTGCTGATGGAGGAGCACCGGTACGAGCAGAACTTCGGCGGTGTGTTCCTGCAACCGGACACCGCCGAGCAGACCCGGGAGGTGGCGGCGCGGGCGCTGAACCGCTCGCGTTCGTGGATCTGGCTGGCGGAGCGCCGCGGCCGTGCCGTCGGACTGCTGTGGGTGTCGCCGCCGGAGCGCTCGCGGTGGGCCAAGCCCCTGGTGAACGCCCGGCCGATCGCGCACATCGGTTACGGGGTGGTGATCGCCGACGAGCGCGGCAACGGGATCGGCACCGCCCTGGTCGGCCAGGCGCACCAGGCCCTGGACAGCCACGGCGTGGGCGTCTCGGTGCTGAACTACGCGGCGATGAACCCGCTGTCCGGGCCGTTCTGGCACCGGATGGGGTACCGCCCGGTGTGGACGACCTGGGAGGTCCGTCCGGCGCTCGCCCTGCGCTGACCGGCGGGGAGGCGCCGGCCACCCCGGTTCCGGGACCGCGGGCGGGGCTCCACTAGCCTGGGCGCAGAACGCGACGGGGCGTGGAGAGGCGGGGACGATGACCAGGCACGACCGTGGGCCCGAGGGTGCGGAGCACGTCGAGATCGTCGAGGTGGGGCCGCGTGACGGCCTCCAGAACGAGGCGACGACGCTGTCGGTCGAGGAGCGGATCGAGATGATCGACCGCGCCGTGGACGCCGGGGCCCGCCGGATCGAGGCGGTCAGCTTCGTCAACCCCAAGCGCGTCCCGCAGATGGCCGGGGCCGAGGAGATCATGGCGGGCGTCCGGCGCGCGCCGGGGGTCTCCCACATCGGGCTGGTGCTCAACCGGCGCGGGCTGGACCGCGCGGTGGCCGCCGGGGTGTCGGAGGTCAACGTGGCGGTGCCCGCCACGGACGGGTTCTGCGTCCGCAACCAGGGGTGCACGGTGGAGGAGATGCTGGACGCCCTGGCCGGTATCGACGCCGCGCTGGCGGGGACGGGGATCCCGCTGAGCGTGACCGTCTCGACCGCGTTCGGGTGCCCGTTCGACGGCGAGGTCGGGCCGGAGCGGGTGGTGGAGGTCGTCCGCCGGATCGCCGACACCGCCGCCGTGGAGATCGCCCTGGCCGACACGATCGGCGTGGGGGTGCCGGGTCAGGTGAGGGACCTGCTGGGCCGGGTCGCCGAGGTCGCCGGCGGCCGAGCCCTGCGCTGCCACTTCCACAACACCCGCAACACGGGTTACGCGAACGCGCTCGCGGCCGTGGAGGAGGGCGTGCGCGTGCTCGACTCCAGCGTGGGCGGGTTCGGAGGGTGCCCGTTCGCGCCCGCGGCGACCGGCAACATCGCCACCGAGGACCTGCTGTACATGCTGCACCGCAGCGGCCTGCACACGGGCGTGAGCCTGTCGGACGCCGCCGCGCTGGGGGAGTGGACGGGTGGGCGGCTGGGCAAGCAGCCGCCCGCCTACCTGGGGCGCGCCGGCGGGTTCCCGGCCTGACCCGCACTCCCGTCCCCGGAGCCGCGTGCGGGGGCGTGCGGACCCGCACGCGGCGCGCCCCCACCGGGGACGGGCCCGTGCCGGGCGCCGTGGCCCCGGTCGCCCCCGGGTGTGTTGTTCGTCGCCGTGAGGGTCGCGCGGGCCGTCGCCCGAGCGTCCGTCCTGGCCGGGTTCGGATGATTTTTCCGGCCCGGCCGCGGGGTCCGCGGAGGGTGTGACGTGCCGCGAAGCCCCTTCCCCACGGGGAAAGCACGCTGGTCGGGCCGGGGAACACCCGTGCGGTGCGCGGTGTTCCCAGGTGAGTGCAGACGGGGGGCCTGTTATCCTGGTGCCCCGTGGAGTCCGGCGGCCTGAGCGAAGATCCCAACGCCCGCGACCGGACCGCCGCACGGCCGCTCAGCTCGTCCCGAGCCCGCCGTAGCCACTCAACCCACGGGAGCAACACTTTGGCATCCGCCGCGAGTACCAAGCACCTTTTCGTTACTGGCGGCGTCGCCTCCAGTCTTGGCAAGGGCCTCACCGCCTCCAGCCTGGGACGACTCCTGAAGTCGCGCGGTCTGCGGGTCACCATGCAGAAGCTGGACCCCTACCTCAACGTCGACCCGGGGACCATGAACCCCTTCCAGCACGGCGAGGTCTTCGTCACCGACGACGGGGCCGAGACCGACCTGGACGTCGGCCACTACGAGCGCTTCCTGGACGTGGACCTGGCCGCGACGGCCAACGTCACCACCGGCCAGATCTACTCCAGCGTCATCGCCAAGGAGCGCCAGGGCGCCTACCTCGGCGACACCGTGCAGGTCATCCCGCACATCACCAACGAGATCAAGGCGCGCATCTACGCGATGGACGCCCCCGACGTCGACATCGTCATCACCGAGATCGGCGGCACGGTGGGCGACATCGAGTCGCAGCCCTTCCTGGAGGCGGTCCGCCAGATCCGCCACGAGATCGGCCGGGAGAACTGCTTCTTCCTCCACGTCTCCCTCATCCCCTTCCTGGGCCCCGCCAAGGAGATGAAGACCAAGCCCACCCAGCACTCGGTCGCCGCGCTGCGCAGCATCGGCATCCAGCCCGACGCGATCGTGTGCCGCTCGGACCGGCCCATCACGCAGAGCCTCAAGTCCAAGATCAGCCTCATGTGCGACGTGGACGAGGCCGGCGTGGTCTCCACCCCCGACGCCCCCTCCATCTACGACATCCCCAAGGTGCTGCACCGCGAGGGCCTGGACGCCTACGTCGTCCGCCGCCTGGGCATGCCCTTCCGGGACGTGGACTGGACCGAGTGGGACGAGCTGCTGCGCCGTGTCCACCAGCCCGGCCACGAGGTCACCATCGCGCTGGTCGGCAAGTACATCGACCTGCCCGACGCCTACCTGTCGGTCAGCGAGGCACTGCGCGCGGGCGGGTTCGCCACCGACACCCGCGTCAACCTGCGCTGGGTCGCCAGCGACAACTGCGCCAGCCCGTCGGGCGCGGCCTCCGAGCTCGACGGCGCCGACGGCGTGCTCATCCCCGGCGGCTTCGGCGTGCGCGGCATCGAGGGCAAGCTCGGCGCGATCCGGTACGCCCGTGAGAACGGCGTTCCGCTGCTCGGCATCTGCCTGGGCCTCCAGGCGATGGTCATCGAGTACGCGCGCAACGTGCTGGGGCTGGAGGGGGCCAACAGCACCGAGTTCGACGACAAGGCGGTCGACCCGGTCATCGCGACGATGGCCGACCAGACCGACGTCGTGGCCGGAGAGCGCGACATGGGCGGCACCATGCGGCTGGGCCTGTACCCGGCCGACCTGGGCGAGGGCACCGTGGTCCGCGAGCTCTACGACGGCACCGCGCAGGCCTCCGAGCGCCACCGCCACCGCTTCGAGGTCAACAACGCGTACCGCTCCCGGCTGGAGGAGGCGGGTCTGGTGTTCTCCGGGCTCTCCCCTGATGGCAAGCTGGTGGAGTACGTCGAACTGCCCCGGGACGCGCACCCGTTCTTCGTCGCGACGCAGGCGCACCCGGAGCTGCGTTCCCGCCCGACCAAGGCCAATCCGCTCTTCAGCGGGCTGATCGCGGCGGCTCTGGAGCACAAGGTCTCCTGACCGCCGGACCGGGTGGGGCACGATCCTGAGAGGCGATCCCATGCCCAGTGACACCCACCCGGCCGAGAACGAGACCACGGGGGCGGACGCGAAGGTCGCGGACGCCCCCGAGTCGTGGCCGGTGGACCGGTCGGAGGTGCGCTACCGCAGTGCCAGGGTCACCATGCGCACCGACTGGGTGGAGATGCCCGGCGCCGGGGGCGTGGGTACCACGGTCGCGGGGCGCGACTACATGCAGCACCCGGGGGCGGCCGCCGTCCTGGCCCTGGACGACGACGGCCGGGTGCTGCTGCTGCGCCAGTACCGGCACCCCGCCCGGCACACCCTGTGGGAGCTGCCCGCCGGCATGATCGACGTGGAGGGCGAGGGCCCGCTGCCCACGGCCCGGCGGGAACTGGTCGAGGAGGCGGGCCTGCGCGCCGAGCGGTGGTACGGGCTCCCCGACTTCTTCCCCAGCCCCGGGTTCTCCGACGAGCGCATCCACGTGTTCATGGCCCGGGGCCTGTCCGAGGTCCCGGCCGAGGAGATCGACTTCGTGCGCGAGCACGAGGAGACCGACCTGGCCGCGGAGTGGGTCCCGCTGGAGGACGCGGTGCGCCTGGTCATGGAGGGGCGCCTGCACAACGGTCCGACCGTGATCGGGATCCTGGCCGCGCACGCCGCCTCCGCCGACGGCTTCGCGTCCCTGCGCGAACTCCCCGCCGGCTGACCCGTGGGCGACCAACCGGCCGCCGCGCCGGCGGGAGACCCAGGGGGCCCCGTGCCGCAGGGGAGGGGGGCGCGCCCCGGCGCGGGCGGCGACCCCGCGGACGCCGGGCCGCTGGCACAGGTGTGCGCGGCGTTCCTGGACCACCTCAGCGCCGAGCGCGCACTGGCCGCGAACACCCTGTTGGCGTACCGCCGCGACCTGCGAAGGTACTCCGAGTACCTGGCCTCCGCCGGGGTCGCCTCCCCGGAGGGCGTCGGACCCGCCCACGTGGGCGGGTTCCTGCGTGCGCTGCGGGAGGGCGGGGAGGGGCGTCCGCCGCTCGGCGCGGCGTCGGCCGGGCGGGCCCTGGCCGCGGTGCGCGGTCTGCACCGGTTCGCCGTGCGCGAGGGGTGGGCCGGGAGCGACCCCGCGGCGGAGGTGTCCCCGCCGACCCCGCCGATGCGGCTTCCCAAGGCGGTGCCGCTGGACACGGTGGAGCGCATCCTGGCCGCGGCGGGCCCGGCCGACGGTGTCCCGGCCCCGCCCGCCGGGGACCGCTCCGCGCTGCTCGCCCTGCGCGACCGCGCCCTGCTGGAGGTCCTGTACGGGACGGGCGCGCGCATCTCCGAGGCGGTCGGGCTGGACGTGGACGACGTCGCCGACGCGGTCGGCGGGGACGAGGCGGTCGGCCTGGTGCGGTTCCGCGGCAAGGGCGGCAGGGAGCGCGTGGTCCCCCTGGGCTCCTACGCCCGGCGGGCGCTGTCCGCGTACCTGGTGCGGGCCCGCCCCTCCCTGGCCTCCTCGGGCCGGGGCGGGCCGGCCCTGTTCCTCAACGCCCGCGGGGGGAGGCTGACCCGTCAGGGCGGCTGGGGGGTGCTGGCGGCCGTCGCGGAGCGCGCCGGGGCCGGGGGTGTCTCACCGCACACCCTGCGGCACTCCTTCGCCACGCACCTGCTCGACGGGGGCGCCGATATCCGCGTCGTACAGGAGTTACTGGGGCACAGTTCGGTCACCACCACGCAGATCTACACACTTGTGACGGTGGAGCGTTTGCGTGAGGTGTATGCCTCGAGTCATCCGCGTGCACGGCGCTGACGTGGCGCTATGTCGACGAAAAGGCCTGTCCGGCGGGCGAAGTGGAACAACGGGCCTGCCCGGCCCGATTTCCCCCGGAGGCGAAGGCGTGGGATTCTACCCATGCGTTTCGTTGAAGTGCGCCGTGTCGGCGATCTAGAGTCGCCGCACAGAGGTACGTTGCTGTCGACATATTGAGTTTCCGACGGCCGCCGGGCGCAGGGGGTGTGGCACCTTCGGGCCCGGTCGGCCCGTAGGGGAGGTCAAGGGTTGTGAACTGGGCGGAGGACGACGTGGCTGCGCATACCGCACCCGTCGGCGAGAGGGAACTCGCCGACCCGGTGACCAACCCCTGGGGGACGACACGCAACACGGGGGCCGACCTGCACAGCAAGAGACCGGAACGCAAGTATCCGGAGCCAGAGCCGCTGGACGAACACGGCCCGGCACGGATTGTAGCACTCTGTAACCAAAAGGGCGGGGTCGGAAAGACCACCACCACCATCAACCTCGGTGCGGCCATCGCCGAGTACGGCAGACGGGTCCTGCTGGTCGACTTCGACCCGCAGGGGGCCCTGTCGGTCGGACTGGGCCGGCTCGACCCGCGCGAGCTGGACCTGACCGTCTACAACCTGCTCATGCAGCGGGACGTGACGGTCGAGGACGTCCTGCTCAAGACGGACGTCGACGGACTGGACCTGATCCCGAGCAACATCGACCTGTCGGCGGCCGAGGTGCAGCTGGTGGGCGAGGTGGCGCGCGAGCAGATGCTCGGCCGCGCGCTGCGCCCGGTGATCAACGACTACGACGTCGTGCTGATCGACTGCCAGCCCTCGCTGGGGCTGCTCACCGTCAACGCCCTCACCGCGGCGGACGGCGTCATCGTGCCGCTGGAGTGCGAGTTCTTCGCGCTGCGCGGTGTGGCGCTGCTCATGGACACGATCCAGAAGGTCCAGGAGCGGCTCAACGAGGACCTCGTCATCGACGGGTTCCTGGGCACCATGTACGACCCGCGCACGCTCCACGCGCGCGAGGTGCTGTCCACGATCATCGACGGGTTCGGCGACAAGGTCTACGGCACGGTCATCAACCGCACCGTGCGCTTCCCGGACGCCACCGTGGCGGGCGAGCCCATCACCAGGTTCGACTCGACCTCGGCCGGGGCCAACGCCTATCGGGACCTGGCCAAGGAGGTGCTGGCGAGGTGGCCTCTCAGCGGTCACGGCGCGTGACCCTACCCGGGGCGGACGAGCTGTTCTTCCGCCCCAGCGGCACCGAGGAGGTGCCGGAAGAGACCGAACGCCAGCACACGGCACCGGAGCAGGGCAGAAGGAACGAGACGCCGCGTCGCACGTCGGGGGGCACGTCCGGCACCAAGGTGCTCGGAGCTCCCAAGCCGAGCGGGCGGCAGCGCCACGACGAGAAGATCACCGTCTACATCTCCGGGCCCGAGCTGCTGGCCCTGGAGCAGACCCGGCTCTCGCTGAGGGCGGAGCACGGACTGTCGGCCGACAGGGGCCGCCTGGTCCGTGAGGCCGTCGCGGTGCTGTTGGCCGACTTCGAGGAGAACGGCCAGGCCAGCATGCTGGTACGCCGTCTGACCGAGGGCTGAGCGGCGGCCGGGACGCGTACCGGTACCGGAGGGGGTGCCGGTTCGACGACGGAAAGGGTGCGGGTGTCACCGGTGGGGTCCGGCCGGTGACACCCTTGTTCGCATGAGTGAGACGACGTGGGGTCGCGGCCATGGCGGCTGAGCGGAGCCCGGTGGACACCTCCGAGGTGGACGAGAACGCCTTCCAGGTGCACCTGGAGAACTTCGAGGGGCCCTTCGACCTGCTCCTGGGGCTGATCTCCAAGCACAAGCTGGACATCACCGAGGTGTCCCTGTCGAAGGTCACCGACGAGTTCATCGCGCACATCCGCACGTTCGGCGACGACTGGGACCTGGACCAGGCCAGCAACTTCCTGCTGGTCGCGGCGACGCTCCTGGACCTGAAGGCGGCCCGCCTGCTGCCGCGCGGCGACGTCGAGGACGAGGCCGACCTGGCCCTGCTGGAGGCCCGCGACCTGCTGTTCGCCCGGCTGCTCCAGTACCGGGCGTACAAGGAGGTCGCCTCGTTCATGCGCGACCGGCTGGCCTCCCAGGGGCGCCGCTACGCGCGCGCCGTCCCCCTGGAGGAGCAGTTCGCGGCGCTCAGGCCCGAGGTGATCTTCCGGCTGGGCCCGCAGGAGTTCGCGGCACTGGCGGGACTGGTGTTCACGCCCAGGGAAGCGCCGAGCGTGCCCGTCACCCACATCCACCAGACCAAGACCTCCGTCAAGGAGCAGGGCGAGCTGATGGTCGCCGAACTGCGCGAGCACGGTCGGTTGACGTTCGCCGAGCTCACGGCCGCCTGCACCGGTACCTTCGAGGTCATCGCCCGGTTCCTGGCCCTGCTGGAGCTGTACCGGGCGTCCAGTGTGGGCTTCGACCAGCCCGAGCCCCTGGGGGAGCTGCTGGTCACCTGGACCGGTGGTGAGGGCGAGGTCGAGCTGGAGAGCGAGTACGACGGGACGGACGCGGTGGAACCGGGGGAGGAGCGGAAGTGACCTGCGAGGACACGATCGGGGTGGGCGGGGCCGAGGCCCCGCCCACCCTGCGGCGCGACCTGGAGGCTGTGCTCATGGTGGTCGACCAGCCCGTGTCGGAGTACGAACTGGCGAAGGCGTTGGACGTCCCCGTCACGGTCGTCTCCGCGGCACTGGAGGACCTCTCCCGGGAATACACCGAGCAGGGGCGGGGTTTCGACCTGAGGGCGGTGGCCGACGGGTGGCGTGTGTACACGCGCCCCGAATGCGCCGACGTCGTCGAGCACTTCCTCCGGGAGGGGCAGGAGGTGCGGCTCACACAGGCCGCACTGGAGACGATGGCGGTGGTGGCCTACCGGCAGCCGGTCTCCCGTGGCAGGGTCTCCGCAGTACGCGGTGTCAACTGTGACGGAGTTATGCGTACCCTCGTACTGAGGGGCCTGATCGAAGAGGCCGGACACGACGCAGAGTCCGGTGCGCAGCTGTATCGGACCACCTCCTATTTCCTGGAACGGTTGGGCCTGCGAGGCCTCGACGAGCTGCCTGATCTGGCGCCGTTCCTCCCCGACGACATCGAAGGTCTAGACGACACCGGTGAGCACACCTAATGAAAGTTCCCGCGGTGCGCGGGACGACGCCCCGCGCGGTGAGCGCGGCGACTACGACAACCGCGGTGGCCACGGCCGCCGCGACGACCGCCCCCGAGGCGGTCAGCGTGACGAGCGCGGCCCGCGGGGCCGCGACGACCGGCGCCCCCACGGCGACCGCGACAGCCGCTCCGGCGGCCACCGCGGCGGCCGTGACGACAACCGCTCCGGCGGCTACCAGGGCGACCGCGGTGGTTACCGCGGCGGCCAGGGTTCGGGGGACCGCCGCTCCTTCGGCGGGGACCGCGACAGCCGGGGCGGCGACCGGGGCGGTTTCCGCGGCGGGCGCGAGGACCGCGCCGGCCAGGGTTCGGGCGAGCGCCGCTCCTTCGGCGGCGGCCGCGACGAC
>NZ_JBEXSY010000068.1:0-37033 GCF_040613895.1 Nocardiopsis sp. NPDC006198 | reverse complement strand
GGGGCCAAAACAAACATGGCTTAAAGAAAATCAAACACGCGCTGTTGAGTTCTCAAGAAACAACCGCTCTTCCCGTACAAGCGCCAGCCGTTCCGGCTGTCTGCTCTTCCGTGGAAGGCGTCTGCGTTTCCGCTTTGTTGTGTCTTTACTTTATCAGGTGTTCCGCGCCCCGCCAAATCGGCGGTTTGTGGTGGTTCTGATCGGGGTAAAGCCCGTTTGCTTCGTCTGCTTTTGTCCGAATGGACTGGGCTTTTGAAGCGACTCCCTGAGTTTACATGGCCCGAACAGTGCTCGAACCGCGAGGCTCGGAGGACAGTACCGGTGATGACTCTGGGAGGGACCGGCCCGTCCGCGGAGATTCCGCGTCCGTCTCGCTCGGTCTTGACCAACTGTACCCCTGCGCCGGAGTCCTCGTGACGCGTTCCGGGGAATCCGTCCGTGTGGTGTGTCCCGCTCCCCTCCGCCTGCGCGGGCGGGACCGGGACACACCGGCACACGTCGGCGTCAGAGCTTCTCGATCGGGGCGTACTTGACGAGGAAGTCCTTCTCGCCGATGTCGGCGCCGAAGTCGATGCGGGCCTTGGTCTTGTCACCGGCGCCCTCGACGAGCTGTACCCGGCCCATGCCGAACGAGTCGTGGTTGACCAGGTCGCCCACGCCGAGCGTCGGCGCCTCCTTGCCGGCGCCGCGGCGCGGACCTCCGCCGAAGGTGCTGCCGAACCCGCCGGAACCGCGCCCGCCGCCGATGCCGCGGCTGGGCGGGGCGGCCAGGCTGGACTCCGCCCTGCGCCAGTCGACCAGGGAGGCGGGGATCTCGTCCAGGAACCGCGAACCCGGGTTGTAGGAGGGCGTCCCCCAGGCGCTGCGCACCGCCGCGCGGCTGACGTAGAGGAGCCGCTGGGCGCGGGTCAGGCCCACGTAGGCCAGTCGCCGCTCCTCCTCCAGCTGCGTCTTGTCGCCCAGCGTGCGAGTGTGCGGGAAGACGCCGTCCTCCATGCCGGTGAGGAACACCGCGGGGAACTCCAGCCCCTTGGCCGCGTGCAGGGTCATCAGGGTGACGACGCCGCCGGTGTCGTCCGCGTCGGGGATCTGGTCGGTGTCCGCGACGAGGGAGATCCGCTCCAGGAAGTCGACCAGCGTCGGCTCCCCGGGATCGAGGGTGCCGGAGGGGACGGCGCCGTCCTCCTCGTCCTCGTCCGGGGGCTCCTCCTCCAGGAGCGCGGCGAAGGTGTGCTCGAACTCCCTGGCCACGTCCACGAACTCCTCCAGGTTCTCCACCCGGCTCTCGTCCTGGAGGTCCTTGGACTCGGCGAGCTCGGAGAGGTACCCGGTCTTGCTCAGCACCGCCTCGACGACCTCGGCGGGCGTGCTGCCCGGCACCGCCTCGGCCAGCTCGTCGAGCAGGGCGGTGAAGTTCTGCACCGCCTTGACCGAGCGGGTCGCGATCCCCGGCGCCTCGTCCACCCTGCGCAGCGCCCTGGAGAAGGAGATGCGCTCGCGTGCGGCGAACAGCTCCACCGCCTCCTCCGCCCGCGCCCCGATCCCGCGCTTGGGCACGTTGAGGATGCGCCGCAGGCTGACCGTGTCCTCGGGGTTGGCCAGCACCCGCAGGTAGGCGAGGATGTCGCGGATCTCCTTGCGCTCGTAGAAGCGCACGCCGCCGACGATCTTGTACGGCAGGCCGGTGCGGATGAACACGTCCTCGAACACGCGGGACTGCGCGTTGGTCCGGTAGAACACGGCGACCTGGCTGGGCGTGACCGTGCCCTCGTCGGTGAGCTTGTCGATCTCGCCGACCACGAACGCGGCCTCGTCGTGCTCGTTGTCGGCGACGTAGCCGGTGATGGCCGGGCCGTCGCCCTGCTCGGACCACAGGTTCTTGGCCGGACGCCCCTCGTTGCGGTCGATGACCGCGTTGGCCGCCGAGAGGATGTTCTGGGTGGAGCGGTAGTTCTGCTCCAGGAGGATGGTCCGCGCGCTCGGGAAGTCCCGCTCGAACTCCAGGATGTTGCGGATGGTCGCGCCGCGGAACGCGTAGATGGACTGGTCCGCGTCGCCGACCACGCACAGCTCGGCGGGCGGCACCACGCCGGTGTCGGAGTCCTCGGCCGCGCCGACCAGCTCGCGGACGAACGCGTACTGGGCGTGGTTGGTGTCCTGGTACTCGTCGACCATGACGTGCCGGAAGCGGCGCCGGTAGTACTCGGCGACGTCCGGGAACATCTGGAACAGGTTGACGGTGACCATGATCAGGTCGTCGAAGTCCATGGCGCCCGCCTCGTGCAGGCGCCGCTGGTAGAGCTGGTAGGCCTCCGCCAGCTTCTTCTCCTGCTCGGTCTGGGCCTGCTCGGCGGCCGTGTCGTAGTCGACCAGCTCGTTCTTGAGGTTGGACACCTGGAAGGAGAACGACTTGGGCGGGAACCGCTTGGGGTCGAGGTCCATCTCCTTGCAGACCAGCTGCATCAGCCGCGCGGAGTCCGCGGAGTCGTAGATGGTGAAGCTGCTGGGGTAGCCGAGCCTGTGCGCCTCCCTGCGCAGGATGCGCACGCACGCCGAGTGGAACGTCATCGTCCACATGGTGTTCGCGGCACGGACGCCGAGGAGGGCCTGGATGCGCTCCTTCATCTCGGCGGCGGCCTTGTTGGTGAAGGTGATCGCGAGGATCTCACCGGGGCGGACGCCGCGCTCGGCCATGAGGTGGGCGATGCGGTGCGTCAGGACGCGGGTCTTGCCCGATCCGGCGCCCGCCACGATCAGGAGCGGTGCGCCGCTGTGGGTGACGGCGTCGCGCTGGGGACCGTTCAGACCTTCGAGAAGCTGCTCTTGGGAGGACACTCCTCCAGGTTACGGCCGCCCGGGGACGGCGGTGTCCCGGTCGCCGGGGGCGCCTCCGCACGCTCTGCCCGTTTCGCGGGTGAAAGTGCGCTGACCGGCGGCCTAGGCTGTTTTGGTACGGGTCCCCGGTGGGGGACCGCGGTTGTCTCGGGGGGAGTTTCCTTGACCATGCGTGTGTTCGTCGACTGCGATCCGGGGATCGACGACGCCGTCGCTCTCGCCTACCTGGCCGCGCGCCCGGAGGTGGAGATCGTCGGGATCGGTGCGGTCTTCGGCAACAACAGCGTCGACATCACGGCGGACAACGCGCTGCGGCTCCTGGAGCTGTACGGCCGTCCGGACGTGCCCGTGGCGGTCGGCGCCGCCCGGCCGCTGGTGCAGGCTCCACGCCTCGCCGCGCACGTCCACGGCGGCAACGGCCTGGGCGACGTGGAGCTGCCCGCGCCCGCGGGCAAGCCGGTCGCGGAGTCCGCTGCCGAGCTGCTGGTGCGGCTGGTCCGCGAGGCCCCGGGGGAGATCGACGTCCTGGCGGTGGGCCCGCTCACCAACATCGCGATCGCGCTGGGGCTGGAGCCGCGGCTGCCGGAGCTGGTGCGGCGCCTCGTGGTGATGGGGGGCGCGGTGCGGGTCCCCGGCAACGTGACCTCGCACGCCGAGGCGAACATCAACAACGACCCCGAGGCCGCGGAGGCGGTGTTCGCGGCCGGGTTCGACCTGGACCTGGTGGCGCTGGACATCACCATGAAGACGGTGGCGACGCCCGAGTGGCTGTCCGACCTGCGGTCGGTGCCGGGTGAGCGCGCCGAGCGCACATCGGCGTTCCTGGACTTCTACGCGGACTTCTACACGGGGATCTTCGGCGTCCGCCAGTGCGCGATGCACGATCCGCTGGCCGCCGCGGTCCTGGTGGACGGGCACCTGGTGACGGACTCGTTCGAGGCGCCGCTGCGGGTGGAGCTGTCCGGCGGGCTCACGCGCGGGATGACCGTCGCCGACCTGCGCCCGCGTCCGGGGGCCGACGACCGCCGGCCCGCCCGGGTGGTCACGGGGGTGGCGGAGGCGGAGTTCCTCACCAGGATGATGGACTCCCTGCGCTGACGCGGCGACGGCGGCCGCCCCCCGGGGGGCGGCCGCCGTCGCCGTTCGCACGGCGGGTACGCGGCGTCCCTCCGGCCGGGGCGGGCCCCGCCCCGGCGGAAGCGCGTCAGACGAGCCGGCGGGCCGTCGCCCACCTGCTCAGCTCGTGCCGGTTGGAGAGCTGGAGCTTGCGCAGGACCGAGGACACGTGCGTCTCCACCGTCTTGACGGAGATGAACAGCTCCTTGGCCACCTCTTTGTACGCGTAGCCGCGCGCGATGTGCCGCAGCACCTCGCGCTCGCGCTGGGTGAGGCGGTCCAGCTCGGGGTCGACCGGCGGGGCGTCGGTCGCGGAGAACGCGTCCAGCACGAAACCGGCCAGGCGCGGCGAGAAGACCGCGTCGCCGTCGGCCACGCGCACGATGGCGTTGGCCAGCTCCTTGCCGGAGATGGTCTTGGTGACGTAGCCGCGGGCGCCGCCCCGCACCACGCCGATGACGTCCTCCGCCGCGTCGGAGACCGACAGCGCGAGGAAGCGGATCTGCGGGTGCTGTGACAGGACCCTGCGCAGCACCTCCACACCGCCGCCGCCGGGCAGGTGGACGTCCAGGAGGACGAGGTCGGGCTTCTGCTCGCCGATGACGTGCACGGCGCTGTCGACGTCCCCGGCCTCCCCGACGACGTCGACGGCGTCGCCCAGTTCGCCACGTACCCCGCTGCGGAACAGCCGGTGGTCGTCCACGATCACGACGCGGGGCACCGCGTCACCGTCACTGAAGGTCGTGCTCTCGTCTCCCACACCCTGGACTCTACCCACGTCGGGGGGCGGGGGACAGCGGCGCCGGGGGTCGCGGCGCCCGTTGTCCGCATCCGGTCGGCGGACGGCGCCCCGGGGTCCTCCCTCTCGGCTCCGGCCGGCGCTACGCCTCCGGGATGCGGGCCATGCGGAGCTGCACCTCGGTGCCCTCGCCCGGACCGGTGCGGATGCGCGCGGAGCCGCCGTGGCGCTCCATCCGGCCGAGGATGGATCCGCGCACGCCCATGCGGTCCTCGGGGATGTCGTCCATGTCGAACCCGGCGCCCCGGTCGCGGACGAACACGAGCACCTCGTCCTGGTCGACCTCGCCGAACACGGAGATGCTGTCGGTGCCCGCGTACTTGGAGGCGTTGACCATGGCCTCGCGGGCGGCGCGGAGCATCGCGGAGAGGGCGTCGTCCATGGGGCAGTCGCCCACGCACACCACCTCGATGGGGACGCCGTGCTCCTCCTCGACCTCGGCCGCGACGCGTTCGAGCGCGGGCGACACGGTGGTGTCGGCGTCGGCGGGCCGCTGGTAGAGCCAGCTGCGCAGGGCCCGCTCCTGGACGCGGGCGAGGCGCTGGACCTCCCGCGGGTCCTCGGCCCGGCGCTGGATGAGCGTGAGGGTGTGCAGGACGGAGTCGTGGATGTGGGCGGCGAGTTCGGCGCGCTCGGCGTTGCGGATGCGCTCGCGGCGCTCCTGGTCGCGTTCGCGGACCAGTCCGATGATCCACGGCGCGGCGATCAGGGAGACCCCGGCGAGGAGGGTGAAGGCGAAGGTCAGGCCGGCGCGGGCGTTCTGGAGCTGTTCCTGGAAGACGAGGAAGCCGATGACGCCGACCACGACCAGGAGGACGCCCGTCCCGGCGCGCATGACGCCCTTGCCGCCCCGGTCCCCCCTGCCGACGGCGCTGGTCATCCACTCGTCGCGCTGGGAGGGGTTGGCCTGCTGCCAGAGGATGATCCCTCCGAGCGTCCCGAACACCACGAACCAGAGCAGGGGGTCGAACACGCCGCCGAAGAGCAGGAACAGGAAGCCGAGCGCCGCGGCGAGGCCGACGTAGGCGATCAGCTGGGAGATGTCGCGGCCCTTGCGCCGGCCCTCCGCCTCACCGGGTCCGCGCTCGTCCCCGTCCTCCGGGTCCGCGGGGACGAAGAAGTACAGGGCGACGTACACGGCGAGGCCCATGCCGCCGACGGACAGGGCCATGAAGGCGAGGCGGACGACCACCGGGTCGAGTCCGAGGTGCCGGGCCAGTCCGGCGGCGACCCCTCCGAGGAGCCTGCCTTCCACCGCGCGGGTGAGCCGCGGGGTGTCCGCGGCCGTTGCTGCCACCGCCCGATCACCGCTTTCCGTCGCGTGGCGCGGGGTGTGCGCGCCGCTCGTGTGTCCTGTGCTCCAGGATGCCCTCCGTGGGAGGTGTTCGGCATCCGGGGCGCGTCCCTGGTCCTGCCCTGGCCCCGGTCAGGGTGTGTTCAGGGTCGTCCCGGATGCCGTGGCGCGTGGTTTCGGGTGACCATGGGTGGGTGAGGAAAGTGCGGTGAGTGACCATGGCTGACGATCCGACTCCCGGCGGTCCGGGGGGCGGCGCGTTCCCGGCGCCCGGTTCCCCGGGAGCCGCGGAGGGCGTGCCCCGGGCCGCCGCCGAGGCGCGCCCGGAGGCTTCGGGGCGCGAGATCCGCAAGGGGGACGAGGACCGGGTCCTCGCCGGTGTGTGCGCGGGCCTGGGCCGGTACACGGGGGTCGATCCCGTGGTGTGGCGGACGGGGTTCGTGCTGACCGCGTTCGCCGGGGGCGCCGGCCTGCTGCTCTACACCGGCGCGTGGATGCTGATGCGCGGGCCGGAGGGAGGTCCGGCGACGTTCGAGCAGATGCTGAACCGGAGCTTCCCCTCGCGTGCGGTGCCGAAGCTGCTGGCCGTCGGGTTGGCGGTGGCGACGGCGTTCAGCCTGGTGGGCGGCCTGGGGTGGTCGACCCTGGTGCTGGCGGTACCGCTGGTGCTGGGGCTGCTGACGGCGCGCAACCGCGGGGTGGACCTGCGGGCGGCGTTCGCGGAACTGCGGCAGGACCTGGCGTCGAAGGAGCCGCCGCCCGCGGCCCCGGTGTCGGGGCCGTCCCCGACCTACTACAACCCGGCCCAGCCGTGGGCGTCCGCCCCGCAGGGCCCGGTGGACCTGGCGGTGGTGGCGGAGCGTTCCGCGCACGCCGACGGGTCGGGAGCGGCGGGGGAGGACGACGACGCGGAGGAGGGGCCCGGCGGACGGCACGGGGGCGGCGGTTCCTCCGCCGTCGACCCGGACCGGGACACCGGCGGGGCGTGCCGCAGGGGTGCGCCGCTGGCGTCGTTCGCCCTGTGGACGGTCGTCGCCGGGGCCGTCCTGGTCCCGTTGGCCGTGTTCGGCTGGTCGTCCTCGCTGTGGAGCGCGCAGACGGCGACGCTGCTGCTCGGTCCGGAGACGGGCGTGTTCTTCCTCGCCGGGGTCCTGGCGGTGATCGGCCTCTGCTCGCTGGTCGGCGCCTGGGTGGGCGATCCCCGCGGCCTGGTGTCCATGGGGCTGGTGGCCGCCCTGGCGCTCGCGCTGGCGTCGGTGACCGACCTCACCCGGGTGCGGATCGGCGGGGAGACCTGGCGTCCGGCCACGGTCGCCGAGGCCGAGGCGGGCGACCACCTGCTCACCGTGGGCTCGGGGACCCTGGACCTGACCGGCATCGGGGACCTGGGGCCCGGCGAGACCGCCGACGTGTCGCTGAGCGTGGGCGCCGGCCACCTGGAGGTCCTCCTTCCGGAGGACGTCCGCGTCGCGTTCACTGCGGACGTCGGCCTCGGGATGGTGGACCTCGGAGGCGCGGGGGACGGTGGTGAGCTGGTCGGGCACTCCCTCGTCCACGAGGAGGTGTACGAACCCGTCCCGGTCTCCGCGCCCGGCGGCGCGGCGGAAGGTCCGGCGGACGGCGACGGGGCCGAACCCCCGTTGATCAACGTGCGCACCGATTCTCGGGTCGGGGTAGTGGAGGTACGGCATGGCGAAGCGTAGGACCGACTGGGGCTCGTTCGTGGCGGGGCTGCTGTTCCTCTCCCTCGCGGTCGCGTTCGCCGTGCGCGGCACCGGCGACTGGGAGTTCGACGTGGTCTGGGTGCTGCCGGTCCTGGCCGTCGGCCTGGGGGTGGCCGGGGTGGCCCGCGTGCTCACGCGGCGGTCGCGGAAGGAGGGGGCGGTGGCGGACGGCCCGGGCGGGGCGAAGGACTGACGCGCGGGAGCCCGGTCCCGTGGGGGCCGGGGAGCGCGGGCCGAAGGGCGCCGGCCGACGGGGGCGGCGCCCTTCGGCGTGCGCGCGCCCGGGACGCGTCCGGCCGCGGCCCGGGGCTATCCGGCGGCGGGACGCTGCTCGGCGATGGCCGCGAACCCGGCCACGTCGAGGGACTCCCCGCGGGCGCCCGGGTCCACGCCCGCGGCCCGGAGCGCGGTCTCGGCGGCGGGGGCGGACCCGGCCCAACCGGCCAGGGCGGCCCTCAGGGTCTTGCGGCGCTGGGCGAAGGCCGCGTCGATCACGGCGAAGACCTCCTTGCGGGTGGCCTTCGTGTCGGGCCGGGGGCGGCGGACGAGTTCGACGAGCCCGGAGTCGACGTTGGGGGCGGGCCAGAACACGTTGCGTCCGACCGAGCCGGCGCGCCGTGCCCGGGCGTACCAGGCGACCTTGGCGGAGGGGACCCCGTAGATGCGCCCGCCGGGGGTCGCGGTGATCCTGTCGGCCACCTCGGCCTGCACCATGACCAGGACCCGCCGGAGGCTGGGCAGGAGTTCGAGCAGGTGCAGCAGGACGGGCACCGACACGTTGTAGGGCAGGTTGGCCACCAGGGCGGTGGGGGCGGGGCCGGGCACCTCGGAGATGCGCATGGCGTCCCCGGGGACGACGGTGAGCCGGTCGGCCAGCTCGGGCGCGTGGTCGGCGACGGTTCCGGGGAGGGCGGCGGCGAGCGCCGGATCGATCTCGATGGCGGTCACGTGGCGCACGTGCGGGAGCAGTGCCAGGGTGAGCGAGCCCAGGCCCGGTCCGACCTCGGCCACGACGTCCTCGTCGGTGACGCCCGCGACCCGGACGATGCGGCGGACGGTGCCGTGGTCGATGACGAAGTTCTGGCCCAGGGTCTTGGTGGGCCTGATGCCGAACCGCTCGGCGAGCGCCCGCACGTCGGCGGGCGTCAGCAGGCGGGAGCGGTCGTCGGGTGCGGGTGTCTGTGTCACCCCCACATCTTGCCAGCTCCCGCCCGCTGCCCCGGCGGTCGGTCCGGGCGGGGCCCTTCCCCCTACTCGAAGAGGTGGGCGCCGCAGTGGGGCCACTGGCTCCGCCAGTTGCCGCCGACGGCGTCGTAGAGCCGCTGTGCGCGCCGGGTCTGCTCCGACGCGTCGGCGTCGGAGGGCAGCCCGGTCCCGCCCACCGACTGCCAGGTGGCGGCGCTGAACTGGTAGAGGCCGTAGTAGCCGCCCGCGGAGTTGACGGCCCCGGCGTCGCCGCCCGACTCGCACCGGGCGAGGGCTGCCCAGTTGAGGTCGGCGGCCGCTCCCCCGCCGGCGGGGGGCGCGGTGCCGATCTCGACGAGCCCCTCGACGGGTTCGGTGACGACCTCGTTCCGGAGCTCGTGCGGAACCTCCTCGCCGTCGAGCAGGACGGTGGCGGTGGTGACCCTCCGGAGCCCGTCCACGGGTTCGGTGACGACCTTGCGCTCCCCCTCGGGCAGGTCGGGGTTGTCCCGCTCTACGGTCTCGGCCGTGATGGCCTTCTCCTCCGTGACGGGTTCGCCGACGACGGGGGTGATCTCGACGACCATGTCGGGCTCGGCCGGCTCGTCCGGGGCGGGCGAGACGATGTCGTGCTCGCCGGGGGTCACCCCGGCGGAGAGGAGGACGTCGGCGACCGTCGCCCCGGTGGTCCTCGTCTCGGTGCGCACGGTGTCGTACATGACGACCATGCGCGGCGCCCGTTCGGCGGTGACGGTGAGGCCGCCCTCGGGGACGGGGGTGTCCCGGTCCTCGGACAGTTCGACCCCCTCGGGGTCCAGGCCGATCTCGCGGAGCGCCTCGTCGAGGGTGAGCGCGTGGACGCTGTGGTCGTGCCGGTGGCCGTCGAGTTCGAGGACCAGCTCGCGCGGGGAGCGCAGGACCACGTGGTCGCCGGAGGCGATCGGGGTCTCGGGGGGCGGGACGACGAGGTCGCCCTTCCCCGGTGTGACGCCCGCGGAGTCGAGGACGTCCTGGACCGTGCCGCCGAAGGTGTGCACGGTCCGCTCGTCGCCGTTGGCGTCGAGGACCACGCCGCGGTCCATGGCGAAGGCGGTCCCCACGGCGGCGACGGCGACGGCTCCCGCGACCGCGACGGCCATGAACGGGCGCGGGAGTCCGCCCCGTGCTCGCCGTCGGCCTTTGGCACGGCGCGTGCGCTTCTTCGGGGTAGCGGGCATGGCGGCTGCATCCTTCTCGGAAAAGGGGTGGTTCGGGTTTCTCCGGTTTCGCCCGGGTAGGGCTGCCCCTGGAGCCGTCTCCGCTGATGGCGACGGCGGTCCGCGGGCTCTCCACGCGGCTTCGCGGCTCTCTCCCACGAGCACGGACACATTAACACCCATTGTGGTTCGCGTTTTTAATCAGCCGAAATGATTTTCCTTCTGCCGGTTTTAGTTACCCTTCTTCCTTTTCTCCTTCAACGGTCTTGTGCAGTGCCGCTGTGGCGCCCTCCGCACGGAGCCTGCACAATGAACCGAACCACGTTCTAGATCGCTCTCTCAGCTGGAGGCTCGCACCCATGGGACCCCTCACCGGAATCCGTGTCGTCGAGTTCACCGGGATCGGCCCCGCGCCGATGGCCGGGATGCTCCTCGCCGACCTGGGTGCCAGTGTCATCCGCCTGGACCGCCCCCCGGCCGCCGACGCCGTGAACGCCGGGGCCGACGGCCCCCACATGAGCGAGGGGCGCACCGTTCTGGGCGCCGACCTCAAGACCGACGGGGGGCGCGCCCTCGCCCGCGACCTGGTCGCCCGCGCCGACGTCCTCCTGGAGGGCTTCCGTCCCGGGGTCATGGAACGCCTCGGGCTCGGCCCCGACGCGTGCCTCGCGCTCAACCCCCGCCTGGTGTTCGCGCGGGTCACCGGCTGGGGCCAGGACGGCCCGCTCGCCCGCACCGCCGGACACGACATGAACTACGTCTCCGTCAACGGCGCCCTCCACGCCATCGGACGCGCGGGCGGCCCGCCTGTGCCGCCGATCAACCTCCTCGGCGACTTCGCCGGGGGCACCATGTTCGCGGTCACCGGGATCCTGGCCGCCCTGGTCGAACGGCAGTCCTCCGGCCGGGGCCAGGTCGTGGACGCCGCCATGGTGGACGGCAGCTCCCTGCTCATGTCGATGGTCCACGAGGACCGGGCGCGCGGCGCGTGGAGCGACGAGCGCGGCACGAACTACCTGGACACGGGCGCCCCCTGGTACGACGTGTACGAGTGCTCGGACGGCGGGCACGTGTCGGTGGGCTGCATCGAGCCCCAGTTCTACTCCGCGTTCCTGGCAGGCCTGGGCCTGACCGGCGAGGACCTCCCCGGCCAGTGGGACCGGGACGGCTGGCCCCGGCTGCGCGAGCGCTTCGCGGAGGTCCTGCGCACCAGGAGCCGCGACGAGTGGGCGGCGGTGTTCGACGGCGTCGACGCGTGCGTGATGCCGGTCCTGTCCCTGGAGGAGGCCCCCGACCATCCGCACGTGCGGGCCCGCGGGACCCTGGTCCGCCACGGGTCCCGGGTGGTCCCCGGTCCGGCCCCGCGCTTCGACCGGACGCCCGGCGGTGTCACCCGCGGACGCGAGCGGCCCGACACCGGCACGACCCTCCGGGAGTGGGGCATCACCGGCTGACCGGTGCGGCGGTCCCGCGCCGGGTCACCCCTCGGGGGCGGTTCGGGCCGGCGGGCCCCGGCCCGGGCCACGCGCCCGGCGGGCGCGGGTCCCCCTACCGGGCGCGGATGGTCACTATCGTGGCCAGTCCGGCTGAGCGCGACTGGGGGGTTCGCCATGCCACGACGGCTCTTCGCACGGACGGCGGCGCGCTGGGGGGCGCGCCTGGGCCCGCTCGTCCTGTCCGGGGCGGTCCTGCTGTGCGCCGCCGCGCCGACGGCGGCCGCGGAGCCCCGGACACCCGCGGCGTCCGCCTCCGCGGAGGTTCCCCGGGCCGGGGGCGGTCCCGATCTGACGGACCGGCGCGGCGGTCCGGTGGTCCTCGTGGGCGTACCGGGACTGCTGTGGCAGGACGTGACCCCGGAGCACACACCGACGCTGTGGGGGATGGCCGAGGACGGCGCCATCGGCAACGTGTCGATCCGCAGCGCCACCTCCCGCACCTGCCCGACGGACGGCTGGCTGTCGGTGTCGGCCGGGCAGCGCGCCCTGTCCGAGCGCGAGCGCTTCACCGTGTGCGAGGCGGCGCCCGAACCCGAGGGCGACGGTTCGGGCGCGGTGGTCCCCGGGTTCGACTCCTACGTGCGGCTGAACGAGCGCTCGGCCTTCTCCGCCCCCGTCGGCCTGCTCGGGGAGACGGTGCGGGACTCCGGCGGAACCACCCTGGCGGCGGGCCCCGGCGCCGCCCTCGGCGTCGCCGACACCTCCGGCCGCGTCGACCACTACGCCGACGGGCCGCTCGACCTGACCACGGAACGCCTGGAGGGCGTGTCCCTGGCCGCCGTGGAACTGCCCGAGCTCACCCGGCTGTACCCCGACCCCCCGCGGGAACGGGAGACGGACGGTGCGGAGGAGCCCCCCGAACCCGACCCGGAGGACGTGCCGGAATGGGCGCGTGAGGAGGCGCTGGCCGACCTCGACGGACGGCTGAGGGCCCTGGAGCGGATCCTGCCGGTCGGCTCGTCCCTCATGGTCGTCGGCGTGTCCATGGACACCGGCCCCTCCCAGCTCACCGTGGCCCTGTCCGGGGAGATCACCGAGGACGGGTTCTCCGGGAGCGAGTCGTACCTGGCGTCGGAGTCGACCCGGCGCCCGGGGCTCGTGGCCCTCACCGACACCACGCCGACCGTCCTCACCGCGCTGGGGCTCAGGGCGACGGAGCCCACCAGCGGGCGGGTCTGGCACCTGGCCGAGCGTCCGCCGTCGGTCGAGCAGGCCCTCGTGCGCCTGGTGGACTTCAACACGGCGGCGGTGGTCGTGGGCGCGGCGATCCCCGGCTTCTTCAGCGGACTGGTCGCCTTCCAGCTCCTCATCTACGCGGCGGCGGCCTACGCCCTGCACCGGTACTCGGGCCGCCAGCGCGGCAAGCGCGCCCTGGTCCTGTCGGTGACGCGGATCGTCGCGCTCGCGGGCGCCGCCTTCCCCGTCGCCAGCTACCTGGCCAACCTCATCCCGTGGTGGGCCTCCGGGAGCCCGCTGGTGGCGCTGCTCGCCTGCGTGGTGACCGCCGACGCCCTGGTGGTGGCGCTGGCCGTGGCCGGACCGTGGCGCCGGAGCATCCTGGGACCGATGACGGTCGTCGCGGGCGCGACCACGGCGGTGCTCTTCCTCGACCTGTGCTTCGGGGCGAACCTGCAGATGAACTCGCCGACGGGCTACTCGCCGATCGTGGGCGGGCGGTTCTACGGGATAGGCAACATCGCCTTCGCGACGTTCGCGACCGGCATGCTCATGGCGGTCGCCGGGATCGCCCACGGGCTGATCACCCGGGGCCGGCGGCGCGCGGCCGTGGCGACGACCCTGGCGGTCGGCACCGCGTCCGTGCTCATCGTCGGCTGGCCCGGGCTGGGCACCGACTTCGGCGGGGTGATCGCCCTGGTCCCGGGACTCGCGGTGACGACGATGATGATCGCCGGGGTGAGGGTCACCCCCCTGCGGCTGGTGGCCGTGGGGGCGGTGGCGGTCGCGGCGATCTCGCTGCTCTCGTGGCGGGACTACCTGCGCCCGCCGGAGGAGCGCAGCCACCTGGGGGCGTTCGCGGCCCAGGTGGTGAACGGCGAGGCCGGGACCGTGCTGGCGCGCAAGCTCGGCGCGATGCTGGGGACCCTCGGCAACTGGCAGCTCACCCTGCTCGCGGCCTGTGCCCTGGTGTTCCTGTTCGTGGTGCTCAACCGGCCGACCAAGTGGCGGATCGGGGCGCTCCAGCGCGCCTACGAGTACGCGCCGACACTCCGGGCCGGCCTCACCGGCTCACTGGTGACGGCCCTCGCGGGGTTCGCGGCCAACGACTCGGGGGTGGCGATCCCCGCGATCGCCCTCACCGTGGCGGTTCCCCTGACGCTTTCCGCGTGCGTGTGGGCGGTCCAGCAGGAGGACCTGGACCAGACACCCGGCCGTCAACCGACCGAGAACGCCCACTGCTTGTGATCTGTGCCTCATGAGGCACAGGAAGAGCAAACAGCACGAGCACGACCTTGCGTCGCTCACGTCACGAATCGGCCACAGCCCTATGGTAAAGTCCGAGGCTGGGCGGGTCCGTTAGAGGAACATGGCACCTGCCGGGGCCCCTGGGGATCCCGGTGACCGACCGCCCGGCACACGGGGACGGCCGCGATTCCACCGCCCCGGAAGGCCACCCCTCGACCGCGAGGGGAATGCCCGCTCCCACGGGCGGGTTCACAGTTGCAGAGGGCTGGGAGTGGCCCGAAGCGACAAGCGACGCGTCCGACGACGCACCACGCGTCCTCCGCCGTCGGCGGCGGACAGGACGCGTCCAGGAACTTTCGACCCGGGTTCGCACGTTCGACAGGCATCCGTGCTTCACGCGGAATCCCCAGGACACCCAGGTGAGAAGGCGTTTCGTTCCCGGACCCAGCCCGGGGCACCACGCAAGGAACTTGATGAACCATCAGCTTGGCCACCGCGGTAACGCGGCGAACGCGCCGGTCGACGCACGCTCGTGGAGCGGCGTACGGCCCGCCTCGCCGACCCATCGGGCACGTCCCGAATACGCCGGAGTCGCAATGCCCGACCTGAACATCTCCTCCACCCTGCACGACGCCGGGCGCGTTCTGGCGCTGGACGGGGAGATCGACATGGCCACCGAGCACCGCTTCCAGGAGGCGGTGACCCAGGCCCTGACCACGCAGCCGTTCGGGCGGGTCGTACTGGACTGCTCCGACCTGCGGTTCATCGACTCCAGCGGTCTGCGCGTCCTCATCCGGGCGCACAAGGCGGCCAAGGAGCAGCAGGCGCTCCTCGCCATCGCCTCGCCCATCCACCGGGTGATGCAGACACTGCGGGTGACGTCGCTCGACACGCGCATCCCCGTCTTCACCACGGTCTCCGAGGCGCTCGCCGCACCGCGCGCCGACTGACCGTCCACCGACGGGGAGCCCCGACCCGCTCCCCGGTCGGCGAGGGCCGTACGGGCCCCGCCGGACCCCGCACAGGGCGCGACCACCGGGCCGCGCCCTTTCGTGTGTCCTGAACCGGCCGTCCCCCGCGGGACGTGCCGACCGGTCGCCTCAGAAGAGCAGCAGCCACACGCCGAGCGCGGTCACCGCGAGGTTCACCAGGGCGAACACCACCACCCAGAGGGTGCCGGGCACTCCGGTGAGCCGCGCGAGCTGGTCGGCGTCGGAGTGGGGGGAGGGGTTGCGCCTGCGCTGGGACTGGAGCTCGAAGACCGGTCGCACGCCGGCGAAGAGCAGGAACCAGATGAACAGGTAGGCGAAGGCGGCCTGGACCTCGGGCGGGGTGAACCAGCTGACGCCGAACACCACCGCGCCGGTGACGACGACCGACACCACTCCGTAGACGTTGCGGATCATCAGCAGCATCGCGGCCAGCACGACGATGCTCAGCCACAGCAGGGCGGTGATGCGGTCGGACATGAGCATGAGGATGCCCAGGAGCCCGATGACCGACGAGGAGACGTAGCCCGCGAAGACGGTCAGGATCATGCCGATGCCGGTCGGCCTGCCGCGGGAGACGGTCACACCGGAGGTGTCCGAGTGGAGCCGGATACCCGTGAGCTGTCGGCCGCTGAGCAGCGCGACGAGCGCGTGCCCGCCCTCGTGGGCGATGGTGACGACGTTGCGCCCGACCCTCCACGGTGGGCCGAGCAGGACGGCGGCCAGGGCCAGGACGGCCGCGGAGACGACGATCCACGACTCCGGCTCCGGTTGTACGGACAGGACTTCCTGCCAGACGTCACCCAAGGTTGTTCCCACCACTGCCCCCGACTCCTGCTTCGGCGTACCGTCGACGGGCCCGACCGGTTCGCGCCACGGCTGCCGGGAGACGCGGAGAACACGGGCCCTTGCCGAACTTTAGGGCATATGGCCGAGTGCTGCGGGGGCCTGTGGATAACGGTCGGGGCGGCACGAAAACGGGTGCACCGCACCGATGAACTGGCCAAAAGGGGACGACCGTCCTACAGTCACGACTGACAGTAGTTACTCAGATACACACAGCAAGGATCATGTCGTGAAACGTATCGCCGGACTCGCTCTCATCACCCTGGCCGCCGGTGCGGCCGTCGGCCTGGCCGCCTCCCCCGCCTCCGCGTGGGCCGGGGCCGAGGGGCCCCGCGGCTCCGAGCGTCCCGCAGCCGAGCAGTCCGGCCTCGGGGGCTACGACGGCCACGGGCAGGACCACCACGGAGGGAACACCGGTCACGGGCACCCCGGCCGGCCCGCCGGGGCCGGGCACGAACACCCGTCCGAGGAGGCCGGGGCCGGTCACGAGCACCCCGGCCAGCCCGCGGGGGCCGAGGAGGCCGAGGAGGCCGAGCACACGGAGGCGGCCGAGGGCGCGGAGGCCGAGGCGGAGAGCACCGAGGCCGAGACCGTCGAGGGCGAGGCCGTCGGAGGCGCGGACGCCGCCACCGCGGAGGCCCCCGGGGCCGAGGAGGCCACCAAGGGCGCGGAGTCCGAGGAGACCGCCGAGGCCGAGGAGGCCGAGGAGGAGACCGGGGCCGAGAGCACCGAGGGCGCGGACGCCGCCACCGCGGAGGCCCCCGAGGCCGAGCTCGTCGAGGCCGAGCACCCCGGCTACTTCTAGCCGGCGGGCCCCGGACGCCCGCGCGGCGCCGGACCCGTGTGAACAGCTCCGCCCACGGCCGCCGGCCGTGGGCGCCGCCGTTCCCCGGGACCGGGGAGGGTTCAGGCCCCGTCCCGCTCCGCCGCGGCCTTGAGGCGCTCCAGGGTCCTCTCGATGCTGCGCCCGTTCTTCGCCGGCATCCCCATCAGGACGTAGAACGCCGGGAGCCCCCGCGAGTAGTCGAAGGTCTCGGTGACCCGGGTGCCGCCCTCCGGCAGTTCCCGGAGCTCGTAGCGCCAGCGGTGGGGTCCCCCGTGCCGCCAGGCGATGAGCCGGTCCTCCTCGTACTCCACCACCCGGTTGGTGATCCGGTAGCCGACACCGAACATGCGCATGTCCATGCCGAACTCGCTGCCCCGCTCCAGCCGGTCGGGGCCGAAGTGGGTGCCGCGCACGGTGCCCGAGCCGTCGAACTCGGAGTGCAGCGCCGGTGACGCGACGATGTCGAAGATCCGCTTGGCGGGGGCGTCCACCACGACGCTCCGCGCAACCTTGTGTTTGGCCATGACCGCATCATGTCACCGTCGTCCGCCGCGCCCCGCGCGGGTCCGGCGAACCCGGCTCAGCCGCGGAGCGCGTGGCGCTCCACCCCCGCCAGCGTCCCCCCGGAGGGTTCGACGTGCACCACCCAGAACGAGCCCTTGCGCAGCCCCAGCTGCTGGGTGACCGGCGCCCCCAGCCGTGTGAGCGCCGCCGACATCAGCTTCGGGATCAGCTCCCCGTGCGTGCAGACGACCGTCGGCCGCCCTTCGGCGATGATGCGCCCGAACTCCTCGCGGGCCTCCTCCACGTCGTACTCCGACCCCTCCCGCACGGTGAAGGCGCGCTCGGTCCGCATCGGCACGTCGTGCTCCACGGTGTACGGCAGCACCGACTCCGTGCACCGCGCGGCGGCCGAGGAGACCACCCGGGGGCTCCCGTAGGCGCCGAGCACCCGGGACAGGGCCAGGGCGTCGGACCGCCCGGCCCCGTCGAGGGGGCGCAGCAGGTCGCTGCCGGACCACGCGCGCTTGTCCCCCGCCGACAGGTGCCGCAACAGGATCACGGGGACGGTGACGGCGGGCCCGGCCCGGAAGTTGTCGAGGACCTGGACGTCGTGGTCGTAGGTGAGCCTGTCCCGTGCCTCCGCCACGGGGACCCACTCGACCAGTTCGACCTCCTCGTTGGGCTTGTAGTCGATCTCCCCGCCGGGACGGTCCGGGGTGGCGGCCCACCACTCCACCTGTTTGGGCCACCCGTCCTTGAGGTAGTGCTGCGGCGGGAGCCTGCGCCCCATCAGCGGGGTCAGCCCCGTCTCCTCCTCGACCTCGCGGGCCGCGCCGGTGAGGGGGTGCTCGCCGTTCTTGAGCTTGCCCTTGGGCAGGGTCCAGTCGCCCCGCTCCGGGCGGCGGATGAGGACCACCTCGGTCGCACCGCCGGCACCCGTGCGCCACAGCACGGCGCCGCCGGCGCGGATGGGTTCGAGGTAGCCGCCGACCGCCGTGTCGCGCGGCGGGAAGGCACTGGTCATGCGTACCTCCCGTTCCGGTCCCCCGGTTCTCCCGTCCGGGGTCCCGGCGTCCGCGCCGGCCTCCGCTCCCCCGCTCATCCGCCCTCCACCACGCGCAGGTGGCGGTCTCCGCGCAGGCTGTCCTGGAGGTCGACGAGGGGCAGCCCGTCCTCGCCGTGCGTGTGCCGGGTCCACGTGCCGTCCGGTTCGAGGCGCCAGGACGAGGTGGTGGCGGCCATGGCCAGGTCCATGAGCCCGACCAGGCGGCGGCACTGCTCGGGGTCGGAGATCCGGACGAGCGCCTCCACCCTGCGGTCCAGGTTGCGCGGCATCAGGTCGGCGCTCCCGATCCACACCTGCGGCCGCCAGCCGTTGGCGAACACGAAGATGCGCGAGTGTTCGAGGAAGCGGCCCAGGATGCTGCGGACCCTGATGTTCTCGGAGAGGCCGGGGACGCCCGCGCGCAGGACGCAGCTCCCGCGCACCCACAGGTCGACGCCGACCCCGGCCTGCGAGGCCCGGTAGAGGGCGTCGATGATCTCCTCGTCGACCAGGGAGTTGACCTTGATCCGGATCCGGGCGGGGTCGCCCTTGAGGCTGTTCTCGATCTCCTGGGAGATCTGCTGGAGCAGGCCCTCGCGCAGTGCGGCCGGGGCGACGAGCAGGCGGCGGTAGTGCTTCTTGCGGGAGAACCCCGTCAGGCTGTTGAACAGGTCGCTGACGTCCTCCCCCACCTCCGGCTCGGAGCTGAACAGGCCGAAGTCCTCGTAGATGCGGGCGGTGCTGGGGTTGTAGTTGCCGGTGCCGACGTGGCAGTAGCGGCGCAGCAGCCCGTCGTCGTCCTTGCGTATGACCATGGACAGCTTGCAGTGGGTCTTGAGTCCGACGACGCCGTAGACGACGTGGCACCCCGCGAGTTCGAGCTTGCGAGCCCACTGGATGTTGTTCTGCTCGTCGAAGCGGGCCTTGATCTCGACCAGGACCACGACCTCCTTGCCCGCGTTGGCGGCCTCGATGAGGGCCTCGACGATGGGTGAGTCGCCGCTGGTGCGGTAGAGGGTCTGCTTGATCGCCACGACCGCGGGGTCGGCGGCGGCCATGGCCAGGAACCGCTCGGTGGTGGTGGCGAACGACTCGTAGGGGTGGTGGACGAGCACCTCCCGCCCGCGGATGGTCGAGAAGAGGTCCCCCATGGTCAGGGCCCGCGGTTCGACCGGGACCATGGGCTGGAAGCGCAGTTCCGGCCGGTCCGCGTCGGCGATCTGGGCCAGCCCGGCGAGGTTGAGCGGCCCGGGCACGCGGTAGATCTCCTCCTCCTCGGCGCCGAGCTCCTCGGTGAGGATCGACAGGACCTCGGCGGAGATGGTCTCCTCCACCTCCAGGCGCACGAGGGGGCCGAAGCGGCGGCGCAGGAGTTCGTTCTCCAGCGACGTGACGAGGTCGTCGGTCTCGTCCTCGTCCACCTCCAGGTCGGCGTTGCGGGTCACCCGGAAGGCGTGGTGCTCCAGGATCTGCATGCCCTCGAAGAGCTGGGGCAGGTGGGCGGCGATGACGTCCTCGACCGGGACGAACCTGCCGCCCGGGCGGGGGCCCGGCTCGATGAAGCGCGGCAGGGAGCTGGGCACCTTGACCCGGGCGAACATGCGCCGCTCGTCGAGCGGGTCGCGGACGGTGACCGCGAGGTTGAGCGAGCGGCCGGAGATGTAGGGGAAGGGGTGCGCGGAGTCGACCGCGAAGGGGGTCACCAGGGGGTAGACGGAGCGCAGGAAGTAGCCGTGCAGGTACTCGCGCTCGTCGTCGTCCAGCTCTCCCCAGCGCACGATGCGGATCCCGGCGTCCCGCAGGGCGGGGGCGACGCTGTCCTCGAAGCACGCGGCCTGGCGGAGCATCAGCTCGTGCGTGAAGAGCGAGATGCGTTCGAGGAGGGCGCGCGGCCGGTGTCCGCTGGAGGAGGCGACGGCGAGCCCGGTGGCCAGGCGCCGTTTGAGTCCGGCGACCCGGACCATGAAGAACTCGTCGAGGTTGCTGGAGAAGATGGCCAGGAACCGGGCGCGCTCCAGGAGCGGGATGTCCTCGTCCTCGGCGAGTTCCAGGACCCGCTGGTTGAACCGCAGCCACCCCTCCTCCCGGTCCATGAACCTGTCGGCGGGCAGCTCGGTCGTGGGACCCGCTGGTGTTGGCGCTGATTCCGTGCTCACAGTGGGCAGACTCCCCCTCTTTCATGACCGCACGGTGACAACCCCGTGAGGGGGAAATGACCTCCACGCGACCGCTATGGACCTTGTGTACCCGCCCACGGGCGGATGTCAGGGTATTTCGCGGACGGATTGCCGGTCTTCCACGGTCCGGGGACGGAAAGGGGGCCGGTCACAGGGGTGGGGCGGGCGGGCGGACGTGCCCGCGGGCCCTAGGTGATCCCGATCTGGAGGTCCGGCGGCATGATGACGACGAACATCCCGATCCGCATGAGCACGTTGAGCCACGTGTTCCGGAAGCAGGCCCACAGGTAGCCGTAGAACGCGCCTGCGGTGGCGTAGGTGAGCAGGGACAGCCCGGTGTCGTACACGAAGTCGACGCCGGTCAGCTGGGACACGGCGTCGTAGGGCTGGATGACCGCGTAGGTGAGCGCGAAGACCACCGAGGTCGCCAGGATGCCGCCCCACCGGCCCATCAGGATCTCCAGGCGGGTCTGCACCATGCCCCGGAAGAAGATCTCCTCGCAGACCGCGACGAAGGCGAACGCGAGCACGAAGCCGACGAGGGGGAAGGACACGGGCGGGAGCCCGGTGTACGGGACGAGCAGGTAGGCGATCAGGCCCAGGGCCAGGCCGACCGGGGCCAGGCCCGACCAGCGCCAGCCCTCGGTCACCTTCAGCGCGAGGGAGGGCATGGCGGTGCCCTTCCCGTCGATGGTGACGCCCGAGCGGTCCATGACCAGCAGGGGCAGGGTGAAGAGGAACAGCAGCCGGGACACCAGGGAGGCCGACATCGCCAGGTCGGCGCCGATCGTCGCCTCGTACATGCCGAAGAACAGCGACAGCACGACCATGCTGAGGACGAAGGCGCCCAGGCAGACCGCCAGCCAGGCGAGCTCCCGGCCCAGGGGGTGGCCCACCATCGCCGCGGCGATCCTGCGGTCCAGCGCGTCACGCGCCCCCAGCGACCGGACCAGGGCCCAGGCCAGGAGGCCGCCGACCAGCATCGGCCCCCAGGAGACGAGGAAGAGGACGGCGAAGTCGCCCAGGACGTCGGAGCGCAGGTCGGGGTGGACGGCCATCGGCACCGCGACGAGCAGGACGGCGAGGGCCGACCACCAGGTGAGCCCCCATCTTCGCACCATGGTCACAAGAGTCCCCCCTGTATCAGGACTCTCATTCTGCCCAAGAGATAACTAAAAGCTGTCCAATGACCACGGTATGTCGCCACTCGTCTCGGATCGGGGCGCTCCGGACGGCGGAACGGGGCGGGCCCGGGTCGTGCTCCGACCCGGGCCCGCCCCGTGGCACGCCGTCCCGCCGCGCCGGGGACCGGGCCGGGCGGCGGCCGGTGTCAGACCCCGTTGTCCAGGACCGACCTGAGGAAAGACCGGGTCCGCTCCTCCTGCGGGTCGCCGAAGATCTGGTCCGGCGTCCCCTCCTCCGCGATCTGCCCCTGGTCGAACATGAGCACGCGGTGCGACACGTCGCGGGCGAAACCCATCTCGTGGGTCACGCAGAGCATGGTGATGTCCGTGCTCTCGGCGACCTCGCGCAGGACGTCCAGGACACCGGCCACCAGCTCCGGGTCCAGCGCCGACGTGACCTCGTCCAGGAGGAGGATCTCCGGGCTCATCGCGAGCGCGCGGGCGATCGCCACGCGCTGCTGCTGGCCGCCGGACAGCTGGGTCGGGTGGGCGTCGACCTTGTCCGCCAGGCCCACCAGGTCCAGCAGCTGCTCGGCCTTGGCGTTCGCCTCCTCCTTGGGGATCCCGAGGACGTGGACCGGGGCCTCGATGACGTTCTGCCGCACGGTCATGTTCGGGAACAGGTTGAACTGCTGGAAGACCATGCCGATGCGCTTGCGGCGTTCGCGCAGGTAGCTCTCGCCGGCCGGGACCAGCCCTCCCGAACCGCCGCGGGGCATGTGGCTGAACGGTTCGCCGCCCACCCGGATGACGCCCTCGGTGACCTTCTCCAGGGTCATCAGCAGGCGCAGGATGGTGGTCTTCCCCGAACCGCTGGGCCCGATGAGGGTGACCCGCTCCCCGGGGTCGACCGAGAAGTCCAGGTGGTCGAGCACGGTGAGGTCGCCGAAGCGCTTGACCACCTGGTCGAAGACGATCAGGGGGCCTCCCCCGGCCCCGGCCCCGCCACCCTGGGGCCGTGCGTTCGTAGGGGTGTCAGACGGCGGCATAGCGTCGCTCCAGTCGTCGGATGATGATCGCGGACGGGATGCTCACGAGGAGGAACAGGAACCCGACGAGGGTGAACGCCTCCACGATCTTGAAACTCGCCTGGCCGACCTGCTGGGCGGTGGCCAGGAGCTCCACGACCGTGATGGCGAAGAGCAGCGGGGTGTCCTTGAACATCGCGATGAGGTAGTTGCCCAGCGCGGGGATGACCTTGCGGATCGCCTGCGGCAGCACGATCGCCCCCCACGTGCGCCGGGCCGGGAGGCTCAGCGCGCGCGCCGCCTCCCACTGGCCCACGGCCACGCCCTCGATGCCCGAGCGGTACACCTCGGCGGTGTAGGCCGCGTAGTGCACCCCCAGGACGATGATGCCGACCATCAGGGGCGAGAAGCCCGCGGGCACGAGGGCGAAGACGAAGACCAGCTGCACCAGCAGCGGCGTGGTGCGGATGAACTCCATCACCACGTGGACGATCGTCCCGAGCACCGGGATCCGGCGGACCATGGCGATCACGAGGCCCAGGGCCAGCGCGATCAGGTAGCCGAACACGGTGGCCTGGACGGTGACCCACAGGCCGCGCAGGAGGTCCGGCATGACCTCCAGGGTGAACTCGAAGTCCCAGATCACTTGGCGACACCCACCTTCGTGCCCACGGACGGGGGCCGCAGAAGCGCCAGCAGCCCGGTGCCTCCGGGCGGGATCCGTCCCAGCTTGCGGTTGGCGCGGCGTTCGAGCAGTCGCATGCCGAAGATCAGCACCTGCGCGATCAGGTAGTAGAGGATGAGGGCTCCGGTGAAGGCCAGGACCGTCTCACCCGTGGCGGAGCGGATCTGCTGCGCCACGGCCGTCAGGTCGGCCACACCGATGAGGTAGGCCACAGCGGTGGCCTTCATGAGCTCGATGACCAGGTTGCCGAACGTGGGCAGCATCTGCGCCCACGCCTGGGGGAGCACCACCAGGCGGGTCCGCTGGAACCACGACATGTTCAGCGCGACGCACGCCTCCACCTGGGCCTTGGGCACGGCGTTGAGGGCCGCGCGCACCACCTCGGCGCCGTAGGCTCCGAGGTTGATGCCCAGGGCGACGATCGCCGCGAAGGTGTCGTCCAGCTTGTAGCCGGACACCAGCGGTAGGGCGTACGCCATCCAGAACATCAGGACCAGTGCGGCGATACCGCGGAAGACCTCCACGTAGACCGTGGCCACGGCCCGGGGAAGCCAGTGCTTCATGCTGCCCAGGATCCCGAAGACCATGGCCAGCACGAAGGCCAGCACACTGCCGCCCAAGGTCAGCTGGACGGTGATCAGAGCGCCGTCGAGATATCGGGGGAGCTGCTCGATCAGGAAGTCCACGTCGTGGTCATCCCTCGCAGAGTTCGGCGGTGGTCGTGTCGTCGGGGAGGTCCGCCTCGGTGAAGCCCCACTCCTCGCCCAGCTCCAGGAGGCGTCCGCTCTCCTTGAACTCGGCGATGACGCGGTTCATCTCCTCCAGGAGCTCGGTGTCCTCCTGGCGGACGCACAGACCGCCCCAGCCCTTCTCCTCCCGGCCGTCGATCTCGGGGAAGAACGCCTCGGTGACCTCGAAGGGGCCGCCGCGGTCGATGAGGAGGTACTCGTGGGAGACCTTCAGCATGGACACCGCGTCGACCCGGCCCGCCTCCAGCAGCTCGTAGCCGGTGGTCTGGTCGGGGATGAGCTCCAGCTGGCCCTCGGGCACCTCGAAGTACTCGGCGTAGCCCTGCTCGACCGAGCCGTTGAGGACGGCCAGGGTCAGGTCGGGGTTGTCCACGAACGAGGTGAAGTGCTCGATGCCCTCGGGGTTGCCCTCGTTGACGAGGAAGGCCTCGGGGGACGTGGCGGTGGGCTCGGTGAAGGCGACCTGCTCGCAGCGGTCCGGCGTGATGAACACGCCGGCGGCGAGAACGTCGAATCGGTTCGCCTGGAGGCCGGGGATCAGGCCGTCCCAGGTGACCGGGGTCGGCTGGATCTCCGGGACGCCCAGCTCCTCGAAGACCGCTCTGGCGACGGCCGGGGACTGCCCCGCGGGGGCGCCGCTGCCGTCGATGAACCCGAACGGGATCTCGTTGGCGAGGCCGACGCTCACGAAGCCCTGCTCGCGCAGGCGTTCCAGGGTGGACTGTCCCCCTTCTTCCCCGCCGCCTCCCCCGTCGACCCGGGTGCAGGCGGCGAGGCCGACCGTGGCGAGCCCCACGCCGCCCAGTCGGAGTGCGTCTCGGCGGCCCCAGGTTCCTCGGCTGATCGCTGGTACCTGCTTCTTCACGACTGCTCCTCGGTGATTCGCGAGGCGGCGCCCCCGACCGGGAAGGCAGGACGGGTGCGCCGCGCATTCGGATGGTGGGACGCCTGGTGCGGGCGGTGCGCGGCGCTGGGCCGCGGCTGCCGCCGCCGGTCGGGACACGGAGCGGCGGCGCTGGTACGGGGTCTCCCTCCCCGAGCACATCCGGCAGTAACGAGACGGGTTTAGTCCGTTATGCACTGGTTATGGATACGCGGTCGCCGGGTGACCCGGCTTTCGGCCTGTTCAGGGCGGGTCACCTGTACCTGGTGACCCTGGGTCCGAGGCGCGGTCACACTGGGGCGTCGGTTCTCCGCCGTCCTTCCCTTCCCCCGTCGCGCCCCGGGCCCGGTCCGGAGACCCCCATCAAAACCCAGGACACGGCCGTGGGCGGGGTCCGCCGCGCGGACCCCGCCCACCTGCTGCCGTGTCGGCGCCCTACGCGGGGGCGTCCTCCTCCACGACGAGCGGGTAGACCCCGTTCTCGTCGTGGACCTCGCGCCCGGTCACGGGCGGGTTGAACACGCAGAGCACGCGGAAGTCCGTCTTGGGACGGACGGTGTGCTTCTCGTGGCCGTTGAGGAGGTAGAGGGTGCCCGGGGTGATGGTGTGCTTCTCCCCGGTCTCCTCGTTGGTCAGCTCCGCCTCGCCCTCGATGCAGTGCACGAGCTCGACGTGGTTGGCGTACCAGAAGGTCGACTCGGTGCCCGCGTACAGGACGGTCTCGTGGAAGGAGAAGCCCACCTTCTCCTTGGCCAGGATGATCCGGCGGCTGCGCCAGTTCTCCGTCTTGATGTCGGCCTCGGTGTCGTTGACCTCGTCCATGCTGCGAACGATCACTGGCTTGCTCCTTAAACGCGCTGCTGCGCCTTGCTGGGGTGGTGCGACGCGGCGCGGGGCCGGACGGCCCTCCCTCCTGGGAGTGTCGTCCGACCCCGTACCGCGTGGATGTGGAACCGCCGCCGGGGCCCTAGGCCGGCTGCGCCACCTTGACCGCGGCACGGGCCGCGTCAGCCATGATGTCAAGGCCGGCGGTCAGTTCCTCCTCCGTCGCGGTGAGCGGCGGAAGAAGTTTCGCGACCTCGTCCTCGGGCCCGGAGGTCTCCAGGAGCAGGCCCCGGTCGAACGACTCGGCCGCCACCTTCTTGGCGATGCCGTCCTGTTCGAAGGCCAGACCCCGGGCGAGCCCGCGGCCGCGCACGTGCGCGCCGAAGTCGGAGTGCTCCGCCGCCATCTCCCCCAGGCGCGCGGCGACCATGTCGCCCTTGGCCTTGGTGGAGGCGGCGAAGGAGTCGTCGCTCCAGAAGCGGCGCAGCGCCTCGGCGCCGGTCACCATCGCCGGGTTGAATCCGCGGAAGGTGCCGTTGTGCTCGCCCGGCTCCCACACGTCCAGCTCGCGCTTGAACAGGGTGAGGGCCATGGGCAGGCCGTAGCCGCTGATGGACTTGGACAGCGTGACGATGTCCGGGGTGATCCCGGCCTCCTCGAAGCTGAAGAAGTCGCCGGTGCGGCCGCAGCCCATCTGGATGTCGTCGACGATCAGGAGGATCTCGTACTCGCGGCAGAGGTCGGAGAGCTCCCGCAGCCACTGGGCGCTGGCGACGTTGATGCCGCCCTCGCCCTGGACCGCCTCGACGATGACGGCGGCGGGCTTGTCCAGTCCGCTGCCGCTGTCGTCCAGCAGGCTGCGCAGCCACAGGAAGTCGGGCGTGCGCCCGTCGAGGTAGTTGTCGAACGGCATCGTGGCCACGTGGTCGAGCGGTACGCCCGCGCCGCCGCGCTTCATCGAGTTGCCGGTGACGGCCAGGGCCCCCAGGGTCATGCCGTGGAAGCCGTTGGTGAAGTTCACGATCGTCGAGCGGCCGGTGTACTTGCGGGCCAGCTTCAGCGCGGCCTCGACCGCGTTGTTGCCCGCCGGACCGGGGAACTGCACCTTGTAGTCGAGGTCCCGCGGTTTGAGCACGATCTGCTCGAAGGTCTCCAGGAACTCGCGTTTGGCCACGCTGTAGGCGTCGAGGCTGTGGACGATGCGGTCGTCCGTCAGGTACTCGATGAGCGAGGTCTTCAGCTCGGGGTTGTTGTGCCCGTAGTTGAGCGAGCCCGCTCCCGCGAAGAAGTCGAGGTAAGGCTTGCCGGTCTCGTCGTAGACATGGCTTCCGACCGCCCTGTCGAAGACGACCGGCCAGTTTCGGCAGTATCCGCGGACTTCGGACTCCAGGCGCTGGAAGGTCTCCATCGTGTGTACCTCGGTTCCTTTCCCCAGGTTCGTGGGCTCATGGCTTGGACGACGGGGTGGGTCGGGATCGGTTGATCCGGTGCGGATGGTCAGTCACGCCCCTGACCCGGTGCCTGCCCGAACGGGCCGATCCGGACCAGGTCCTCGGGCTCGTGCGGGGTGTCCCCCTCCTGGGGGAAGTGTTCCCCGGTCAGGAGCGGACTCCACACGGCCTCGGTGTCCCGGTCCCGGGCGAACGACGCGAACAGCGCGCGGGAAGCGGTGTTGTCGGGTGTGACGGTCGCTTCGAGATAGCGCAGACCACGGTCGGTGATCCGGTCGCCGATGAAGTCGAGCATCCGGCGGGCCAGCCGCTGTCCGCGGAACGCGGAGTCGACGGCGACCTGCCAGAGGAAGTACGTGTCGGGACTGTCGGGACGCACGTAGCCGGTGACGTAGGCCGCGACACGGCCCTCGCCGTCGCGGGCGACGACGCTGGTCGTGGCGAAGTCCCGGCACCAGAGCGCGTAGGCGTACGGGGAGTTGACGTCCATTCCCGTCTCCCGGGCCAGCCGCCACATGTGCGGCCCGTCCTCCGGGGACGGGTGCGCGAGGCGCACGTCCCCACGGCCCGCGGCCCCTGTCGTCTCAGGGCTCTCGGCCCCGGTGTCAGTTCGGTCGCGTGCTTGGAGGTTCGTTCGTAGATGTGGCACGTCGATCGAACTTAGCGAACGAATGTCAATGAGGTTCCGCGGAGATTCCGCGCAGATGTTTCGGGAGGTTCGCATCGGGTATGGCCCGTTTATTTAGCAGCGAACCAAGGCCCTGACCAGGGCTTTCAAGGGGAGTCACGGGGACCCCGGTCGCGCGGTCCACGCCCCGCCCATCAGGCGGTTCGGCGGGCGGGCCGGGTACGGGCGGCGCGCGGGGGCGGCGGCGGCGCCTCGCGCGGCGGCCGTCCGACACGGTCAAACATAGAGCTTTACCGAGCAATATTAAGCGTGCGTTAAGTCACATCAATTCGGTGGGAACCTCGCGACATAACGCCTCTTCGGGGCGGCGCCTCAGGTCACACGCTACGCGGCGGGGCTCCGAAAAAGGTCCGTGCGCTGGAATTTCCTGAGCTTTCCCGACCCCCACCCGGCCCGCACACACGGCCCCGCCCCCGCCCGTCGAGGGGCGGAGAGGGGGTCTGACACGGCCGAACGTCCTTGATCATTCGGCGGATTTCCAGCAGACTCCGTGTAGTACGACCTCATGTAGTACTACACTTAGTCGCATCGCTTCGCCGCAGTTCCGCCCGGTCGACGGGAACGCGGGCGGGGCGGAGACTTCCGGCCCCGCCGCGGGAACACGGCGCGGCCCACGGACCATGGACCAAGCCACGGATCGGAGGCGCCCCGTGAACCGCCTGTACCACGAGAGCGAGGACTGGGTCGAGCAGGGCAACTGCCGCTCGTACGACCCGGAGATCTTCTTCCCGGTGAGCAGCACCGGGATCGGGCGCGCCGACACCGAACAGGCCGTCGCCGTCTGCCGCAGCTGTACTGTTCGCCAAGAGTGCCTGCGGTGGGCCCTTCGTTCCGGTGAGGCTCACGGAGTCTGGGGTGGCACCACCCCCGAGCAGCGACGCTACATGCGGCGCGAGCTCGTACCGGCCGGTTAGCGGACCCCCGGGTCCGCCCGCGCACGAAGGCTGCGAAGGGCGACGGAGGAGGCCGCCGGGAGCGCGGGGGATCGCGCCCGGCGGCCTCTTCCACGTCCGCGCCCCCTCCCGGCGCCGCTCCCGCCCCGCGGCCCGGGAGGAGGACCCCGGCCGCCCGACCGGAAACGCGAGGTGCCGAACCGTGGACCGTCACGCTCCGCGCCGATCCGCGACCCCAGGGGCACGGTTCTCACCTTCGGGAGATCTTGCGGCCCCCCGGGGCACGGCCTAGGTTCGTTCACGTGCGACCCGCCCACGGCACTCTCCGCCTCACACGCACGGCGTCCCTCGCCGCGGCGTGCACCGGGCTGGCCTGGGGCGGCCACAACCTGTGGGCGGAGGTCCCCGCCTCCGCCGGCGGGTTCGCCGCCGCCACCGCGGTGCTCTTCCCCGTGCTCTGGTTCTTCACCCGGTCCATGCGCGGCTTCGGCGACATCCTCGCCGTCATGGCGACGGTCCAGGTCGCCCTGCACCTCGTCCTCCAGGGCTCGGTCGACCCCGCGTTCGGCGCCGACGCCGGCCACGCGGGCCACGGGTTCCTCGCGCACACGCTCGGCTTCGCGCCCGGCATGCTGCTCGCGCACCTGTGGGCGGCCCTGCTCGCCTCCGCCCTGCTCGCCCACGGCGAGGCGGCCCTGTGGTTCCTCGCCGCGCTGTTCGCACGCGCGCTGCCGCCGCTGCTCGTCCCCCGCCTCGCGTTCGGCGCCGCCGCTCCGGCCCGGTCCCCGGCCCGGTCCGCGGCGCCCTCCCCCGCTCCGCTCTCGGCGCACCGGCCCCGGGGGCCTCCCGGTTCGCACCCGTCCGCACTGTGAGAGGCCCGGACCGCGCGGTCCCCGTACCGGAGGACCCGCGCGCCGGGCGCGAACCGACCACGAACGCTGAGAGAAGAACATGACCACCACCACCAGCAGCAGCGCCCCCCTCGACGGAACCGGGACAGCCTCCCGCGTGCTCCCGCGCGCGGCCGCCGCCCTCCTCGCCCCCCTCGCCGCCGCGGCACTGGCGCTGGCTCCCTCGCCCGCGCTGGCCCACGACGTGCTGACCGACTCCAGCCCCGAGGACGGGCAGACCCTGGAGACCGTGCCCGAGGAGGTCGTGCTGACCTTCAACAACGCGCCGATGGAGGGCGGCAGCGGAAGCGCCGTCGTCGTGACGGGGCCGGACGGGGAGACCACCTACGAGGACGGCGAGCTCTCGTTCGACGGCACGGACGTGTCCGTGGGGCTGAGCCCCCTGGACGAGGCCGGCGAGTACACCATCGGGTTCCGCGTCGTGTCCTCCGACGGCCACCCCATCCAGGACAGCCTGACGTTCACCGTGACCGAGGAGGCCGTGGCCGCCGCGGCGCCGGAGCCGGAGGCGGAGTCGGGTGAGAGCGAGGCGCCCGCCGCCGAGGGGTCGGACGAGCCCGCCGGGGAGCCCGCCGCCGAGGAGGTCTCCGCCGAGGAGGCCGACGAGGGCGGCGTCTCCCCCGTGGCGCTGGCCGTGGTGGCCGTCGTCGCGATCGCGGGCATCGGCGCGGTCGTGCTCGTCCTGGTCCGGATGCGCAACCGCCCGGGCGGCGGCGCCGACCGGAAGTAGGCCGGCGCGGACCCGCGCGGTCCACGAGCGGAAGGGCCCGTACACCGCGAGGTGTACGGGCCCTTCGTGTTCGCCCCGCGCCGGCCGCCGCGGGGCGGGACCCGCGCGTCGGAGCCGGGGTCAGACTCGGCGCGCCAGCAGGATGCTGATGTTGTCCTTGCCGCCGGCCTCCATGGCGGCCTGCCACAGGGCGTGCACGGCGGCCTCGTCGCTGCCGGCCTCCGCGATCATCCGCTCCATCTCCTCGGGGAGGACGAGGTCGGACAGTCCGTCGCTGCACATGAGCCAGGCGCTCGGGTCGGCCGCGTCGTCGCGTCCCACGTGCGGGACCATCGAGCCGCCGGAACTGCCGCCCAGGGACTGGGTGATGAAGTTCGTGGTGACCGGGCGGCCGTCCTCGGAGGGGGGGAGCGCCGGGGAGTCGTCCTCGGAGAGCTGCCGCAGGCGGCGTCCCTCCAGGCGGTAGGTCCGGGAGTCTCCGACGTTGAACCAGAAGTTGCCGTCGTTGTTGAGCAGGACGCCGGCGACCGTGGTCCCCATGCCGGAGAACTCGGTGTGCTGGAGGGCGTGGTCCTTGATCTCCTCGTCGATGTTGCTCAGCAGTTGGGCGATCTCCTCGGGGCCGTTCAGCCGCGGCCCCATCTCGGCCATGCGGTGCACCGCGTGCTCCGAGGCGATCTCTCCCGCGGCCTGTCCGCCGATCCCGTCGGCGACCGCCAGGATGACGGGCTCGCTCACCGGCAGCACGCAGCGGACCGGAGAGGTCATGTTCGCACTGGCGACGGTGAGAGCACCCATGACGACGGCGTCCTCGTTGGCGGGGCGGATAGCGCCCCGGTGCGTGAGGGCCGTGACAATGACTTCCCCACCAGCGACACCCATACGCCCTTCCTCCCGTTTCGTCGGCCGTGGCCGGTTGCCCGGCGCCACGCGCCGGACCTTGGTCGAGTCCCGTTCAACGTCTGGATTCTGTAACCGTACCGACCTACTGCTGGAGTCGGTCAAAATCCGCGTACATCATGGCGGAAAACACCCGGATATGCAGTTCCCGCACCGGTTCCGGCCGATAAAAGTGCTGTGACGGGTGGGCCTCCGGTGTGTGTCGCGGCCTTCCGTGGTCCCGGTCCGACAGTAGCGGCGTCCACGCGCGCCCGACAGGGCCGATCGGCGGGTACGGAGAACCCCCAGCGCACAGGGGGTCCCGGGGTATTACGGTCCGCCCCGAAGTCTCCTTGGGGCATGGCGCGAGACCGGCCTCGCGTTGTCCGCCCGCGAGGCGTCTGGCAGAATGGGCCCCGTTGGGTGTCTAAGACGCAGACACACACGACCCGCCACGTGCGCCGCGACTCCGTCGCGCCCGTGGTCCTCGATCTCCTTCGACGGTCGTTTGGTGTGATCACTGTGCGTCTGCCCTGCCTCTCTTCCTTTCCCGGTTCGCCCCGCAGCAGCCGCGTGCCCTCCGTGCGCGCGGCCGTCAGTGCTGCCCGGCGTCCACCACCCGCTGTGCCCGGGCGTTCCCGACCCGTGCGCCCGCTCTCCCCTGGATCGCACAGCCGCCGTCCCGCCCGGGGGGATTCCGATCCCCGCTCCGGAGTCACCTCGGGCGTTCGCACCTACGACGGGCACCGTTCTCGCCCAAGGAGTCCAGCCCAGTGAAGATCGCCATGATCGCCGAACACGCCAACCCCCTTCCCGCCCACCGGGGGGAGCCCGCCTGCCCCGCGAGCCTGCACGTCTGCGCGCTCTCCCGGCAGCTGGCCAAACTCGGTCACAAGGTGACGGTCTACGCCCGTCGCAGCGACCCCGAGCAGCCGGAGGGGCGCACCCGGATGGCGCGCGGCGTCTCCGTCACCTACCTCGACGCCGGTCCCGCCAGCCCGCTTCCCGCCGATGAGCACGCCGAGCACACCGGCGCCTTCGGCACCGCCCTGGCCGCGGTCCTGGACGAGGACGCGCCCGACGTCCTGCACGCCATCGGCTGGACCAGCGGCCTCGCGGCGCTGCACGCCCAGGCGCACAGCGAGAGCGACCAGAGCGGGACCCCCATCGTCCAGACCTTCCACTCCCTCAACGCCAGCGAACAGCGCTCCGGGCTGTCCCACCACCCCGAACGCGCCCGCATGGAGACGATCCTCGCCTCCCGCGCCGACCACGTCCTGGTCAACTCCACCGACCAGCAGGGCGAGCTGGCGCGCCTGGGCGTGCCCCGGCACCACGTGAGCGTCGTGCCCTTCGGCGTGGACCCCGACCACTTCAGCATGGAGGGCGGGACCTCGGCCGAGCACTGGACCTCCCGGCGCGAGGAGCGCGCGCGGCTGGTGTCGGTCACCTCCCTGACGGAGGCCGGCGGCGCCGACCGCCTCGTCGAGTCCATGACCCGCCTGCCCGAGGCGGAGCTGCTCATCGTCTCCACCGCCGAGGACCTCGACGTCGCCCTCGACGAGAACGCCCGCCGGGTGGAGCTCCTGGCCAAGGAGGCCGGCGTCGACGACCGCGTCCACCTCGTCGGACCGGTCGAGCGCAAGGAGCTGCCGCGCCTGCTGCGCTCGGCCGACGTGTACGTGTCCGCCGCCTCCTACGACCCCTACGGCGGTGCCGTCCTGGAGGCCATGGCCTGCGGCCTGCCCGTCGTGGCCACCGCGACCGGCGCGACCCCCGGCGCGGTCCTGCACCGCACCAGCGGCGTACTGATGCGGTTCGGCCGGCCGGACGAGGTCGCGCGCTCCGTGCGCGCCGTGCTCAGCACCCCGACCATGAGCACCGCCTACGGGATCGCCGCCGTGGACCGTGCCCGCTCGCGGTTCACGTGGCAGCGGATCGCCGTGGAGACCGAGATCGCCTACGACCGGTCGCGCCCGCAGCAGGCGGAGGACGAGGGCGCCGACGGGAGCGAGACGGACGGCCTCCTGCTGTCCGGGGCCACCCGCTGATCCGTGTGTTCCCCCGTCCCCCCGTGTCCGTGTCCCGAGCCCGGCGGAGCCCCCTCCGGGCGGCCGGGGCGCGGAGCCGTGCGCCGATGACCTTCGAGCACCAGGGACTCCTCTTCGAGAGCGAGGGGCGGTTCCACGACACGGCCCTGGAGCGGCTGCGGTCCGCGCTGGGCGGCGGCGCCCACGCGGCGCTCGCCGTCTCCGGGGCCCGCGCCGCCGCCCTCGTCGGGTCCCTGTCCCCCGCGGAGGGCGCGCGCGTCCACGTGCTCGACAGGGACGGGCTCTACGAGGCCCCTGGGCGCACCCTGGCGGCCCTGCACCGCCTGACCCTCACCCACGAACCCGTGGCACTGGTGGCGGAGCCACCGCCCCCCTCCGGTTCGGGGACCGAGACGCGCGAGTGGCTGCGCCTGGAGTCGGTCCTGTGCACGGCGCTGGCGCCCCTGGGCCTGCGCCTGCTGTGCGCCTACGACGGGCGGGTGCTCGGCCCGAGGGCCCGCGCGGCGGTGCGCGCCACCCACCCGGCGCTGGTGGGCCCGGGCGGGCCCGGTCCCAACCCCGGCTACCTGGGCACGGCGGCGTTCGGCGCCCTGCCGGCCGTGCCGGACCCCCTGCCGGTCGGCGGGCCCGTCCACCGGCTGGAGATCGGGATGTCGCTCCCCCGGCTGCGCCGTGAGCTGACCGCGCTCTGCGAGTCCCTGGGCCTGGCCCGGCACCGGGCCGACAGCCTCGTCGTGGCCGTGAACGAGCTGGCCGCGAACGTGCTGGAGCACGGGGCGGGCAAGGGCTCCGTCAGCCTCTGGCGGGGCCCCGACCGGTGGGTGTGCGACGTGTTCGACGAGCACGGGGGCCTCACCGACCCGTTGGCGGGCTACCGTCCCGCCGACAGCATGCGCCCGCGCGGGTACGGGCTGTGGATCACCCGCCAGAGCTGCGACTTCCTGGAGATCAGCGGGGACGGCGGGGGGTCGACGGTACGGCTGCACTTCGTGGACGGGCTCGGGGGGCTCAGCCCCTGAGCGAGTCGACCGCCTCGTCGGTGCTCGGCACGATCGGGATGACCTGGTCGATGCCGGCTATCACGAACAGGCGGTTGACCTGCTGCTGCGGCTCGGCGACCACGAACCCCACGTCCATGTCCCGGCCGCGCCGGAAGGCCGCGACGAGCACCCCGATGCAGCGGGAGTCGCAGAAGCCGACCTTGGCGAGGTCCACCACCACGCCCCGCGGCCGGTCGGCGGCCAGGACCTCCTCCAGGACGTCGGCCAGGCCGGGAGAGGTCACCGCGTCCATCTCCCCCACGGGAGTGACGACGACGACGTCATGCTCGCGACGGATCGAGATGTCTGACGTCACGGTCGCTTCTCCTTGTCGCTGCGGGTCGGAGCCTCATCATGGCGGTTTTCGATCACGCTCGGGACTCGTCACCCGCCGTGTTCTCCATGACCAGGTCCCTGGCCACGTCCACGACCCGCTTGCGGTTGCGCTGGGCGACCTCCCGCAGCGCGGTGAAGGCCGTGTCCGCGTCGCAGCCGCGCGCGTGCATGATGATGCCCTTGGCCTGGTCGATGTAGGTGCGCGCGGACATCGCCCGGCGCATGTGCGCGGTCTCGCGCGCCACGTCGGCCTGGCGCCCCACCGTGTGCAGGGCCGCCGCCGCGTGCTCCGCCAGCAGTGCGGTGAGCGGGGCGACGACCTGCTCGTCGAAGGCGTCGGCGCGGCCGGAGTGCACCCCGAACGTGACCACGCGGTCGTCGTCGCCGCCGTCGCCGGACAGGAGGCTGGGCAGGGTGATGGAGGAGCGGTCGCCGCACTGGACGGCCATGGCGGTGTAGCTCGGCCACCGGTGGGGTTCGCGGAGCACGTCGGCGACCCCGACCCGGGCCATCTCCCGCACGGCCTCCACCGTCGGGCCCTGGTCGGTCGTGTACTGGTGCTCGAAGGCGGCGGAGAGGTCGGCGTGGGAGGCGCCGTAGTCGGTCACCACGTGGCGGACCGTCCCGTCGGCCCCCTCGACCTCGCGCCACAGCACGACGAGGGCGGCCGAGCAGCCGGGGACCCCGAAGGCGGCGGCCCTGCTCATCTGGTCGAGGGCGCGTTCGAGGGTGGTGTTCTCCGCCTGTCCCAGCGCACCGATGTCGCGGGCCAGGCGTTCGATCCACACGGCGGGGCCTCCTTCCGCGTCCGGGGCTCACCCGCTAACCGTAACCTTGGGGATCACGGACCCGGACATCCGGGAGAGACCAGCCACGACGGGAGCCCTGAGCGTGTCGGAGAACCTCGCCGGGTTGCAACGCGAGACCACTGCTCTCAGTGAGAGAACAGCCGCCCTCCGCAACACGCACACCATGTACCCGGACGACGCCGAGGGCACCGCCGAGGCGGCCCTCGCGGAGCTGGAGTACGCGGAACGCCTGCTCAACGACGCGGGGGCGCAGCTGGCCCGCGCCCACAGCCAGCCCGGGCCGCGCCGCCAGAACGACGACGACCGCAACCTGCTCCGGGCGGTGTTCACCGAGCTCAGTGTCCCGGTGGTGCTGCTGGACCACGAGGGGTACATCAGACGGATCAACAACGCGGGGGCCGCCCAGCTGGGCAGCGCACCGGGCTACCTCACCGGGAAGACCTTCGCCCACTTCGTGGACCTGCGCAAAAGGGCGGCGATGCAGTCCTGGCTCGCGGCCGTGCTGCGCGGCGACGGGCCGGCCTCGCTGGAGTCGCGGCTGGCGCAGCGCGGGTGGGCGGAGGACGTCCACCTCACCCTCACCCGCCTGGAGCTGCCCACGGAGCCGAACCCGCTGGTGCTGGTGGCGATGTCGCCGCCGATGAACGGCGCCGAGGAGGAGGCCCCGTCGCCGCTCGAACCGGAGGTGGAGGACCAGGTGGTGGTCCTCGCCGCCCGTCGGCTGGACGTCCTGACGAGGATGACGCGGCTGCTGCTGCGGTCCGCGGGGCCCGGCGGGGCGGGGGAGCCGCTCGCCCTCGCGGACGCCGCCGAACTGCTCGCCGACTCCTACGCGGACTGGGTGGTCGTGGACGTGTGCGACCTGCCCACCGACCCCGGGGTCGCCCGGCGCGCCGTGGTCGCCGGTCCCCCCGACGCGGCGCCCGGTGTGCGGGAGGAGGTCGCGGCAGTGTCGCCCGGGGGGTCCGAGATCCCCGGCGAGGTGCTCGGCCGGGGCCAGTCCCTGCTGTTCCCCCTCATCGAGGACGAGTCGGTGCTGGGCGCCGCCGGGTCGGGCGCTCCCCTGCTCGCGGTGCTCGGGGCCGGGTCGCTCCTCTCCGTCCCGCTCCGGGGGAGCCGGGGCGTGCGCGGCGCGCTCACCCTGATCCGCCGCAGCAACCGCAGCAGCTTCCGCCTCGCCGACCTGGGGCTCATCGAGGAGATCGGTGAGCACATCGGACTCGCGCTCCCTCCCCGTCCCGTCCCCTGATCCCGCTCCCCGCCCCTGGGGGTTGCGAGTGAGAACACGACCCCACCCCAGGGGTTGCGAGTGAGAACGCGCCCCCGCCCCTGGGGGTTGTGCGTGAGGGCGCCGCCGGGGTGCTGCAGGACGAGCCAAGCCGCGAGCGAGGAACGAGCGACAGGCGCAGACGAGGACGAAGCACACCGGCCTCAAGGCGCCCGAACCCCGGGGCAAAGCGAAGCGGAGCCCCAAAACAGCAGGGTTGTCCGTGAG